>DASPOF010000091.1:0-9768 GCA_035626155.1 Binataceae bacterium (SeqCode)
GGCCAAGGCGCGACACGCGCATGACGCCGTCGATCGCGCCGATCGAGTTCATCAGGTTGTTCAATTGACGGGCGCTGGTCACGTTGACCTCGAACAACGCCAGCGAGCGTCCGCCGGCGCCCTGCGTCTTCACTTCGGCGGTGGAGATATTCACGCCCGCGGTAGCGATCGCCTTGCTCATCGCGGCGAGCAAGCCCGGCTGATCGGCGCATAGCACTTCGAGCCGAATCGGGCGCGGCGCTTCCTCGCCGTCCCTCCATACCACCGGCACGCGCCGCTGCGGGTCGGTATCGAGCGCATGCGGGCATCCCGCGACGTGCACCGTAACCCCGCGCCCACGGGTGATGAAGCCGGTGATCGCCTCGCCCGGCAGCGGATTGCAGCACCTGGCGAAGCGCACGAGCACGTCGCCGATTCCCGAGACTTCGACGCCGCCCGTGGGCGGTTTGCGCGCTTCCTTCTGCGCGCGTTCTTTCGCGGGCGGGGCAGGGGCCTTCTCCGCGCGGTAAAGCTTCAACTCATCGGCGGTGAGAACTTTGCCCAGCACCTGGCCGGGCGTGATGATCCCGTAGCCGACCGCGGCGAGCAGGCCATCGACATCACGCTGCGAGAACTCCTTCATCGCGGCATCGAGACGCTTGCCGGCGCGCAATTGCGAGACCGAGAGCTTGAGCGGCTCGAGTTCGCGATCGAGAAGCTGGATTCCCATCTCGTGCGATCGCTCGGACTGCTGCTGGCGCAGCCATTGGCGAATGCGCGACTTGGCGCGCGCGGTCACGCACGCATTCGCCCAGTCCTTGCCCGGGGTCTGCCGCTCGGAGGTGATCACCTCGATCGTGTCGCCCGACTTGAGCTTGTAGCGCAGCGGCACCATCCGGCCGTTCACGCGCGCGGCGGCGAGGTGGTTTCCCACCTGCGAATGGATGCGGTAGGCGAAATCGATCACGCTCGCACCGCGCGGAAAATCGAGCACGTCGCCCTTGGGCGTGAAAACGAAGACGTCCTGCGCGAAGAGGTCGTCCTTGATCGTCGAGAGGAACTCCTGCGGGTCCTTGAGGTTCTGCTGCCATTCGATGAGGCGGCGCAGCCATGCGAACCGCTCGGTCTCCCGGAGTTCCTTGGGGCTTGCGCCTTCCTTGTAACTCCAGTGCGCCGCGATTCCCTCTTCGGCGACCTTGTGCATCTCGCGCGAACGGATCTGCACCTCCATCCGCTGCCCGCGCGGGCCGATGACGGTCGTGTGAAGCGACTGGTAGAGATTGACCTTGGGCAGCGCGATGTAGTCCTTGAAGCGGCCGGGCACCGGTTTCCAGTTCGCATGCACGACGCCGAGCGCCTCGTAACATTCGCGCACCGTCTCGACGATGATTCGGAACGCAACCAGGTCGTAGATCTGCTCGAACGGAAGCCCCAAATCCTGCATCTTGGCGTGGATCGAGTAGAAGTGCTTGGGACGTCCGGCCACCTCGGCCTTGACCCCCGCCTCGGCCAGGCGGCGGCCCAGGATGGCGATCACCTCGGCGATATACTCCTCGCGCTCCTTGCGGGTCTTGGCGACAAATGCCTTGAGCGCCGAGTAGGCGGTCGGGTTCAGGTAGCGGAACGCGTTGTCCTCGAGTTCGGCCTTGAGCCAGTAGATGCCAAGCCGGCTCGCGATGGGGGCGTAAATCTCGATGGTCTCGCGCGAGATTTCGAGCTGCCGCTCGGGCGGCATCGATTCGAGCGTGCGCATGTTGTGCAGGCGATCGGCGAGCTTGATGAGGACCACGCGGATGTCGTGCGACATCGCGATGATCATCTTGCGGAAGTTCTCCGCCTGCTTTTCCTCGCGGCTCTGGAAGGTGATCTTCGAGACCTTCGTCATCCCGTCGACCAGCTCCCCGACCTCATCGCCGAACAGCGTGCGGATCTCGTCGAGCGATGCGCTGGTGTCCTCGACCACGTCGTGGAGCAGCGCGGTCACGATCGAGGGCACATCGAGCTTGAGCCGCGCCATGATCAGCGCGACGTTCAGCGGGTGGATGACGAACGGCTCGCCGGACAGGCGCTTCTGCGAGGCGTGCATCCGGGCCGAATATTCGTAAGCGCGCCGGATGAGCGCCACGTCGGCCTGCGGGTTGTAGGACTGGATCAGCCCGATGAGTTCGTCGAGCTCGGCAGGAGAGCTTTGCGTCAGCTCTTCCACGGTACGAACCCCTTGCTCAGCCGTTCGACCTTGAGCCGCTCCGCGTACACGACCGCGCGCAGGCGATCGAGCGAGTCGGCAACCTCGCGGTTGATTATCAGGTAGTCGTACTCTGGATACGCGAGCGCCTCCTCGCGGGCGCGTTTGAGACGGCGCTGAATGTCGTCCTCCGCCTCGGTGCCGCGGCGGCGGAGCCGCTCTTCGAGCTCGGCGAAGCTCGGCGGAAGGACGAAGATCATGACCGCATCGTGCGGATAGCTGTGGCGCAATTGGCGCGCGCCCTGCACATCGATGTCGAGGAGAATGTCGCGGCCGCCTGCAACCGCGGAATCGAGCGGGGCTCTCGGCGTGCCGTAGCGCGCGTCGAACACGCGGGCGGACTCCGCAAGTTCGTTCCGGTCAACTCTTCGCTGGAATTCCTCGTCCGTCACGAAGTGGTAATCGACCCCGTCGATCTCGCCGTCGCGCGGCCGGCGCGTCGTGAGCGAGATTGACGGCTCCAAGCCGTCGACGGCCTTGAGAGCCGCGCGCGAGATGGTCGTTTTCCCGGCTCCTGATGGAGCGGACACGATGAAAATTATACCGCGTCTGGGCGGCGCAGGCTCCTCTGGATTCGACACTATCGGAGCTTCCCGGTGCGCGCAAATTTGGCTTCAGACGCCATTTTACTCTACGTTTTGCACCTGCTCGCGCATTTTTTCGGCCTCGGCTTTGACCTCGACCGTAAGCTGCGAGAGCGCCGCGTTCTGCGATTTGGAGCCCATCGTGTTCACCTCCCGATTGATCTCCTGGAGGAGGAACTCGATCGACTTGCCCACCGGACCCTCGCGTACCAGCAGCCGGCGCAGGCCATCCAGATGGGTCCGAAGCCGCGTGATTTCCTCGCTAATGTCGCCGTGCTGGGCGGCAAGCGCGGCCTCCTCGTACAGCCGTTTCTCGTCGACAGGGAGGTTGTGGAGCAGCTCGCGCACCCGCCTGTCGAAGTTCGCCATCACCTCGGCGCGGGTCTGCGCCGCAAGCGTCTCGATTTTCGGGATCGCATCCGCGATTTTCTTCGCTCGCCGTCCAAAGTCGCGCTTTAAGCTTGCGCCCTCGCGCGTGCGCTCGGCGTCCATCGCGCGCAACGCTCGCGAAAGTGCGGTCATCGCAAGCCGGATCGCCTCGGCCGAGTCGTGCTCCTCCTCGACGACATGAAAAATCTCGGGGCGGTTCAGGATCGCCTCGAGCCGAAGCGTGCCGTTGAGATGCAGCCGTTTGCCGAGCCGGTGCAGCTCCGAAACATACAGATTCGCCAGGCGGTCGTTGACCTCGAGCCGTGCAGGCGGCGGCTTGAGGGTGACGTGCTTGACGAATACTTCGACCCGGCCGCGCGCGACCACGCTTTGGACGAGCTTGCGGATTTCCGCCTCGTGCTCTCCCCATCCGCGCGGCACGTTGAGCTTGAGTTCGAAGAAGCGCTGGTTGAGCGCGCGGGCCTCGGCCACTACCCGGTTTCCGCGCCGTTCGACGACCGCTCTGCCGAACCCGGTCATGCTCCTCATTGGATTAAGCCTTTCGCCCCTCTTTTTTCCAGGCAGGCGCGGTAAAGCTCGAGCGTCCGCTCCGCCATCTTCGCCATATCAAACTTCGAGGCCACGCGCGCGCGCGCCTGCGCACCCATCGCCTCGCGCTCGCGCAAATCGCCGGCAAGCACGCGAATCGCCGCGGCAAGCTCGGCCGGATTTCCCGCTGCCGCTAGCAGCCCGGTTTGCCCGGGCACGACGAGGTCGCGCAGTCCGCCGGTATCGCTCGCCACGCACGCCAGCCCGCACGCGGCCGCCTCGAGCATCGCCACCCCGAGCCCCTCGTGGAGCGACGGGAATGCAAAAATATCCAGCGCCCACAGCAGAGACCGGGAATCCTCGATCCGCCCGAGCAGGCGCACCGATTCGCTAAGCCCCAGTTCGGCGGCCTCGCGTTCCAGCTCGGCATGGAGCGAGCCGTCGCCCGCGATCAGGCAGACCGTTTTCGCGCCCGCCGAGGCGGCCCGGTTTTCGCTCGCCAGCCCGGCAAGCGCTTGCAGAAGATAACGATGACCCTTGCGCGATTCGAGCACTCCGACGGTTCCGATCGCAAGCGTATCGTCGGGAATTCCAAACGCCGCGCGAGCATCGGCCCGCTCGGCGGCCGAGGGCGGCCGGAAATGGTCGCAATCGACGCCGCTGGGGATGATCGTGATGCGCTCGCGGGGCACTCCGGATGCGGCGAGCGCATCCGCGACGCCCCGCGAGATTGCGGCGACACCATCCACCGCTTGATTGAACAGGTAAGGCGCGAACAGCCGGTTGGGCCGGTAATCCATCCTTCGCGTCACCACCAGGGCGTGGGCGTATCCGCGCCCGTATGGCGCCATCGCGTGCGCCCGCGCGGTGTGGAAATGGACCACGTCGTATCGTTGATGCTTGAGGATGTTGCGCAGCCGGATGCCCGCGGACAGGTCGATCGAGTTGTGGATGCGAAGCGGGTGGCAGACGAAACCGGCGCGCCGCGCCCGCTCCCAGAGCTTCCCGGCGGGATCGCATATCAGCTCGGCGCGATGCCCCATCCGCACCAGTTCGGCGGTAAGCCCCATCACCTGCGCCTCTCCGCCGCCGAAGCCCAGCTCGGGGTCCACGCCCGCGATGCGAATTGCGGTTGCGCTCGCGTTCACGGGATTTGCGCCCCGCGGTTTGGATTCGTTATGCGCCTGCGCGTCGTCCATCGCATCGGATCAGTCGAAATACCGATAGTAAATGATTGCACAGACCGCGGTCATCGCATCGCGAAATCCGATCTTCTTTCCTTCCTCGTAAGTGCGCCCGGAATATGAGACCGGCACCTCGTAAATCCGCCATCGCGCCCGCGCCGCCTTCGCGGTGATTTCGGGCTCGAACGTGAAACGGTTGGCGGAGAGCTTGAGCTGAATCAGCTTCTCGCGCACGAACCCCTTCATCCCGGTCTCCATGTCGCTCAAGTTGAGATCGGTGATCGCGTTGGAGAGGATCGTGATCGCGCGGTTGGCGAGGTAATGCCAGAAGAAGAGCACGCGATGCGGCCCGCCGAGAAAACGCGAGCCGAAAACCATGTCGGCGCGGCCGTCCAGCAGGGGACCTATCATCAGCGCGTAATCGCGCGGGTCATACTCGAGGTCGGCATCCTGGACGAAGACGTAGGGATTCGATGCGGCCGCAAATCCGAGCCTCAGCGCCGCGCCTTTGCCGCGATTTTGCGAATGAAAGAAGCACCTGACCCTGGGATGCTCGAATTTGCGCAGAAACTCGGCGGTGCCGTCGCTCGAGCCGTCATCGACGACGATCACCTCCGCATCGAAGCCGCAGCCAAGGACGCGATCGATCACGGCGCCGATTGTACCGGCCTCGTTGTAGGCAGGTATCACGACTGAAATCTTGGTTGCTTCCGCCATCACGCCTCTCTCATCCCATCGGCAGCCGCCAGTCGCGCCGAGTGGAGCTTGCCGCTCGCACCCTCGCGCGCGATTCTCGCCGCGAGCATCCGGGCGACCCTTCTCAAAGCGGCGCGCTCATTCCTGAGTCCGAATTCGCCAGCGTATCCCCGCCACACGCGCATCCGATCGGTAATCGTGAGTCCAGCCAGGTCGAAGCGGCCGAGCTGGACGAGGTTGCGCATCCGGGGCCTCAAAAGTCGCGCCGCCGGTGATTTTCGGGTGCGGTCGTGATCGATAAAAGCGAAGCGGGGTGCGTCGCCGGTCATCACCATGACGTTGTACGGCGTCAGGTCGCCGTGGAGATAGCCGGCGCGATGGAGCCGCGCGACTTCGGCGCCGAGCGCGCGGAGCATGGCGCGCTTGCGCTCAAGCATCCGCCCATCCTGCCGAAGCCACCGTATCAGCGTCCGCCCGGCGATGCGGACCGTCGAGATTATCTCGCGTCCCGTCGCCGGCTCGCATCCAAACAGGAGCACCACCGGGGCTTGCAGGCCATCGCGGCGCAACGCCTCGCTTATCGCTGCGACGTGCGCCGCGCGCGATCCGCGCAACCGCCGCTTGATGCCGCGCCATCCGCCGGGCGGATCGATCACCTTGAAAAAAATTTCGGTACCCGTGCCGGGGTCGCCGCGCAAACGCGTGAGGAAGGTCGTCGCGTCGCGCGACCTGCGCATCACACGGCCGCATCGCCCGCTGGCCGCGTCGATCGCGAGCGCGCCCAGTTCCTCATGAGATCCGAATTCGCCCGCCGCGCCGCGAGGAAAGAACAGCGACCACCCGTCCCGTTCTGCCCGTTCGGCGCCCACGGACCTCATCGCGATGCCGTCCGCTGGGCGTCCGAACCGTCCGCAATCGGCGGTGCGCTGATCGCGCGGCCGTGCTCGGCTCGTCGAATCGCCGCGATGACGTCCTGCGGCGCTATCCGCCGCATACACTCGCGTCCGATGGGGCAGTCGCGGAGATAGCAGGGATGGCACGGGATATCGCCGGTCAGCGCGAAATCTTGGTAGCCCCAGGGCGCGGAACGTTCCGCCGCAGTCGAACCCCACAGCGAGACAATCGGGCAGCCCACTGCGCCCGCGATATGCATCGGCCCGCAGTCCGGGCCAAAGGCGACGGCGCACTCGGCGAAAATCGCGGCCAGATCGCGAAGCCCGGTGCGGCCGGCGAGGTTGAGTGCGGGAGCGCCGCCCAAATGCGATATCACCGCATCGGCCAGAGGCGTCTCGCTCGATGCGCCGAGCAAAACCGGGAACAGCGGAGTACAACCATCGCTTGAGCTGCGCACTCCGCTAATCACCGCCGCGATCGATTCCGGAAAGTAAATCCGGCTCGGCCACGACGAACCGAGAATCACGCCGATAAGCGGACGCGGCGCATCCGCGAGCATCTCCCGCGCCCGCGCGCGTTCATCGATCGATGGCTCCAGGCCGAACTCGACCGGAGCGGCCGGGATTCCGAGCGCGTCGCCAAACGCCTGATACTGGAGAAGCTTAAGACGCATGCGCGGCTGAGGCTCGATCCGGTGATTCGAAAACAGGTGGTTGAATTCCTTCGTGTTGGCTGCGGCGAATCCCCAGCGATCGGCTGCGCCCGAGACCCACGACGTGACGCCGCTCTTGAGATGGCGTTGGAGGTCGAGCACCAGGTCGAATCCCCGCGAGCGCACCTCGAGCAGAAATGACACGAACCCCCACGGGGCGCGGCGTCGATCGTAGATTATCAGTTCATCGAGCCAGGGATGACCCTCGAGAATCGCGCTCGACTTCGGCTCGACGGCCCAGGCGAGATGCGCGTCGGGCCATGCGCGGCGAATCCGGCCGAGCAGCGCAAGTGCGCGGACGACGTCGCCGATCGCGCCCAGCAGAACGATCAGTACTCTGCGCGGCGCAGTGGTTTCAGGCGCAGCTTCGGCGACAGTGATCGCAGCAGTGGAGGACATCTCTTCAGGTCGATGATAGCCATGCGATGAAGCGCGGCAAAGCGGCCCCTGGACGGCGAATGCGTCCTCGCTCGCGCCGGGGGCGGCGCCAGTTAATCGCTAATCCTGAAGCTCAAGCTCGGCGAAGCTCTCGCAAGCCTCCTGACTTTTGAAGGAGGGATCGGCGAAGTTCTTCCACCCGCCTTTCTCGCAGTCCGCGGCGCTCTGCGGCTTGAGCGGCCGGAGCATTATGTTCGCGACCGGGAGCATGTCGATCTCCTGGTTCGCGAACCATCCAAACGCGTTCCCGCCGACCGCGGCGATCGGCAGCGGCTGATCCTCGGTGCATAGCCCCGCCGATTGCGGAGGCGAACAGGCCGGGTGAAACGACCAGTTGGCGACCGTCACACCGGTCGCGGTTTTGATGACCGACATATCGACCTTAAGGTTCCCGCTTGCGTCGGCGTGGAACTCGTGGCGGAACGTGTACCATCCCGAGCGCGTGATGCACTGGGGCGCCCTCGCTGGATCTTCGGGATAGGAACCTTCTCTGCCGCTGGCATTCGATGCGGACACCACGAAATGGGCGGTTTTCATGAATCCGCATGGATCGTTCGGCAGCGCGCTCCCGGTGCCGACGTTGAACACATAATCCTGGAGGAACTGGCCGGTCGAGTCATTCAGCGCCGAGTCCCAATCGAAGCGATAATCCGCATGCGTCGCGGCGAACGAAGTGTCGAGATAGATATCCACCTGGGTCGAATCGCCGGCAGCCGGAAGATGGCTCGCCGTGAATCGGAGACCCCAGTCGGTGAACGGGCCGACGCAATCACTCTCGCCCGCGACGCAAGGGCCCGACGCACCCTGGCGGAAATTCGCCGTCGGGTCCGTGCGCAGCCGCGCCTGAAAATCCCCGGGCGACGCGATGATGCTCTCGCCGTATCCGTCCGCGCTCGATGTGCTCGATGCGAGGCGGATGATGCTGCCATTGCCGAAGTCGACCCATCCGGACGAATTGGCGGCGACGCGCGGGAAGGACGACTGCGCGCGCGCAACCCGCGGCGAGACCATCACCGCGAGCGCGATCGCCAACGCTCGCGCGAGTCTCCCGATCCTGATGCGATTGTCCCGGCTTGCCGTCCGCAAAGGACCCCCCCGGTTAAACCTGACTCAACCGTTGGAGTATACTCGTTCGCGATGCGAGAGCCTACCCTCGAAGCTCGGCCCGCCCCGGATTCCCTCGATATTCCGGGCACATCCGCCGACCCTCGATCGCTACGCGCCCCGGACCGCGACTAGCGGTCGCACTCGCCGCCGATCATGTTAATCATTCCAAACGTCGTTATGATATCCGCGATCATCCGCCCCATCAGCATCTCGCCGAGCGCTCCCATCGCGAGGAAGCATGGCGGACGGACCCGCACCCGATATGGCCGCCCGCTGCCATCGCTCACAACATAGAAGCCCAGTTCGCCGTTGGCCCCCTCGATCGCTTGGTAGGCCTCGCCGGGCGGGATTTTGATGCCCTCGATGATGAGCTTGAACTGGTTCATGAGCCCTTCGATCGAGCCATAGACCTTTTGCTTGGGCGGCAGCACGACCCGCGGATCGTCGATTGAGACCGGCCCCTCGGGCGCCTGCTTGATTGCCTGCTCGACGATTCGCATCGACTGGTAGATCTCGCGGAAGCGGACGGTGAAGCGGTCGTAATTATCGCCCCGGTCGCCGGTCGGGACCTCGAATTCCATCCGGTCGTACACCAGGTAGGGCTGCGCCTTTCGAAGGTCGTAGGCGAGGCCGGTCGCGCGCAGGAGCGGTCCGGTGATGCCGTAGGAAATCGCCTTGTCGCGCGGGATGATTCCGATGCCGCTCATGCGGTCGATGAATACGCGGTTGCGGCTTAAGAGCTTGTCGCAATCGGTGAGGATCGCATCGATGTTCTTGAATGCCGCTCGCACGCCCTCGGCGAAGCCGTCCGGTAGATCGTGCGACACGCCGCCGACCCGGCACCACGTGACCGTCAGGCGCGCCCCGGTGACCGCCTCGATGATGTCGAACAGGTACTCGCGCGCTTCGAGCATGTAGAAGGCGGCGGTGATCGCTCCCACCTCGCTCGCCGCCATCCCGAGACAGGTCAGATGGTCGGCGATGCGCGCGATTTCGCTCATGATCACGCGG
>DASPOF010000092.1:0-32699 GCA_035626155.1 Binataceae bacterium (SeqCode)
CACATCGCTCGAGTCAATTCTCGACTTGAAACTCGACCAATTGGATTTGACGAAATATATCGGCTACGCGCCCATCAAGCTGCCGGTCGGGATTCCCCACGGGATGCTTTCCACCAGTCTCGAGGTGCATTTCGTGCAGACGCAGCCGGCGCCTAGCGTCAGCATCACGGGCCGCGTCGCCCTGGATGATATCGACGTTCGCGACAGCGCGAATGAGCCGTTGGTCGGGCTCAAGCACTTTCTCGTCAGGCTCCTCGACGTCCAGCCGCTGCGCCAGATCATTCATCTGAGAGCGATCAACATCGACGGACTCGATTGCCACGCGGTCCTGAATCGGGACGGCACGCTCAACTTTGCTTCGCTTGCGGCTCCGGGCGCGGCGCCGGCCGCGGTCGCGCCGGCCGCACCTGAAGCCGCGCCGACGGCGCAGCCGACCGCGCGCGCGGCTCCCGCCGCATCGCCGCTCGATGCATCGGTTGAATCGTTCGACCTCTCGAACAGCTCGGTTGAATTCACGGACAACCGCGGCGCGAAGCCGGCCGCCGCCGCGATCCAGGATATTCATGTTGGACTCAAGGGCCTGCGGACCATCGGATCGCCGCCCGCATCCTTCGACATGAATGCGAAGCTGAGCGGCGGCGGAACGCTCAAGCTCGATGGGACTGTCGACCTGGTGCAATCCCACGCCAGGACGGACATCGCAATCGACCAGGTGGACCTTCCCGCCTTGCAGCCATTTGCGCAGGCGAACCTGGCGGCCAACATCGCGTCGGGAAAGTTGAGCACGCACGCCACCGTCGATGCGAATTTTGCTCCGAGCCAGTTCAACGTTCATGTGGAACCCGCCTCCCTTGCGCTCGAAAATCTCGACGTGCGCCCGCCGACGGGCCGTGACAAGGCGGTCGCGTTCACGCGGCTTGGCGTCACGGTCGGGAAAGTCGATCTTGCGGCGCATCAGGCGACGGTCAACGAGGTTCGCCTCGACGGTCTGGACATGTTCGTTCGCCGGGGAAGCCGCGGCGAGCTGAATTTGCTGTCGCTGGTGCGCACGCCCGCCGCACCCGCTCCGGCAGCGCCGGCCGCCAAGCGCCGCCGCAAAGCCGCCCGCAAAGGACAGCCTGCGCCGCCGGCGAGTCCGCCGCCAACTCCTGCCAGTGCGCCCGCCGCTCCGTGGCAATTTCAAGTTGCCTCGGTCGCGCTGGAGAAGTCGGCAATCCGGTTCGAGGATCATACAGTTGCGAGCGCGGCGAACCTGACGGTCGCTCCCATGAATCTTCATCTGAAGGACGTGTCGAGCGATTTTGCGAAGCCAATCGGAGTCGATCTCGACGGCACGCTCAATCGCAAGGGCGGTTTCAAGATCGCGGGCACCGCAGCGGTGAACCCGCTCAAGGCCACCCTCCACATAACGACCGACCGGCTGGGTCTGGAAGCCGCCGCCCCGTACGTGGAAAGCAACCTCAACGCGACGATTCGCAGGGCCGCCTTGACCACCAAGGGCGATTTCGACATGGCAATCGACCACGGAAATCTTCGTGTCGGTTACCGGGGCGATGCCACGGTGGGCAACGTGGAAGTTCTCGACAAACTGACCTCCGACAGTTTTCTTAGCTGGAAGGCGTTCGGCGCGCGGCGGATTGATTTCGCGTACGGAGGCGGCGCGCCGAAAGTGCATATCGGGGCGTTGTCGCTCGCAGACTTCTATGCCCGCATCATTCTGAACCGCGACGGCAAATTGAATCTGAGCGACATCACCGCAAGTCCGCAGGCGCCGCCCACCTCGCTCACCCGACCGGAGGCCGCCGCCAGTGCTCCCGCTCCCGCCCAGCCGCCCGCTCCCGCCGCCGCGCCGTCAGCCGGCGCGCCCGCGGCCGCACCGTCCGCGGCGCCTATCAAGGCCGATATCGCGATCGGGCGAATCACCTTGTCGGGCGGCAAGGTCAATTACAGTGACTACTTCATCAAGCCCAACTACTCGGCGGACCTGAGCGAGATCGAAGGCAAAGTGGGAGCGTTCGGCACGAGCACGACGACGCCCGCTCCGGTGACAGTCGATGGCAAAGTCGAGGGCAGCGCGCCGATCAACATAGACGGCTCGATCAATCCGCTCGCTCCGATGGCGTTCGTCGATATCAGGGCCAAAGCCGATGGCATCGAGCTGACCGGACTGTCGCCATACACAACGAAGTACACTGGATATCCAATCGTCAAAGGAACGCTGACGATGGATGTGCATTACTTACTCGATCAGGACAAGCTGACGGCCGAAAACAAGATTCTGATCGACCAGTTCACGTTTGGCGATCGCGTGGAGAGTCCGAGCGCCACCAATCTGCCGGTTCGCCTCGCGATATCGCTGCTCAAGGATTCGCAGGGCCGGATCAATCTTGACGTTCCGGTCTCCGGTTCGCTCTCCGACCCGCAATTCAGCATCGGCGGCGTGATCTGGGGAGTGATCAAGAACCTCATCATGAAGGCGGTGACGTCGCCCTTCAGCCTGCTCGCGTCGGTAGTCGGCGGGAGCAGCGCCGAGTTGGGCTATATCGAGTTCAGGCCGGGGTTCTCGACGCTGACCTCTCAGAGCCAGGCGAAGTTGGCGACGGTTGCCAAGGTTCTGCAGGACAAGCCGTCGCTCAACCTGGATATCTGCGGGAGAGTGGATCCGGCAGTCGATCGGGACGGGCTGCGCGATGCGATGGTGGCGCGGCTGGTCGCGGCGCAAATGATCGAGGCGACGGGCCGTGGCGGAACCGCCCCGGAAGATATAATCGTCGATGAAACTTCGAGCGACTACAACAAATATCTCACGCGGGCGTACAAGGCGGCCGATATTCCCGGCAAACCGCGCAACGTCATCGGTCTTGCACAGACGCTCCCGCCCGATGAGATGAAGAAGTTGCTGCTCGCGAATATGAAAGTCACGGACCAGGACCTCCCGAAGCTCGCGCAGGCGCGTGCGAATGCAGTCCGCAAATGGCTGAGTGATAACAAGGTGGATCCCGGCAAGCTGTTTACCGTCCCGCCCAAGCTCACCGCCGAGGGCATCACCGATAAAGGCAAGACCAGCCGCGTTGACCTGTCGCTGAAGTGAGAGATTTGTACTGTCTAGAATCGGAAATACCGTGGCAATGAAGATCTGGATGGCCGTCAATCGGGCGGCCGGGGAGATCGAGCATGGGCAGTATCAGCATGGTGGACGCCAAAACCGGCCGCAAGTGCTATCTTGACGATCCCGATGATCTCAAACCCGGCGAAAAAGTGGTATTCCTCCTGAGCCTGCACGGGGGCGGCTCGGTCGGCGCCTGGCAGCGATCCTATTTCCCCGCCTACCACTACAAAGAGAGGTATCGCCTGGTTATCGCGACGCCGTCTGCGGCGACCAAGGAACCGTCGCGGCGGTGGGTGGCCGAGGCGGATGATGATCACCTGCGCAATATCGTGAACTATGTCTTCGACAAGTATGGAAAGGACAACATCGCATCGTTCTGGCTAGTCGGCCATTCCCAGGGCGGCATGACGGCGAACCGCCTGCTCGGCGACGACTTTTTCAGGAACGGGGTCGACGGCTGGCTCAGCCTTTCCGGCGGACGGATCGGGCCGATCGAGCTTCCAGCGTCCTTCTTCGTCCCGGTGCGCGGCTCGGTGCCTCCGATGCCGGAGGGCAGCAACGCGCCTCGCCCAGGCCGCGCCTCGACGCCCGACTGCGATATCTCATTCATATTCGCTACGGGCGAAAATGAGATGGTCGCCTTGCCCGAGACCTCGCCATGGGCCGACAAGTACGGCGCTGGCCCGCGAGTGAGGTTGCCCGATGTAGTGGATGATAAGCCCGGCGAAATCTATGACACGCTGCGCGAGGGTCATTCGACACCAGCCTGGGGCCTCTTCCCTCGGCCGGGCAGGGCTTTGGTCTACGTTTACCCGAATGCCCGCGGCGGCCGCCTGATCGCCGACGTCGTGCGCCTTGACAAGGGCCACACCGAGGGTCTCGAGCCGCGAATCACCGAGGAGCTGATCAAGATGATGGTCGCGGCGCCGGGCGGAAAGGCCCGCCAGAGCGTGTAGCAGGATGTTGAGAAAAGCGAGAGCCTCGTAGTTCGACGGGCCTGCGGCCTCAACATCCTACCAGTCCCCGGTTCATTCTTTTCGGCGTTTTTCCCGTGTGGCGCGAGCCGCGGCCGATACGCCCGGCGTGGCGATTAACCCATCGACCACTCTCGCCAGACGACGGCGCAGATCCTCGGTGTCGGCAGAGGGCCGCGTCAGGCGCTCAAGCTCGAATCCGCGCACCAGATCGATAATAGTGCGGGCTGCATCAATCGGACGGCTCACCCCTATTCCCTCGAGCGCCTCGGCTACGCGCGCCTCCAGGTAGCGCACGCAGGAAAGGAACTCCTTGGCCAAAAGCTCATCCCGCGCCGCACGCAAAATCAGTTCGTACTCCACGGGAACCATATCGGCGTTTGCGAATTCTCGCCGCACGACTTCCAATGCTCGCTCGACCACATCGTTCGGCGCCGCGACCGGCAACTCGCGCTCCAGGTGAGTAATAAATTCCATCAAATCGCGGAGATACTGACGGAACGCCTCACGCATGAGATCTTCGCGAGACTTGAAATAATACGTGATCGAGCCCAGCGGCACTCCGGCCGCCTGTGCTACTCGCCGATGCGTTACCGCATCCGCTCCTTCGCTGGCGATGATTCGCAGCGTTGCTTCCAGGATCACACGGCGCCGGCCCTCCTCCGGTCGAGGGGCGCGGCTTGAGCGGGCGGGTGGTTTCTTGTACATTAGACGGGTAAATCTTGGTCATTTGTACATGATCGGAAGAAGTTGGTCAAGCGACGCGAACTCTGAGGTACACAGCCCATGACAGTCAGAATCGAGTCCCCACGCGACGGAGATGGCTTCGCAGAGTTCGTACGCTTCGCGGATCGTGCGCACGCCGGCGCGCTCGCCTACTGGCCGGCGCTGGACGCGATCGAGATGCCGGTGCTGCTCGGGCAGAGCGCACTCGCCGCGGGCAAATCGATGCGTCCGTTCGTCGCCCGCGAGCACGGCGAGATCGTCGCGCGCGTGCTTGCCGTCGTCGATCCCGCGTACGCGGACCGCTGGGGCGAGCGGCTCGGGCATCTCGCGGTGTTCGACGCGCTGGCGGGGACGCGCGACGCCGTGCGAGCGATGCTCGATGCGGCCTGCGAGTGGTTGCGGAGCGAAGGCGCGATTGCGGCCCGTGCGGGGTCTTACATACCGATCGACGGCCCGTTCGTGATCGACGCGTACGATGAGCTCCCCGAGTTCCTGGCGCGCGTCAATCCGGACTACTACCACGCCTTGCTCAAGGATGCCGGATTCGAGACCGAAAAGGGGATGGTCGATTACCGGATCGAAGTCACCTCGGAGCTGGTCGCGCGGTATGAAAGCGCGCTCGAAGCGGCGCGGCGAGGTGGATTCGAAATCACGCCGCTGAGCGAGATGTCGCCCGAGCGGCGGACTGCCGATTTCGTGCCGGCTTTCAACGAGGCGTTCTACAATCATTGGGGATTCGTGGCGATTTCCGAGGCGGCGTTTTCGGAGTTCTTCGCGTTGTTCGAGGTCCTGGGCGGACTCGATACTAGCGTAGTGGCGTATCGCGATGGCGAGGTTGCCGGGACGCTGATAGTGGTGCCGGAGCAATCGGCGATGGCGCAGGTTCAACCGGGCTACACGCTCAAGGACTCGGAGCGGGTCAATTTTCTCGGTATCGGGGTCCGCGAATTCGCGCGCGGGCGTGGCGTCAATCTCGCGATGGCGTCGTACGCGTATCTGAAACTGATTCGCCGCGGCGCAAAATTTGTCGGCTACGGATTCGTGCTCGACGACAACTGGCCGTCGCGGCGCACCGGCGAAAAGCTGGGGGGACAGATCTGTTCCAACTACGTCTCGTACCGGCGCAATTTCTCGCGCTAGCAGGATGTTGAGAAAAGCGGGAGCATCGCAGTTCGACCGCCCTGCGGTCTCAACATCCTGCGTAAAAGATGGCTTCTTTCCTCTACCTTCTCCCTCGATCTTTTCCGGGGAAGATAAGAGAGGGGGAGCAGGCTGTGATTCATTACCAGCCTGCTAGCCGGCGATCATGACCCGCCAGGAAGGAAAGCCCGCGGTCTCCCTGATTTTTCCCGAACAGTACCAGCAAGCGGCCGAGGCGCTTGGCCGCGCATTTATCAACGATCCGCCGATGTGGGCCGTCCTGCCGGACCTTTCGGACCCGGCCGAACGCGCGCGCCGAATCGCGATGCTCTTCTCCGTGGTGCTGGAAATCCAACGCCGCAACGGACAACCGGTGTTCGGCGTGGTCGAGAATGAAAAGGTGGCGGCGGCGGCGGTGGTCGAGGGCGTCGGCCAGACCCCGCCCGGCGCGTTGAGCGTATTGGGCCTCGTTCCGCGAATGGTCGCCGCGGTAGGCACCAGGGGCGCGCTCCGCGCGGCCCGGCTTAGCGGCGATCAGTTCCGCAACCGCCCGCCGAAGCCGCATCTCTATCTCAGCCTGCTCGGCGTGAACCCGCCCTACCAGCAGCGCCATTTCGGAATCGCCCTGCTCGACCATCTCCGGGACCTCGCCAGCCTGCGCGGCGAACTCGCCGGGGTGTACCTGGAAACCGCGACCGAAGCAAACGTGGCCTATTACACCAGGGCGGGCTACGAGACCATCGGCGAAATGTTTTCGATCGGCGTCAGGATGTGGCGGATGATGCAGCCGCGGCGGTAATGGCGCATCGCCGAAGCAAATCCTTGTCAATAGTTAGTAAAGGGGCGCGCGCTCAACATCGGCGGCAGATGGTGCATCACGAACGGCCCATACATAATCGCGATGATAACGATTGACGCGTAAACCCAGTAGTGGAACCAGTCGAGGCGGGCCTGCCAGCCGTCCTGCGAGGGCGCCTGCACCGTCTCCGTGAATGGAATATCCGCGATTTTGACCTCTTCGCGGCTTAGAATCGTCGCTACCAGGATGACGAAGAACAGCGCCACGCTCGCCATCATGATGGTCCCGCCGACGGCGCCGATCACGCCCGGAATGTGCCACGACGGCAGAGAGTAGTTGCCGATCGAAAGCGCCGTACGCCGCGGCATTCCTTCCAGTCCGCCCGTCATCAATCCGTGCGCAAATATCATCACCCCCGCGAAATACGAGACCGCCTGCGCGACCGCCAGCCGCGCCGACCATAGCCGCTTCTGCGCGAGGTAAGGAACCATCCAGTACGCGATTCCCATGTAAGACAGGGCGACCGTCGTTGCGAGCGTAAGATGGAAATGCCCCACGATGAAAGTGGTATTGTGCACCACGAGGTTCATGTTGTAGCTGGCATTCATCAGTCCGGAAATTCCCCCCAACAAAAACGCGCACATCGCGAGCACCTGCGCGCACACCGACGGGTCGGACCATCGGATGCGCAGGAACCAGCCGACCAGGCCCTTTCCTCCATTCCAGCGTCCCGCAATTTCAAGCGCGTACATCACCCCGAACGCAGTCATCAGGCTCGGGAAGAAAATGGCGAAAGTGAGAAACGCAATCGCGAACTTGAGCCCCGTTCCAACTCCGGGGTCGGTGAACTGATGATGGAATCCCACCGGGACCAGCAGGATGAACATCACGAACGCCACCCGCGTAAGCGTGTCGCTGAACAGAGCGCCGCCGGCCTGCTTCGGAATCATCCCGTACCACGATACGTAAACCGGCAGCAGCCAGTAGTACACGATCGGATGCCCGGTAAACCAGAACAACGTGCGGCTCAGCATCGGGTCTGATCCCGCGACCAGTCCGAGCGACCACGGCAGCAGCAGCACGACGACCTCGATCGCAAGCCCGACCGATGCGACGTCCCACATCACGTAGGTGGCGATCGACATGAAGGCGAGCAGCGGGATGCGCTCGCCGGGATGCTCGCGGCGCCATCCGCGCAGCGCCACCAGCAGCGCCGCCGACGTGAGCCAGGTGCTCACCACCACCAGCGTCAAACCCAGGTAAAACGTCCAGTGCGCCTGGAGCGGGGCATAAAAGGTGTAGAGCACGGTCGCCTTTCCGGCCACGATCGCGCACGCGGCCATTACCGTGCCGATAACCAGTGTCCAGAATGACGAGCGCAGCAAAAAGCCGTTGAGCGGGCGTCCGAGCCCCCGGGCGGTCGTCAACGCCATGAATCCGTTGCCGAACACCGAGGTCAGCACCAGCGCATTCAGCACGCCATGAATAGTAAGTCCCTCATAGTAGGTCCGGACCCCGGGATAGTACTGGAAGATATTGACCCCCGCGTAGTTGAGCGCCTGGCCGAGTCCGAACAGGACCCCCACCGCTAGCACCGCGAAGCCGAAATAGATATTCCAGCGAATCACTTTGCGCTGGTCGTCAGGCAGCGAAAAGCCGGACGCATCTGACACGATCGGCGTCATTTCACCACCACATCCGCGTGCATCGTATGATGCAGTTGGCCGCAGTACTCATGGCATAGCAACAGGTACTTCCCCGGTTTGGCAAACCGGTATGTGAACTCCGAGACCTCGCCCGGGATCAGCATCGTGTTGATCCGCGTACCGGGAATAAAGAATCCGTGGATTACGTCAGCCGAAGTGCCCATAAAAGTGACCTCTGCCCCGGCCGGAACCTCGATCTCGTCGGGAACGAACTGCCATGCGTAGGCTACGATTACCACCTCGTAGCGGCCCGGCGAGACCTCGCGGACGCCGGGGTTATCGAATGGCGGTGTCTTGCGCAATACCAATCGCAGCGGCCGGTCGGCACTATAGTGAATCATTCCGTGCGCTGACGGTAGCACGATATGCATCGCGAATGCGCTATATGCCAGTGCGCCAAGGAATAGCAGCAGCACTATTCCCGCCGCGATGAGAAACCTCTCTTCGTAGCGTTCCATCCGCCTACCTGGAAATGAGTCCGCCGAGCATCGCGGCCCACATAAGCGCGAGCAGCGCAAAGTAAACGGACAGAAGGAATGTCGTTCCGCGCGGGGGCGGGACTGGCTGAGGCGGTGGCGGGGCCTCGCGGGTCGCTGATGCTCCGGACTCGGCCATACCGGGCGTACCCCCTGGCTCAGTCAGAGAGGATGCGCAACGGCGCACCCTGCGACACGCGGCAACGCTGCCACAAGTACCGGCGAGATTCAAGCACGAAATCAGGCATTATGCCGACTTCCGAATTATGCCGCGTTGTCTCGCGCTCATTCTCTGAAGGCGAGGTATCTGGTGCGCAATGGCGGCATAATTCGAAAGGCGTGGGCCTCGCCCCGGATCCCTCCACTCGATCTCCGTGAGCGACGGTGGGCCGAATCGATGCCGACTGTTATGTTGACGGCGGAACGAGCAGCACATGCGCCCAGTTCGGCAGTCAGCCGCTGAGAAGTCGTCGGATACCGTTGGGTCTGCGGGCCGGTCGCCGCTGATCTTCTTCATTTTGATCTTCGTTCTTTCCATTCCGTTCTGGTTGATCGGCGCTGTGACGAGTCGCGAAGTACTGCCGGGTCTGCCGATGAGTTCGTTTATGTGGATCTGCCCAGTGACGGCAGCAGCGATACTCGTATATCGAGAGAGAGAGGCTGCGGGTGTAATCGAGCTGCTCAGGAGATCGTTCGACTACCAGCGAATCAGGGCGAACGTCTGGTATACGCCGCTTGTTCTCCTGATGCCCGGCGTGACGGTCCTCGCGTATGGGCTGATGCGCCTGATGAGGCAACCGCTTCCAGCGCCGCAGTTGCCGGGGCCGGCAACGCTGGCGTTATTCGTTGCGCTTTCCATCGCCGCCTTGTGTGAGGAGCTCGGTTGGTCGGGATACGTCGCGGACCCGATGCTGAAACGATTTAGCGCGCTCGAAGCCGGCATTCTCATCGGGCTGGTGTGGGCCGTTTGGCACTGGGTCCCGCTGGTGCAGGCTCATCGATCGGCAGACTGGATCGGCTGGTGGTCGCTGTACACGGTAGCTTCACGGGTACTGATCATCTGGTTATACAACAACACCGGCAGGAGCGTGTTCGCGGCTGCTCTGTACCATGATGTCATGAACCTCTGTTGGCAGCTGTTTCCGATCCATGGCTCACATTGGGATCCGCGCGTCACAGGCCTGCTCGTGACGTTCGTGGCCGCGCTCGTCACCGTCGTCTGGGGACCTCGAAGTTTAGCTCGATGTAGAACCGCCGGCTGATCGATCCCGTGGTCAGGCGTTGTGCATTTCCTCGCCTTCAGCATTCGACGGCGGGTTGGCGCCTGTCCTATAGCCTTGGCCGGCTGCGCCGGGGTGTGGGAGTTGCTGAAGCTCAGCGAATCGGTTTGGCGGCGCCGAGAATGGACCATAACGCGATGGGTTGCGGCGCCGATCCAACCGGGACGCGACCAGCGAAGCGCTTCTGACTCGCTGACGATCCGATCCTCCGAGTCCAGTCGCCCCGCCTTTCGCCAGGACGGAAGGAGAGGCAGATGACATTGGCGAGGAATCCGGACGACGACGAACGGGCTGATGAGGCGGGATGGCGGTGGTCTCATAGGAAAACTTTCCTGGAAGGGCTCGCTGCGCAGGGCTACGCGGCAGTCACGATCCAGGAATACCGGACGATAGCCGGCAGGTTCTGTGATGCAATCGAGGAACGTGGTCTTCGGATCGGCGATCTCGATGCTGCGACCACCGAGCGCCTCCGGCACTCGGTCCTGAGCGGGGTTAGTGGCAGTACTCGCAGCTATGCCAAGTTCTGCGCGCGCCGGTTCATCGATCATCTCGTCGAGGCCTGGGCGGCGAAGTGCGGCGCCTGCGGATGCGCTTGAATCCCGCGAGCAACTACCCTAAGAGTAAATGCTCATGAGATCGTACAGCCTGGCTGAGCTGGTCGAGACCTCGGCGTTCTCCGTCGATACCATCCGCTACTACCAGAGCCTCGGCCTGCTCGACGGCCCGGAGCATCGCGGCCGCACCGCGATTTACAACGAATCGCATCTCAGGCGGCTGCGGTTGATTCGCTCGATGTCGGAGCGCGGACTCCCGCTCAAGCTGGTCAAAACCATGCTGCTGCGTCCGAAAAAGGACGCCGTCGATCGCGCGCTTTGGGCCGCGGTCAAGGAGAAGGCGCGCGAGGCGCGCTACACGAGCGCCGACTTCGCCAGACTCCTCGGCATTCCCAAGGGGCTGCTGGCCCTGGTCGAGCGATCGGAGCTGCGCGAGGCGATCCAGGACGAAACCGGGACGAATGTTTTTTCCGACGCCGACCTCGAGGCGGGGCGCGGCGTCATGCGCCTGCTCGAGTACGGCGTGCCGCTTACGGCGCTGCTCGATATCGCCCTCAAACATCATCGCGCGACCAGCCGCACCGTGGACGAGGCGATCGATCTTTTCAACAACCATGTCCGCGGCCGCGAGGGCGAGGGGGCGAGCGTCGAGGCGGTAGCGGATGCATTTCGCGAGATGGCCCCGATCGTCGTGTCGCTGGTTGCGCAACACTTTCACCGGCTGCTCGTCGGGCGGGCGCTGACGCGCATCAAGCAGACCGGGGACAAACGCGCGTTTCGGGTCGCGCAGCGCACTGCCGGGCAAGTCAGGTTTAAAGTGGCGCTGCGATGAACCTCCCCGACGCCGGCAGCAAGGCCGCGGTGGTCGAAGCGATGTTCGACCGCATCGCGCCGCGCTACGACCTGATGAATCGCCTGATGACGTTCGGCATGGATCGCACGTGGCGGCGATACGCGGTCGAGGCGCTGGCGCTGCCGCGCGGCTCGCGCGCGCTCGATCTGGCGTGCGGCACCGGGGATTTCTGCGCCGAGCTTGCACGAGCCGGCGTCAGCGCGGTGGGGCTGGATTTTTCCTCCGAGATGTTGCGCGTGGCGCGGCCGCGCCTGCCCGCCGCCGCGTTGGTCCGCGGGGATGCGCTCCGCCTGCCTCTTCGCACGGGCTCATTCGATGCGGTCGTGTCGGGCTTTGCGCTGCGCAACTTCGCGAACCTCGAGGAGCCGATGCGCGAGTGTTATCGGGTGCTCAAGAGCGGCGGGAAGATCGCGCTGCTCGAGGTCGATACGCCGGCGTCCGCGCTGCTGCGCATCGGGCATCGCGCCTACTTTCACAAGATCGTGCCGTTGATAGGCCGGCTCGTGGACCGCGAGGCTTACTCGTACCTGCCCGCGTCGGCGGTCTATCTCGTCGATGAAGCGCATCTGCTCGGCGTGCTGGCCAAAGCGGGATTCCGCGAACTCAAGAAGCGCCGCCTGCTTGGCGGAGCGGTGCAATTGCTCACCGGGAGCCGCTAGCTTCGAGGATCGACGCCGATGTTTGATGCTCGCTCGGTTTCGGTCGAAACGGTTGCGTTCAACGAACCGATCGATTTGCAGCAGGTGCTGCGGTTGCGGGGCGGCGTTCCGGTCTTCTATTGGGAACATCCCGAGCGCGGCGTGGCGATCGCCGCGGCGGGCGCGGCGGCTGAATTCACCGCCAGCGGCATCGGCCGGCTCCGGGAAATATCGGAATCTGCGCGCCGCGCGCTGCTCGCCCTGGGACAAGGATCGAATGCGGCGCTCGACGGGCGCGGTCCGCTGGCCGTCGGCGGATTCGGATTCTCGGATCGGCCGAGCGCGGCGCCCGAATGGCGCGAGTTCCCATCGGCAAAACTCGTTCTGCCCCAACTGCTGTGGGTTCGAGCGGGCACGCGATGCACGCTCACCCGGATTTGGCCGAACGGCCGCAGAGATCCGCTCGATGCTCTCGAGTCCGAGGTCATGGCGGCGCGGCCGCAATGCCCGCGCGCGGCGCGACCGGCCTTGGATATCGGACCAGCCGACGACCTCGAACAGCGCGACTGGCGCGCGCGCGTCGAACGCGCGCAATCGCAAATCATCGCGAAAAATCTGAGCAAAGTCGTGCTTTCCCGCCGCCGCGAGATCGCGGGCCGCGATCCATTCGACCCCGCAGCGATCATCGAGCAGGCCCGCGCGACGCGCCCATCATGCTTCAACTTCTGCCTGCGCCCCGGCGCGACCTCATTCGTGGGCTCGACGCCTGAACTGCTCGTTCGCCTCGAGCGGGACCGGGTCGTGTCCGGCGCGCTTGCCGGATCGGCGCCGCGCGGCGCGACCGAGGCCGAAGATCGAGCGCTCGGCGAATCGCTACTGGCCTCGGCCAAGGACCGCGAGGAACACGAGCTGGTGGTAAGCGCGGTCCGAATGATGCTCAAGACCGAGGCGGCGCTGTCCGCGGGCGGCGCACCGCAGCTCGTCCGCCTGCCCGAAGTACAACATCTATTTACGCCGATCGAAGGCAGATTGTGGGGCGATCGGACCGTGCTGGAAATTGCCTCCCTGCTTCATCCCACGCCCGCGGTATGCGGCGTCCCGCGCGAGTTGGCAAGCGTGATCATCGAGCGCGAGGAACCCTGGCGCGGCTGGTACACCGGAGCGGTCGGATGGATGAACGCGCGCGGCGAGGGCGAGTTTGCAGTCGCGCTGCGCGCCGGGCTAATCGATGGGAGAAAATTCTTTCTGTGGGCCGGCGCGGGAATCGTCCGCGGCTCGGATCCGGACGCCGAATTCGCCGAGACCGAAATCAAAATGTCGGCGCTCATCAGGGATGAGACTCTTGGAACCGCCGCGTAGTCCAAACAGCCGCGCAGCCGCCGCGATGGCCCAGGAGTTCGCTCGCGCCGGGGTGACGGATGCGTGCATTTCGCCGGGCTCCCGCTCGACCGCGATCGTGACGGGATTGCTCCGCAGCCGCTCGATCCAGCCCTGGGTGATTCTCGACGAGCGCAGCGCCGGTTTCTTTGCGATGGGAATGGCGCGCGAGAAGCGCCGCCCCGTGCTCCTCGTATGCACCTCCGGCACCGCCGCGGCGAATTACCTGCCCGCGGTGGTCGAGGCATCGCTGTCGAATATTCCATTGATAGTCGTCACCGCGGATCGCCCGCGCGAGGCGCGCGATTTCCGCTCCGCGCAAACCATCGATCAGGTGCGGCTATACGGAAGCCACGCGCGATGGAGCGTCGATCTGGCGACTCCGCACGCCGGCGATGCGCTCGATAGCTACTACCGCACGGTCGCCTCCCGCGCGGTGGCGACCGCGATGCGCGCGCCGGCGGGACCCGTGCATCTCAACTTTCCCATGCGCGAGCCGCTCATCGACGTCGAAGAGGAAGCCGCCGCGCTGCGGGATTCGCCGCGCTCCGTCCAGCCAGACTTGAACGCGCCGCGCGCGCGCGTCTATCCGGTGCGATCGGTTCTGAGCGATGAGTCCGTCGGCGCGATCGCCGAAAAATTGCGCGGCCTGGAGAGAGGAGCGATCGTGTGCGGTCCGCGCGCCGCGGGTCGCGCCGAGGATGCCCGCGCGGTCGCGCGGCTTGCCGAGCGGCTGAGCTGGCCGATCCTCGCCGATCCGCTGTCGGGCCTGCGCGTGGGCGCGCACGATGGCTCGCGCGTGGTCGATTCATACGACGTGCTCCTGCGCGACCCGGCATTTTGCGAGGCTCACCAACTCGATGCGATTTTTCAGATCGGCGACCCGCCGGTTTCCAAGCCGCTCGCGCAATTCATGGCGGCATCGCGGCGGTTCCACCTGATGGTGGCCGAGCCGGGAACCTGGCCCGATCCGCTTCACGTGGCCACCGATGTCGCGGCAGTGACCGCCGCCGAGTTTTGCGATGCGCTCGCGGCGGCGCTCGGCGGCTCGGCGCGGGCATCGTCCTGGCTCGATGCGTGGCTCGGTGCATCGGCCAAAGTCCGCGCGGCGCTCGACGAGGCGCTCGCCGCCGAAACCTCGATGTTCGAGCCGAAGGTCATAACCGAGACGATTCGGCTGATTCCGGACGGCGCGCTGGTTCACGCCGGCAACAGCATGCCGGTGCGCGACATGGATACGTTCGTGGGCCGCGCGCCTCGCGATCTCGTGCTTGAGGGCAATCGCGGCGCGAGCGGCATCGATGGCGTGCTCTCGACCGCTCTGGGAGCGGCCGCCGCCCGCATGGATCCGACGGTCCTGATTCTCGGCGACTTGAGCTGTCTGCACGACATCGGCGGCTTGCAAATCGCGGCGCGCTACCCGATTCACCTGCTGGTCATCGTGATCAATAACGACGGCGGCGGAATTTTTTCCTTCCTGCCGCAGGCCGGGCTCGGCGATCCCTTCGAGACTTTCTTCGGGACGCCGCACGGGCTCGGTTTCGAGAAAGCCTCGGCGCTCGGCCGCGCGCGATACGCGCAAGCAAGCTCGTGGGCCGGCTTCGAGGCTGTGGTTTCTTCCGCGCTCCGCGAACCGGGGCTGCACCTGCTCGAAATTCGAAGCGAACGAAATCGGAATTTTAAGACGCATCGCCGAGTGATCGAGGCCGCCCTCGATCGGCTGCGGGGCGAAGCGGCGATCAAGGGCGCGCGGTGATTCGGCAACTGAGCGTCGGCGGCTCCTTGATCGAACTCGACGACGAGGGCCCGCGCGCACCGGCGCCGGGCAGCCCGCCGCGCGAGCCGATCGTTCTGCTTCACGGATTTACCGGAAGCAGGGACATTTGGCTCGACCTTCGCGAGAAACTATGCCCCGACCGCCGCGTGATCAGCTTCGATTTGCCGGGACACGGCGGTACGCGGGTCGGCGATGAGATCGAGAATTACTCGATCGAAAGCACGAGCGCGATGGTAATTGCAGCGCTTGAGAATTTTCTCGGCGCTCCGCGCTTCGCGCTGCTCGGCTATTCGATGGGCGGCCGGCTCGCCCTGTTCATCGCGCTTAAGTACTCAACGCAGGTCAGCCGACTGGTGCTCGAGAGCGCCTCGCCCGGGATTGCCGGCGCGGATGAGCGCGCTCGCAGGCGGGCCGACGACGGCGCGCTCGCGGCCTTCGCGCGGACCAACGGAATCGCCGCGTTCGTGGACCGCTGGGAAAAAGCGCCCCTGTTCGCATCGCTCGCCAGGCTCCCGCCCGATACGCTCCGGCGCTTGCGAGAGCAGCGGATCCGGTGTTCAGCCGAGGAGCTGGCGCGGAGCCTAATCGGGATGGGTACCGGCGTTCAGCCGTGGCTCGGCGATGAACTCGCCGCGCTGCGCATCCCGGTCCTCGTCATCGCCGGAGCGATGGATCAGAAGTTTGTCGAGATCGGCAAGTATATGTGCTCGCAGATCCCGAATAGTCAGTTTCAGATTATCGGCGGCGCCGGACACATGCCGCATCTGGAGCAACCCTCGCAGTTTTGGCGCGCGGTTGCGGACTTCCTCGATGCGGCACCGTGACACGGCGCTTTCCAAACAATCCCAGGGAGAAAAACCATGAGCATCGATTGGCGTGACGCCCACAAGTACGAAGATATCAAGTTCCAGAAGGCGGAAGGGGTCGGCCGAATTACGATCAACCGTCCCGCGGTCAGAAACGCATTCCGTCCGCTCACGGTAGTCGAATTGATCGACGCCTTTAACCGCGCGCGAGAGGATCCCGAGATAGGGGTGATAATCCTCACAGGCGAAGGGCCGCAGGCATTTTGCAGCGGCGGCGATCAGCGCGTGCGCGGCGACCAGGGGTACGTCGGGGGCGACGGCGTCCCGCGGCTCAACGTGCTCGACCTCCAGAAGCTGATTCGCAGCATTCCGAAACCGGTAATCGCGATGGTGGCAGGTTTCGCGATCGGCGGCGGCCATGTCCTCCACGTGGTATGCGATCTGACTATTGCCGCCGACAACGCAGTATTCGGCCAGACCGGGCCCCGCGTCGGCAGCTTCGACGGCGGATTTGGCGCATCGCAGCTCGCGCGCCTGGTCGGCCAGAAAAAGGCGCGCGAAATCTGGTACCTCTGCCGGCGGTACAGCGCACAGGAAGCGCTCGCAATGGGACTGGTCAATGCGGTCGTCCCTCTGGCGGAACTGGAGGACACGACGATGCAATGGTGCAGGGAAATCCTCGCGCAAAGCCCGATGGCGCTGCGCTGCCTCAAGTCGGCATTCAACGCGGAGATGGACGGGATGGCGGGAATCCAGGAACTCGCGGGCAATGCCACGCTGCTATTTTACATGAGCGAGGAGGCGCAGGAGGGACGCAACGCGTACAACCAAAAGCGCAAGCCCGACTTCTCGAGGTTCAAGCGCCTGCCGTGAACGCACCTGCGGTAAGCGCCGCGAAACAGGGTACCGGCCTCTCGGTCTGGATCGCCGCCGCGCGGCCGCGCACGCTGACCGCCGCGGTCCTGCCGGTAGTAGTCGGGACCGCGCTTGGGTATCGCGCCGGGCGCCTGGAGGTGCCGATCGCCGTCGCCACCCTCGCGGCGGCAGTACTCATTCAAATAGGCGCGAACCTGGCGAATGACTACTATGATTTCGTCTCGGGCGCCGACACCGCATCGAGGCTTGGACCGACGCGCGTTACTCAGGCCGGGCTGATCGAGCCGAACGTGGTCCGCAATGCTGCATTCGGAACGCTCGCGATGGCCGCGTTGGCGGGTTGTTACCTCGTCTGGGCGGGTGGATGGCCAATCCTGGCGATCGGCATCGCTTCGATCCTGTCGGCTCTCGCTTACACCGCAGGACCGTTTCCGCTTGCCTACCACGGATGGGGAGAGGCGTTCGTCTTCGTGTTTTTCGGGCTGCTCGCGGTCAACGGAGCGGCGTACCTTCAGACCCGCGAGCTGACCCTCCTCTCGTTCGCGGTCTCGATACCGATCGCGAGCCTGTGCACTGCGATCCTGGTCGTGAACAATCTGCGGGATATCGATGCAGACCGGATCGCTGGCAAACGCACGATGGCGGTTCGTTTCGGGGCGCAACTCACTCGCGCCGAATATGCACTACTGGTTGGATCCGCATTTCTGGCGCTCCCCGTGCTGGCCTGGATCGGCGGCTGGACGATGCTGCTGCCGCTGGGCGCGCTTCCGCTCGCACTCGGTGCGATTGGCGCGGTCTATCGAGATCGCGGCGAAGCGCTCAATCGCGATCTCGCGCGCACCGCGGCTTTGCATTCGGCCTTCGGCCTGCTGCTAGCGCTGGGAATCGTATTATGAGGATCGTCCGCGCCTCAGTCGCATTTTTCAACGCGAGGCTGTCGCGGCCTCTGGTCACCTCGAAGGGGCAGATCGACACGCGCGAGGGATTTCTTCTGACGCTCGATTCGGACTCCGGGCAGCGTGGTGTCGGAGAGGCGAGCCCTGCCTACTGGATTGGAGAGGAGCAGATCGATCAAACGCGCACCGCGCTCGAGTTGATACGCAGGCAAGTCGAACGCTCACCCGACGCCGCCGACCTGCGCGAATGGATCCTCGGCGGCGCATCGGATCGCCCGCCGCTCACGCCCGCGGCCGCGTGCGCGCTCGACACCGCGATGCTCGATCTCGAGGCGCGCGAGCGGGGCGCCGCCGTGGCCGGGCTATTGCCGGGTGAATCGATCGAACCGGTTGAGGTCTGCGCTCTGCTGACTGCGCGAATGCCGGCCGAGATTGCCGATGAGGCGCGTACCGCGCGCAAGCAGGGCTACCGGACGGTCAAGCTCAAGGTGGGCGGTCGCGAAATCGATTCGGACGTGCTAGCGCTCGCTGCGCTCCGCGAGGCGCTCGGCAATGAGTATCGAATCCGGCTCGATGCCAACCGCGCGTGGACATTCAAAGACGCCGAACATGCGCTGAAGCGTTTCGCCCGCTACCAAATCGAGTTCATCGAGGAGCCGCTGGCATCTGCGCGGCCTGGCGATCTTGTACGGCTGCGCGATGCGGCGGGAATTGCGCTCGCGCTCGATGAGTCGATCAATAGCAAGTCCGAGCTCGAGAAATTCATCGCGAATGATTCTTCGGGCTACGTGGTATTGAAGGCCGCGCGGATCGGCGGCCCAACTCGATTGATCGAAATCGCGCGGCTCGCAGAGGCGGCCGGGATGAAGGTCGTGGTGACGGACTCGATTGAAACCGCGGTCGGGATGAGTCTGGCCGTTCACGTCGCAGCAGTGCTTTCGCCGCCTCGAAGCGCTGCCGGACTGGGTGGCGCGCGCGCGCTTTCGGAGCCCTCGGCCGCGGGACTCGACTTTCCAATCGCGCCGGCGGTCATCGCCTGCGGTCCGGGACTGACCGTGACCGCGAGCGCGGACGGCCTGCGGCGAAATCCGCAAGGCCGCCCTGGCCCGTCAGCGCGGATGTGATCCGCGGCGCGCGACCGCCCGGCTAGGCATTCTTCAAGTGAGTAATGAACCAGTCTTTAGCCAATGCGGACGCATCGGGGTAATACTGGTCATAGATTGCATAATGCTTGCACGGAAAAGCGACGTACTTCGCGGGCGCGTTCTTCGAGACAATCTGATGGAGCGCGTACCCGTTCTGCATCCGATCGAACAGCTCCTCCTCGGCCGCATCGATCACCAGGGTCGGCACGCGAATCTCGGCCGCGGTCGCAATCGGGCAGAAGCGGACCATCTTCGAAAGATCCGGCGTTCCGCCCAGTCCCGGGACCGCATCTTCGGCGGGCGGGATCGGTCCGATCTCGCCGCGCGCGCGAGCGACAGCCCGCGCCTGGCCCATCGCGGTCAATGACGGGAGGCCGCCCCGCTGCGCGCTCGCCTGGGCGACGATCGCCGTCACGCGGGGGTCATGGGCGGCCATGAAGCTTACGTGCCCGCCGCCGTAGCTGGTGCCCCAAAGACCGATTCGATCGGCGTTGACCTGCGGTTCTCCTTCGAGGAAATCGATGCAGTTGGTGATGTCGCGAATCTGATCGAAGGGGTCCACCACCTGCCGCAGCGCGCGCGCGCGGACCGTGACCACTCCGTCGCTGTCCGGCGCTCCAATCTCGCCGGCCGGCACCAGCCTGGGGTCGCTCTCGCCCCAGCCGCGGTAATCGAACGCGAGCACGACAAACCCCGCTTTCGAGAACAGCGGCGCATAGGTCATATTCAGGTGTTGTTTGAGCCCGCCCCATCCGTGGCAGAGCAGGATGGCGGGCAGCTTGTCGCCCGCAGCGGCCTCGTCCGGGGTCCATAAATCACCCGCCAGCCGCGCGCCTTCGCTCCAGATGGTGATTGACTTGCGCATGGTTCAGACCTCGCCGCCCAGGTTCCGAGCTTCGCAATTCGAATTTGAGGTTTCCCCCGATTGCGGGACGATTCTCGGGGAATCGATCCGAAAAGTCCACCGGCGCGATTGCGTCCCGGATCGAGCACCGCGATGGCGCGCCGGCGACGTTTGCCACGCTCGCCGCTTGCGCCTAAAGTCCTGACAGAATACCCACCGTTTCGCCCCCGGATGTGACGGGAATCAACCGCGGGTGATAATGCGCATCAGGCTTCGATTCGTTTGAGGATACGGGGATGACCTTCACACGGCTTCGGGACGAGCGTACCGGCGAGCAGATCGTTGAGGTGAGCCAAGGCGGCCGCGCGCTGCTGGATAACCCGTTCGTGAACAAGGGGGTCGTCTTCAGCGAAGAGGAGCGCTGCGAACTTGGGCTTCACGGCCTGCTTCCGGCCAGGGTCCTGACCGCGGAGGAGGACGTCGCGCTCGCTTACGAGGAATACCAGCAGCAGACAAGCGACCTCGGACGCTACATCTTCCTGTCGAGCCTCCAGGACCGCAACGAGACGCTTTTCTTCCGCCTGATCGTCGAACACCTGACGGAAACTACGCCGATCGCCTACACCCCGGTGGTCGGCACCGCAGTCGAGCGCTACAGCCATATCTGGCGCAGGCCGCGCGGCATCTTTCTTGTCCCGCCTCACGGAGAGCGGATCGAGTCCATACTGCGCGCCCTGCCCAACCGCGAGCATATCGAGGCGATCGTAGTCACCGATGCCGAGGCGGTCCTGGGCATCGGCGATCAGGGCGCGGGCGGGATCGCGATCTCGATCGGCAAGCTCGCCCTTTACACGGCCTGCGGAGGCATCGCGCCCGAAGCGACGCTGCCCGTGATGCTTGACGTGGGCACGGACAATGAGGCGCTGCTTGGCGACCCGATTTACCTCGGCTGGCGCCATCCGCGCCTGCGCGGCCAGGCTTACGACGACTTCCTGGCCGCCTTCGTCGAGGCGGTGGCGAAAGTTTTTCCGCGCGCGCTGCTCCAATTCGAAGATTTCGGGACGCTCGACGCGCGCGCGCTCCTGGACCGATACCGCGAGCAACTCTGCACCTTCAACGACGACATCCAGGGAACCGGCGCGGTCACGCTCGCGAGCCTCATCGCCGCGGCCAGGATCACCGGCTCCAAGCTCAGCGAGCAGGATGTGGTGATCTTCGGCGCCGGAAGCGGAGGCACCGGAGTCGCCGACCAAATCGTCGCAAAGACCATCGATGAGGGCCTGTCCGAGAGCGAAGCGCGCGCGCGGATCTGGGTCGTCGATCGGCGCGGCCTGATGCTTTCCGACATGAAGGAGACGGAGTTCCCCTACCGCAGGAAATATTACCAGCCGCCTGAGCGCGTGAGGAATTGGAGGCTGGAGAAGAAGGGCGCGATTTCGCTCGCCGACGTGGTGCGCAACCTGCACCCGGCGGTGTTGATCGGGACCTCGGCGGCCGCCGGCGCTTTCACGCGCGAAATCGTCCGCGAGATAGCGGCCCACGTTAAGCGCCCGATTGTCTTCCCCCTGTCCAATCCCTCGACCAGATGCGAGGCCGTGCCGCGCGACCTGATCGAATGGACCGAAGGACGCGCGCTGATCGCGACCGGCAGCCCGTTCCCCGACGTTGAATACGGCGGCCGGCGAATCCGCGTCAGCCAGTGCAACAACGTGTTCATCTTCCCCGGCGTGGCGTTGGGCGTTCTGGCATCCGGCGCACGGCGTATCACTGACAGCATGTTCATGGCCGCGGCCTCGGCGTTGGCCGAATGCTCACCGGCGCTCAATGACCCGAACGCCCCGCTGCTGCCATCCATCGAGCAAGTGCGTCAGGTCTCGCAGCGGGTAGCGATCGCGGTTGGACTCGATGCGCAACGCAAGGGACTTGCGCCCGCGACCACGCCCTGGGAACTCGAGGAAGGGGTAACGGCCAAAATGTGGACGCCTCGCTACGCCCGCGTGAGACTGAGGCGCTGAAGCGCCAATCGAGAGGACCGCGCAATCACGAATCAAACACGCTAAGGAGTAAGCCATGAGCGCGACTCCGCCCACCTTTCTTCCCGTGAACCAAGCCTGGCTGGATCGCCGCACCGAGACGATCATCGAACCCGAACTTCCGATCGTCGATGCGCACCATCATCTGTGGGAGCGGCCCGGTTGGCAATACATGTTCGGCGATTTGCTCGAAGACCTGGGCAGCGGCCACAAGATTATCGCCACCGTGTTCGTCCAGTGCCGCTCGATGTACCGGGCCGGCGGCCCCGAGGAGTTGCGCCCCCTGGGCGAGACCGAATTCGTCAATGGCGTGGCGGCGATGAGCGCGAGCGGCCGTTACGGATCGGCGCGCGTCTGCGCGGGAATCGTGGGCCACGCAGATTTGCAATTGGGCGCGCGCGTGCGGGAGGTGCTGGAAAAGCACATCCGGGCCGCGGGCGAGCGCTTCCGCGGCATCCGCCACATCAATGCCTGGGATGAGGACGCCTCGGTGATGACCCCGGGCTATGGCCCGCCCAAAGGACTGCTCGGGGAACGCTCGTTCCGCGAGGGCTTCGCGTGCCTGGCGCCGCTCGATCTCACGTTCGATGCGTGGCTGTACCATCCGCAGATCGATGAGCTTACCGCGCTCGCGCGCGCCTTCCCGCAGACGCGGATCGTGCTCGACCATGTCGGCGGCCCGATCGGTATCGCTCGCTATGCGAATCGGCGCGAAGAAATCTTTGCGCAGTGGCGCGCCTCGATTCGGGAACTGGCGAAGTGTCCCAACGTGTTCGCCAAGCTGGGCGGCCTTGGAATGGCGGTGGGAGGTTTCGGCTTCCATTTGCAGGCCGAGCCGCCATCATCGGAGGCGCTCGCGAATGCGTGGCGTCCATTCATCGAAACCACCATCGATGCATTCGGCACGAACCGCTGCATGTTCGAGAGCAACTTCCCCGTGGACAAGGGATCCTATAGCTATGCAGTGGGATGGAATGCCTTCAAGCGCCTCGCAAGCGGCTGCACCGCGGCCGAGAAAGAGGATCTGTTCAGCCGCACCGCGACGCGCTTCTACAAACTGGCGGACTGAACTCCGGCTGGGCGGCTCTCCGTAATGCGGCCGGCGCCGAACCGGTCGCATCCTGACCGGCCGCCGCGCGAAGAGGGCCAAGTGCCGAATAGCCGCATTCGCATCGAGCGCGTTGACCGGGTCGAAATATGCTCCGGCTGCGCGCCGGCCGCGCACGAAGATAGCTGCAATTTGCATTGCACTGCACGATGCAACATGTGATCCCGTCCGGAACCTAAGCGAAATTATTTAGCATTCACGGGACGCTAGCCATTGGCACGGCCAGTGCTGTGTTCCATGCCAGCCTCGTTGCCTTCGAGCGCCGGCGACGAGGTAGGTCTGCTAACGACTCTGGATCGATGCCTTAAGGTTGTTGCCCCAACAGCGATGATGCTATGCAAAGCGGTGCAGGATCGCATCTCTTGGTTTGTCGCCGGACTGGACGCGCCATGCGTCGCCGGGTCGATCTGCGGGGGTCTTCAAAGATGCCTTCGGTTCGCAATCAGGGAGGCGATCTGAGCGCTCGCCGCGATCCGGCAGGAGCTGGAAAGCACCTGTCTGCCAAGGAGCAAGAGTGATGAATCTCGTGATTTGGCTTCCCGCGATGTTCGTGCTGGGCCTGGTTGGGATGGGCCTGTGCTACGCATTTCTCATTGGATGCGAAAAAGTCTGAGGTGCTCGAATGAATTACCTGACCGCCGCGATATCGCTTTTCCTGTTTGTATATCTGCTGGTCGCGTTGATCCGCCCGGAGTGGTTCTAGCAGGATGTTGAGAATAGCGAAATCATCGCAGTTCGACCGCCTTGCGGTCTCAACATCCTGCGTAAAGGATGGCTTCCTTCCTCTATCTTCTCTCCCGGTCTTTTCCGGGGGAGATAAGAGAGGGGGAGCAGGCTGTGATTTATCACCAGCCTGCCAGGCGGCTCAGTAGCGAACGAGGTAAAGGCTAATGTGGTCTCTTCCCATATCAGTGATGGTATTCACCACGATTCTGGCAATACCGATGAGCCGGTATATGGCCTGGATCATGGACGGAAAATATAATCCACCGCGTTTTCTGGCCTGGTTCGAAAAACGCATCGACAGCGGACCGCAAAACTGGAAGCAGTACACGGCGGCATTACTAATCTTCAACGCCGCGCTTTTCGTTTACGGGTTCGTCGTCCTCGCGCTCCAGCCGATCGCCCCGCTCAATCCGCGCGGACTGGGGATGCTGGCGCCCACCACGATCTTCAACAGCGTCATATCGTTCATGACGAACACCAACCTCCAGCATTATTCGGGCGATCAGCACTTGTCGAACTGGGGGCAGATCTTTTTCGTCATAATGAACCAGTACACTTCAGCCGCAGTCGGCCTGTGCGCCTTGACGGCGATTATTCGCTGCTTCCGGGCGGACAAGATGGTCGGAAACTTCTTCCTCGATATGTGGCGAGTGCTGATGTACATGTTCGTCCCGGTAGCCCTCGTTATCGGCCTCCTGTTCATGCAACAGGGTATGCCGATGACGTACGCATCCACCCAGCAGGTCTCCACGCTGGAACCGGCGGCGATGGGCCTCGCCGACAACGGCCAGCCCAAGCAACAGACTATCGTGGTCGGTCCGGTCGCGGCAGTGATCCCGATCAAGATGCTCGGCACGAACGGCGGCGGATTCTACGGCATGAACGCGGCGCACCCGATGGAAAATCCGACGGCGTGGTCCAATTTCCTGACGACCTTCGCGATGATGCTTTTCCCGTTTTCACTGGTCTTGATGTACGGCCGGATGCTGAATCGCCTGCGGCATTCCTGGGTGATCTTTTCGGTAATGGCTATCTTGATGGCCAGCACGATCATAGGGGCGATCTACTATGATACGTTGCAACCGAATCCCGGGCTGACAGCACATCCTGGGGGTCAGACATTCGAAATAGCAAGTGCGGGCGCTCCGGGAGGGAAGGTATCAATTCCTATTCCTGCGGTCGCGGGACTCCCAGTCGATCAGCACCTGGGCAACCTCGAGGGCAAAGAGCTGCGCTTCGGGACCTCAGCCGGCGCGACCTTCGCGGCGGTCACCGTGGACGTGACCTGCGGCGCGGTCAACTGCGAGCACGACAGCCTCAACCCGCTCGCGGGTTTGTCGCCGATGTGGGGAATGTGGCTCAACTGCATATACGGCGGCAAGGGCGTCGGCATGATCAACCTGCTTCTGTACCTGATCATCGGGATTTTCCTGGCGGGGCAGATGGTGGGGAAAACGCCCGAGTATCTTGGAAAGAAAATCGGCGCGAAGGAGATGAAGCTCGCGGTCCTCGCGCTGCTGGTCCATCCCTTCATGATCCTGGGGCCGGCCGGCGTTTTCGCCGCTACCGACTGGGGAATCAAGGCCGAGAGCAACCCCGGCGCGCATGGCTTTTCGCAAATCGTTTACCAGTTCTCATCCGCGTCCGCGAACAACGGATCGGCCTTCGACGGACTCGGAGTAACCTATGGCCTCAACAACAATCCCAGTCCCGCGCCGGAGGCCCCGCAGTGGGACGTAGCCACCGGACTGGTGATGCTATTCGCCCGCTACCTGCCGATCGTCGCTCCAGTCGCGATGGCGGCAGCGCTGGGATACAAGAAAGAAACTCCCTTCAGCCTCGGAACGTTGCGGGACGATACATTTACTTTCGGCTGTCTTCTGTTCGGCACGATCGTGATCGTCGGCGCCCTGCTGTTCCTGCCGGTTGCGGCGCTCGGTCCGCTGGCCGAGCACCTTGGCCCGATTCCTTTCGGCGGTTGAACTAATACCTGGTTGCGCTCCAAGGAAACTCTGATGAAAACGTTAAATGTAGCAACTGCGGCGCGAGAAACCTCCCCGACGCCACCGCTAACGACCCCACCGCCTCGCCGCACGAGACGGATACCGCTTTTCCAGCCCGACCTGGTACGAGCCGCATTCAAGCAGTCGTTCATAATGATGCGGCCGGACATCCAATGGGCCAATCCCGTGATGTTCGTGGTCGAGGTGGGATCATTCCTGACCCTTATCTTCGTAATTATCGGGGCGATGGGCCTGTCATCCAGCCAGATCCCGCTTACCTACTTCATTGCGCTGGACGTGTGGCTCTTTCTGACGGTCGTGTTTGCGAATTTCGCAACCGCGCTGGCCGAAGCCCGCGGCAAGGCGCAGGCCGACTCATTGCGCCGGACGCGCGCCGAGACGCCGGCCTACCGGTTGCGTGAAAAGGATATTTTCGAGGAGATACCCTCGAGCGCTCTTCGCCAGGGCGACATCGTCGCCGTGGCGGCGGGCCAGATCATCCCCGGCGACGGCGAGATCATCGAGGGCATCGCATCGGTTGACGAGTCCGCGATCACCGGCGAATCCGCGCCGGTCATCCGCGAGGCCGGCGGCGACCGCTCCGGGGTCACCGGTGGCACTCGAGTGCTCTCGGACCGCATCGTCGTTCAGGTCACGGCTCCGCCCGGCGGGTCCTTCCTGGACCGCATGATCGCGCTGGTCGAGGGCGCGGTGCGCCAGCGCACTCCCAATGAGATCGCGCTCACGCTGGTGCTGTCGGCCCTCACCCTGATCTTTCTAATCGTGGTAGTGCCGCTGTGGCTGATGGCATACAACGCCGAGCTTTACATGACGAGCTTTCTCGGGCTCAGCCAGCAGTTGCACAGCCTGGGGACCGACGCGCCGACTCTGGTGGCTCTGCTGGTTTGCCTGATTCCCACCACCATCGGCGCCCTGCTCGCCGCGATCGGCATCGCCGGCATGGACCGCGCGCTCCAGGCCAATATCATCGCCAAGAGCGGCCGGGCGGTTGAGACCGCCGGCGACATCGACACGGTCCTGCTCGACAAAACCGGAACGATAACCGTCGGCAACCGGCGTGCGACCGAGTTCATCCCCGTCGGCAATTACTCAGTCGAGGATGTCGGCCGGCTGGCGGCCCTGGCATCCACCGCCGACGAGACGCCCGAGGGCAAGAGCATCGTCAAGCTCTTTGAAACGCAGCAGCCGAACGTGGCCCTGGCGAGCACGGTTTCCGGCGCGCAGTTCATTCCCTTCACCGCGCAAACCCGAATGAGTGGAGTGGACCTTCCTTCCGGCATCTCGATCCGCAAGGGCGCCGGGGACGCGGTAGTCCGGTTTGCGGAGAAGCAGAAGGGCGCCGTGCCACCCGACCTCAAGCGTCTCGTGGAGTCGGTCGCCGCCAAGGGCGCTACCCCGCTGGTGGTCGCAGAGGGCCCGAAAATCGCCGGCCTCGTAGTGTTGGAAGACATCTTGAAGACCGGAACCAAGGAGCGCCTCGAACGCTTGCGCAAGGCGGGCGTGCGCAGCGTGATGATTACCGGCGACAATCCGCTGACCGCCGCGTTCATCGCGCGGATGGCCGGCGTCGATGACTTCGTCGCCGAATGCACTCCCGAATCCAAGCTGGCTTACATCCGCAAGGAGCAGCAGGAGGGCAAGCTGGTGGCGATGGTCGGCGACGGCACCAATGATGCCCCCGCGCTGGCTCAGGCCGACGTCGGCCTGGCGATGAACTCCGGCACGCAGGCGGCCAAAGAAGCCGGCAACATGGTGGACCTCGACAGCAACCCGACCAAGCTCACTGAAGTCGTCGAGATTGGCAAGCAGTTGCTGATGACCCGCGGATCGCTGACCACGTTTTCGATCGCCAACGACGTGGCGAAGTATTTCGCGATCGTGCCCGCGCTGTTCGCCGGGACGCTGCCGTGGCTGAAGGCGATGGACATCATGCATCTGCACTCGCCCACTTCGGCGATTCTGTCCGCGGTCATTTTCAACGCGCTCATCATTCCAGCGCTCATCCCGGTTGCTCTCAAAGGCGTCGAGTACAAACCGCTGGGCGCTGATGCGCTGCTGCGCAGAAACCTGCTGATCTGGGGGCTCGGCGGCGTAATCCTGCCGTTTATCGGCATCAAGGCAATCGATCTTTTCATGGTCGGCCTGCATCTGGCTGCCTGACGTTGCAGCGATCAGAGGAGATAGCTTCATGCGACAACATATTTCGAAAAGCATATTGCTGCTGTTCTTCTGCGTGGTGATCTGCTGCCTGATTTATCCGGCGGTGCTGTGGGTGATCGGGCAGACCGTTTTCCCCTTCGGGGCCAACGGCAGCATGGTGGCCGGGCCCGACGGCAAGCCGGTGGGTTCGCTGCTGATCGCCCAGCCCTTCACCAAGGACGAATACTTTCAGCCCCGCCCCTCGGCTGCGTCCTACGACGCCTCGGCGTCGTCGTCCTCGGCCCTGGCGGCATCGAATTACGCGCTGCGCAATCGGGTCGCCACCACGATCGGGCCAATCGTGAAGTACAAGAGCGGGCCGAAGGCCGGGCAACTGGTGGCCCCGGACATCGAGGCGTGGTTCCAGCAGGACCAGTACATGGGCCAGCCGCATATCGTTGCGCAGTGGACCGATGCTCATAACAGCCTGGCATCCGGCTGGGTAAGCGCGGACCCAAGTCACGGCGCGTATGTCGATGATTGGGCGAAGAAGCACGCAAGCGTGGTTCAGCAGTGGATCAAGGATAATCCGGCGACGCCGCAGCCGAAGGCGCCCGATCTCGCCGTGGTGTTTTTCGAGACCTTCTCCAAGGAAAACGCCGGCCGGTTCCCATCTCCGGTTACTCATCAGGAAGGCGGCAAGACGGTCACAGCAATCGAGCCCGTCAAGGAAGGCTCGGATATCCAGTCCACGTTCTTTGACATGTGGCGGCAAGACCACGCTTCGGCGGACTTGCAGGACGTGCCGGGCGATATGGTTACGACCTCCGGCTCCGGCCTGGACCCGAACATTCTGCTGGCGACTGCGGAGTACCAGCTCGACCGCGTCTCCGGGAAATGGGCGCAGGACCTCAAGCGCGACCCGTCGCAGGTTCGCCAGGAAATCGACCAGATACTGCAGGAGCACGCGTATGCCCCCATGTACGGGCTGTGGGGCGAGAAAATCGTCAATGTGCTCGATGTGAACCTGGAGCTCAGGAAGCGCTACGGCGCTCCGCCGGCGTCGTAATCGAAAAGGCCATCCGTCAGGCGCGGGGCGCACAAGCGCGATCCCGGCCACGGCGCAGCGCTGCGCGGAGTTGACCCCAAACCCGCCCAGGCGCCGCCCGAAACCACCCATGTTGCTCGCGCTTGCGGCCTGAGCGAAGATCAGGTACGCGACCCGGTTGTCAGGAGCGCGACGGCGTGATCGGCCGGAATGCCGGCCGGGGCCGCAGCCGGCGCGCTCGCATGCAACCGTGCCCGCGATCAAATGATGCCCGCCACAGGTGCATCTCCCTGATATCGGATGAAGGAAGACAACCGCCCTGAGCCGGAGGCTTTCCTCGACCTCGAGCCGCAGGTCCAGAAGGGACGGCTCAAGATTTATATCGGCGCGGCCGCCGGTGTCGGCAAGACCTACCTGATGCTCGAAGAGGCGCATCACCTCCGCGATCGCGGCACCGACGTCGTCATCGGCATCATCGAGACCCACGGACGCGCCGAGACCGAGGCGAAGATCGGCGATCTCGAGACCATCCCGCGGCGCAAGATCGAGTATCGCGGCGTGATGCTCGAGGAGATGGACGTCGATGCCATCCTCGCCCGCCGGCCCGAAATCGTGATCGTCGATGAGCTTGCGCACACGAATGCCCCCGGCTCGCGCCACGAAAAACGCTTCCAGGACGTCGAGGAGATTATCGGCGCCGGCATCAACGTGATCACGGCGATGAACATCCAGCACACCGAGAGCCTCAACCCGCTCATGAAGCGGGTGACCGGAATCGACGTGCGCGAGACCGTGCCGGATTCGTTCCTGGCGCGCGCCGATGAAGTCGTCAATGTGGACGTATCGGTCGAGGCGCTGCGCGAGCGGCTGCGCGATGGCAAGATTTATCCCCAGGCGCAGATCGAGTATGCGCTGAGGAACTTTTTCAAACCGAGCAACCTCGCCTCACTGCGCGAGCTTGCGCTGCGCGAGGTCGCGCGCAGCCTCGACCGCGAGAGATTGGACCAGGAGGCGCTCAAGCGCGAGGGCGGGCGGCGCACCCAGGTAACCGAAAAGATCATGGTTGGCCTTTCCTCCAATCCCGTCGATACCGCCCAGCTTCTGCGCAAGGCATCGCGCATCGCGGGGCAGCTCGGCGCGGGCTGGTTCGCGGTGCATATCGAGACGCCGGCGGAATCGGTCAAGCGGATCGGCACCCGCGACTTCGTCAAGCTGCTGGACAACATCAACCTGGCGGGCGACCTCGGCGCGGAGACCGTCTGGCTCAAGTCCGACGACGTGGTGAAAGCGTTGGTCGAATTTGCGCGCGACAACGGGGTGACCAAGATCATCGTGGGCCGCACCCATCAGCCGTTCTGGCGCCGCCTGGTGCGCGGCGACGTGCCCACCCGGCTGATCGCGCAGGCGCGCGGCTTCGACGTGGAAATCGCCAGCACCGAGCGTGAGGAAGAATCGCAATGAGCGCGCCGCCGCTACAACGCAGAATCCGCAACGGAACGCTGTTGATGCTCGCGCTGATCGTGCTGCTGGGCATCTACACGTTGCCCCGCATCTTCGCGCTCGGCAGCGCGATCCGCGAAACTCTCTATCGCAACTATGTCAGCGTCGAGGCCTCCGTCCATATGCACGCGGCGCTCAGGCGTCTGCAAGTGGCGGAGCGTTCGGGCACGGTTCGCGACGTTCTGCCCGGCGCGCGCGCGGAATATATGGAGGCGGTCGCAACCGAGAACCGTAACATCACCGAAGTCGGCGAGAAGGAGCTCGCAGCGGATATTGCCGCGCGCGGCAACAAGCTGTTCGATGACGTGGCCGCGGCGGTCCCGGGCGTCTATCACGACCGGGATTTTGATCAATTGCACGGCCGGCTCGATGAGCTGATCGAAATGAACAAGGCGGCGATGTTCCGCGCCGACAGCCGCGCCTTCGCACTCGGCAAGCGCCTGGCCTATGACTTCGCGATTGGGCTCGGGCTGGTGCTGTTTGTCGGGCTGGCGATGTCGTGGGGGCTTGCGTGGCGGCTGGCCCAGCCCCTGACCGAACTGGCCGACCGGTTGCGCGGGATCAGCCAGCGCAAATCGCAGGTACGCCTGGGGCCGCAGAGGCTGGCCGAGCTCGAGTTGGTCGCGCGCGAGTTCAACCAGATGGCGGAGCGCCTCGAACACTACGACCGCCTCAATGTCGAACGGCTCCTTTACGAGAAAAGCAAGACCGAGGCGATCGTCGAGAGCCTCGAAGATGGCGTCGTGCTGATCGATCCCGAGGGCGTCGTCACGCACATCAATGAGATCGCATCGCTGATCCTCGGCGTCGATGCCAAGGACGCGCTCGGGAGCCCGTTCGACGATCTCAGCAGCAACCATCCGCACTATATCCTTGTGCGCGACGCGCTGCGCAGCCTGCAACGGACCGGCCCCGACGGCCAGCGCATCGAGGTCGACCTCCACGTGCGCGGCCGCAATCATTCCTACGTGCTCAAGCCGACCGTGCTTCGTCAGACCGACGGCGAGCCTCTCGGCACGTTGCTGATCCTTCAGGACGTGACCTACGTTCGCGATCAGGACCGGGCGCGCGCCAACCTGGTCGCCACGCTTTCGCACGAGCTGCGCACGCCGCTCACCTCGATGGTGCTGTCGGCGGAGCTGTTGAAACGATCGTCGGCGGACTCGGTCCCGACCACGAAGGAACTGATCGATGTGATCCTCGAGGAATGCGGCCGGATGCGCCAGTTGACGGACAACCTGCTCAACCTGGCGCGGGGCGAGAGCGCGTCGATCGCGGTGCGCCGCGTGCGTCTCGACCTCGCGCAGATCGCATCCGACGTGACCAAGCGGTTCGCGATCCAGGCGCGCGAAAAACAGATCAAGATCGCCGAGCACATCGAGGCGGTGCCCGCCATCGTCGGCGACCCGCTCAAGCTCTCCTGGGTGATCTCGAACCTGCTGGGCAACGCGCTGCGCTACACGCCCTCGGGCGGATCGATCGAGGTCCGCGCACATCCAGCCGAGCGCGCAGTTGCCCTCGAGGTCGCGGATTCAGGTCCGGGAATCCCGCCCGAAATCCGCGATCACATCTTCGAGCGCTTCGCCCAGTACGATGCCGAAGGGACGGGAAAGGGCGCGGCCGGGCTCGGCCTTTCGATCGTCAAGGAAATCGTCGAGGCGCACGGAGGCCGGATCTTCGTCCAGAGCAGCGACTCGCAGGGCACCCGGTTTATCGTCGAGATTCCGCTGGCGCCCGAGGCGTGAGGGGATTGCCGCCGCGGCCCGGGGGAAGCCTTCGCTGGCGGGATCTCAAAGGTTGCGCGGGCGAGGCGCCCGCGCATCTTTCGGTGGGCGCGGCGGCCCGCCCCACTATTTTTTTTCTTCCCCCCCGCATTCAGCCACCGCGAACGCACGCATCCGGCGCGCCCCTTTCCTCCTTTCACTGCCCCAGCAATCAGTTGCCGGGGAACGCCCCTTTTTTCCCTTCCCTCGCACTTCGTTGCGGGGGAACGCCCGTCTTTTCCCTTCCCCCGCGTTTCGTTGCGGGGGAAGCGACTGTCTTGTGAGTCAAAGGATCGGGCGCGTTGCCCACAGGGTCCACAGGCGATGGGATCGCCCGAAGCGTCCCGCCTGTGGACTTGTGGGCAACGTATCGATGGCCTAC
>DASPOF010000093.1:0-32874 GCA_035626155.1 Binataceae bacterium (SeqCode)
GGGCGGTTCGGCGCCCGGGTATCCGAGCGGGACGAGCGTGATCGGATCGATGCCGGCCGGAATGTGGAGCAGGTCGCGGATGCTCGCGGTGAGTCCGGGGTCGTCGCGTTGCGTGGCGGAGAGATAAACGCCGCTAAGCCCGCGGCTCGTCGCCGCGAGCAGCAAAAACGCGGTGGCGAGGATGCCGTTTTCGGGCTCGCGGCCGAAGGAACGTGCTCGCTCGACGCAGACCGCCACGATCACCGGAGCGTCGGCCAGATAGTCGGCTGGATACGATCGTTTTTCGGGCGGGCTATGGAGGTTTTTGATCTCCGCCAATCGTCTCTTGGTGGCCGGGTCGCGGATTACGAGGAAACAACACGCCTGCCCATTCATCGATGTCGGCGCATGGCGCGCCAGATCGACAATCTCCCGCACGACCGAATCGGAAACCTCGCGCCGGTCGTAAACTCGTATCGACCGGCGGGTGGCGACTACCTTATCGAACGACGCTGCCAAGGGGCCTCCCCGCGCCGGACCGCACGCTTCCGGCGCCAATCGAACGGGACTTTCGCACACGGAACAAGCGCCGCACAAGCGATAATCCGCCGTTGCATTCGGCCGGACAGTCAACGATTCTTGCCACGGGCGCGTGAGATGAGACAGCCGGACACCCGCTACTGGGATTCGGTCGCGTTGACCTGCGAGTCGGATGAGTCCACCTCGAATCGCCTCTGGCGATCGCACAGCGATGCCCTGAATGTGGACCTCGTCGCGCGATGGGTGCGAAACGGCAGGTTTAGGAGGGTTCTAAAGACCGATCTCTTCGATGAGGTCCTGGGCGGCGGCCTCTACCCCTTCCTGCGCGAACGGGCGGGAACATTCGTGGGCGTGGACCTCTCGACGGTTATGGTCCAAAAGGCGCGGGGGAAACACGGCGTGTTGCCGGCCGTCGCCGGCGACGTCCGACAGCTTCCGTTCGCCGATCAGTCCTTCGATCTGATCGTGTCCGACTCGACGCTCGATCACTTCGAGCGTTTTGAAGAGCTTGCGCAGGCGCTCCGGGAGGTCCACCGCGTGCTGAGGAGCGGCGGGCAATTGGTAATGACGCTCGACAACCTCTATAACCCGGTCGTCGCGGTGCGCAACGCGCTCCCCATCCGATTGCTCCGGCGGATCGGAATCGTGCCCTATTTCGTCGGCGTAACGTACGGCCCGCGCCGCCTGAGACGGGTGCTGGAGAGCACCGGGTTTGAGATTCGCGAGCTCGATGCGATCGTCCATGCGCCCAGGGTGCTGGCGATTCCCGCCGCGCGCCTGGTCTCGCGTCACGGCTCGCGGAGGCTCCAGGAGCGGTATTCGCGCGCGTTGATGGCGTTCGAGTCGATGGCGAAGTGGCCGACGCGCTTCGTCTCGGGCCACTTCATCGCAGTATCGGCATTTCGAGTCTGATTGGGCACCACCCCTCGCGACGCCTTCGAGCTGACAAATGCCAATCGTAGATCTCGCGCTCGTCGAAATTTCGGAGAAGCCGCAGCTCTGGCGCGACCTCCAGGAGTATCTCGCCGAGCTTTCCAGAATCAGCGGACTGCCTCTCCTCGACGAAATCCCCTATCGATACTTTGATTTGTACTGGCAGGAGCCGAACCGGTGGCCGTTCTGGATAAAGTCACAGGACAAAATCGCCGGGTTTGCGCTGATTCGCAGACGGGAAGATGGCGTTTTCAGCATGGCTGAATTCTGCGTCAAGCCGGCGTACCGGCGCGGCGGTATCGGCACTGCCGCCGCACGTGCGCTGTTCGCCCGGTTCGGAGGCCGATGGCACGTGTCGGAGTTCACAAAGAATTCCCCGGCCATCGCATTCTGGCGGCAGACGCTGGAGGGCTTCGTCGAATACCGCGAAACCGCGACGCCGGAACACGTCGAGCAGTATTTTGAAATGCCGCCCGCGCCGGGAACCATGCAAGGGAACTCATGACCGTGCGCGCGTATGAGATGAAAGTCCGGACCTGACCTGCGGTTCCTATCAGATGGCCCGAATTCAGGTCGTCGTGGACAGTTTTGGGTACTTAGCAACGGAACCCATTTCGCAAATTTGCGAAATCTGCTAAGAAGGAAAAGCTGAGTGCCGAGAACCAAGGTTGTCTTCTATCGAGAGGCCGACGGAAGCGTGCCAGTGCTGGAGTGGTTCGACACGCTCCCAACCAAGGCGCAGGACAAGTGCAGGATCAGGATTCAAAGGCTCGCGGAACTGGGACATGAATTGCGGCGGCCGGAAGCCGATCTGCTCCGCGACCGCATATACGAACTGCGCGTTGGACTCCAACACGTGAATTACCGAATCCTCTACTTTTTTCACGGGCGAGTTGCGGCAATCCTCGCCAACGGCTTGACGAAGCAGGACACGGTTCCCGACGCGGCTATCGAGACGGCGCTCGCACGAAGGCGGAAATACGAGCAAGATCCGAAGCTCCACACTTTCGAAGAGCAGTGAGACTGCGTTTTCTCAGGAACGAAAGCCATGAAGAAAGCAAGCAAGCGAAAGCCCACGTCTGACGCGGTTGAAATCATTCATCGCCGCTACTACGAGGGGCGTCCGCAAAGAATGGCCGAACTGGCCGAGGCAGAGGCGAACGACACGGTTGCGCGCAAGATCCATGCGCTTCGCAAGCGCAGGGGCCTGACCCAGCAGCAGCTCGCAAAACTCGTCGGCACGACCACCTCTGTAATTAGCAGGCTGGAAGATGCCGATTACGAGGGGCATTCATTGGCGATGCTCAGGCGCATCGCCAAAGCGCTGAACAAGCGCGTCGAACTGCGGTTCGTCAGCACAGGTGCGCCTGCGAAAGTTGCGTAGAGGATCCCGGCGAGAATCGCGAAGAATACGTGGGCCGCACCTACCTCAACCACCACGCCGCCAGTCCAGCCCGACAGCTGACCTCTTCGGTCCGGAGTGGGGGCGGCGCGCGGCTTGCGTCGGGCCGATCGATGGTCGAAAATCCCTTTCTTCCGACCCGCGGAGAGGTGGCCGAGTGGTCGAAGGCACCAGATTGCTAATCTGGCGTACTGGGCAACCGGTACCGAGGGTTCGAATCCCTCCCTCTCCGCCAGTAAGTCGGCGATTTTCCGGGCTCCTCGGAGAGTCGCCCGAAATCCGCGCGTGGGCGAGCCGATTCGCTCGGCCCGTGGCAGCGTAGAGAGCAACGAATCCTGCAAATCGTCGATTCGCGGCGAGTCCACTCTAGAAAAGATTCGCTGCCACAAGCGCAAGTCCGTGCTGCTTGGGTCTTGATGCTCGCTCGGCCGCTCTAATCCGCGAGCAACCGTTGTTGCGCGGCACAGCCATTGATAATCCGCTGGATGCCCCAACCCATCACCGCCTCATCAGCGCGAACACACCCCAGCCTAGGTATTCACGCGTGTAAGCGGCGTAGCGCTCGGGTTCCGAGGTCAGTTTGGCCCGAACATCTTTCGCGAACTCGTCGCCGGGATTGGCTTCAAGCCATCGGCGCATGGTGAGCCATTTGGCCGCCTCGTATCTGTCCCAGCCGTCTTGGTCAGCCAGAACCATTTCAACGACGTCGTAGCCAAGGCGGCCAAAAGACGCGAGAAGTTCTGGAAGCATGAGAAAGTCGGAGATTGAGTTGGCAAGACACCCCTTGGCAACATCTTCCGTCGGCGGTACCTGCCGCCAGTAGGGCTCGCCGATGAGGATGATCCCTCCGGTGCGCAGGCTCCGCGCCAGAAGCTCGATAGTGCCGACGACTCCACCGCCGATCCAAGTGGCACCGACACAGGCTGCCACACTGGCCTTCTCGTCAGAGACATAGCTGGCAGCATCGCCATGGATGAACTTGACTTGATCGGCGACGCCGAGTTCTACAGCACGGAGTTTCGCTTGCTCGGTGAACAACCGGCTCATGTCGATGCCGGTGCCGATGACGCCGTGATCGCGTGCCCAGGTGCACAGCATCTCCCCCGAACCGCTGCCGAGGTCGAGCACTCGGGCCCCCGATTCCAGACGCAGCGCCGCGCCGAGAGTGGCGAGCTTTTCGGGTGTGATCGGGTTGTGGATGCGGTGGGCACTTTCAGTGATGTTGAATATCCGTGGGATGTCCACTGTGGAAGATTTCCTTAAAAGGGTGTGAATAGATTTGGTCACGACCTAAGAACCTGACCGAAAAAGAGTTGAGTAAAATGGGGAGGTTATGATTCTATTGGTTTGCGACGACACAATGGAAAACAGATGTCCTGGACCGAGATCACTCGCCGTCAGTATCGGCGAGAAGGCTTAGGTTATGCAAACGCTACATGAGATGTGGCCGGCGGACGACCAGGAGAGAATCAAAGATGCCCTTCTGCATGTCTATCAAACGGGCATCCTTGCTCAGACCGATGGCCTCGATCATTGCGAAGCCGAACCGTCCGCCAAGTAGCGTTGGAGCAATTCGATGAAAGCAGTTTGTCGCCCCGGACATTTGTTGTCCATGCTGCTCGCATTCGTCTGCGTAGTCTTCGGTGCGACCTCCAGCAGCGCGGTTATAACGTGCGATCTGGAGTGCGATTCTGGTACTCCCAGCAAGACGGTCGGCTATAGCTTTGGCAAATACACGGTTAATCTGTACAATATAGGCAGTACCAACGTTTGTGAGCTATCGGTCGAATCAGACGATGCGGGCACTGTGTTCCATTTGTCAGCTCCGGTCGTGCGCGGGCTTGTCACCGGGATTAACATTAATTCGGAATCCGGAGATCCAATTAGCGGCGGTACAACACCAGTTCTCAAATTAAGTGAGTTACTTCCAGTGCCCGGGTCCGGCGCCGATAACGTGCGTACGATATTTGCCTCGCTTGGCCTCAAATTTGAAGTGTTGAAGGAGGTTCAGAATCACTACGGAATGAGCGCTAAGCGACTTAATAAAGGCGGCCCAATATATCTCGTCACGTGGGATGGGGCACTCGATCGCTTTATGGACGAGGAGCTGCAGACCGACATTTTCTTCATCCCTGAAGTCATCTTACGACTTGACCGTCATAGATTGCTCAATGCCAGCGCCTGTTTCCGGGCGAGGTACGATGAAGATATCGCGCACACACGCAAGCATTTCTTGCCAACCCGGAAAGTAGAGCAGTTTCGGAACGCACCTCGAGCGAAGAGAGATACGAATACCGAGAATGGGATATTAGAGATCGCCGCAGACTATCTGTATAGCGGGCGGGAAGAGCAGGCCTGGCAAGCGCTGCATGAGATGTGGCCGGCGAACGACCAGGAGAGAATCAAGAATGCTCTCCTGCATGTCTATCAAACGGGCATCCTTGCTCAGACCGACGGCCTCGACCATTGCGAAGCCGAACCGTCCGCGGGTGTGACGTCCCACTGAGCGCCCATAGAAACAGGCCAACGATTGTCACACAGATGGCGGAAGGAGACCGCGACGAATTGCCTCCTCGCGTGCGCCAGCGGACTTGCGCTGGCGGTGTCGTTTCCGAGTCTGAGTCCTGATCTGCTGGCCTGGGCAGCATTTGTTCCGCTGCTGTACGCGGAGTTGTCTGCGCGCGGGCCCTGGCTGGCCGTCCATAAGATTATCTAATATTCCGCGAATACCTCGCCCGCAGAAAATTCGCCCTCGTGGTGGATGAGCATCCACGGGTTCGCTAGCCTCTGAGACTAGGCTGATGCTCGGCGGGGACCATCGCAACGCGCTCGTGCGCGAATTGCCGCATTGATCGTCGAACGTTCGGAGGTGGAATTGTCATGAAGCGAGTTCATTTCACCGGCTCTTTCATACTCATGCTCGCAATCTTCCCTCTCGCGACGGTGACTGCTCCGGAGGCGCGCGCTCAGGACGCAGGACGATTGACGCTCGACCAACTTATTACCGAGGCAATGCAGAACAATCCCGGGGTGAAGAGCGCGAGGGAGCGGTGGCTTTCCGCTTCGCACCAGATTCAACAGAATTACGCTCCGGCGGATCCGGTATTCAGTTATTCCAACACCGACAGCCCCGATTTCCCCTTATTCAAAGCCTCCGCGCACACCATCGGGGTCACGCAATCCCTTCAGTTTCCAGGAAAGGCCCTGTATCAGGCGGACCTCTCCAGGAGAACGGCCGATATCGCGCGACTGGCTTTGGAAGCGACTGAGCGCGATCTGAGAGCCCAGGTCCAGGTGGGCTATTATCAACTCGCGCTGGATGCGGCGTTGGCCGCGGCCACGGAGGAGCAGGCAAACCTGCTCGAAAAAGTCGTCAAGGTGACGGAAATCGGCTACCAGGGCAACAAGAACACGCAAGCGGACATCATCGCGGCGCAATTGGCATACTCCACGATGGTGCAGCAACTGGAAGTGTTTCGGCTGAACGTTCAGAACGATCGGACGCAGATCAATATGCTCTTGTACCGCCGGCCCGACGAACCGCTCACCGTCGATCAGACGCTTGACGTGCGGCCGCTTACCGCCGGTCTTGATGATTTGATCCGCCGGGCGGCGGAGACACGCCAGGAGATTCTGCAAGCCGCGCTCACGGAAAGAAACTCCGATACCGCATCGACCCTGGCCAAGATGGAGTATCTACCGGACTACAGCCTTAGCTATTCCTTTGACGATTACCTACTGACCAGCGCAGCACCGGCGCCGAATCGCACTGAGGATCACAGCCTGACTCTCGCCTTCAACGTGCCGATTTTTTTCCGGTGGCATCAGCGCGAGGACGTGGTAAAGTCGCTTCACGATCTCGAGGCGGCCCGCTACGATCTCGGCTCTATCAAGAACCAGACCTCGGCGATCGTGACGACCTTGTATCGCACTGCGCTGGTGGACTACCGCCAGGCCAGGCTCTATCACGATTCGCTAATCCCAATCGCGCGGCATGGTTACGAAGTCGCCATCGTTGCGTATGAGAACGGGCAGCTCAACTTCGCACAACTGCAAAACGCTTATCAGCAGCTCTACAGCTTGCAGGTGTCCCATCTGCAGCTTCAAAACCAGTTTCTTGCGCAGAAGGTCGCAATCGAGCAGACGGTGGGATCGCCGCTGCCTCAGTAGATACGCGACGGCGGGAGGTCGCCCGCCAATGGCCCGCGCCGCGGTTGATGCGCGACTGCGAGGCTGCTTTCATTGCAGACGTAATTCACCCCCGTAGCTCCTGAGAAAGCGGAAACCATGGAGCGGCATGCCTAGGTGCGTCAATGGGTGATTCAGTCAGTCAGCCACCGGTTACGACGCCATCGCGCGGCCTCACGAGCGGGGAGGCTCACCGGCGTCTCCTCGAGTCCGGCCCCAACATCCTGGCCGAGAAAAAACCGCATCCAGTCCTGGCGCTGTTGGGGAAGTTCTGGGCTCCGGTGCCATGGATGCTCGAAGTAACAATCGTGCTCGAACTTGCGCTCGGCAAGTTCCTCGAGGCTGCTGTCATTGCGGTGCTGCTCGTCTTCAACGCATGGTTAAGTCTGTTCCAGGAGAGCCGAGCGCACAGCGCGCTCGAGCTGTTGAGTAAGCGCCTGGCCGTGGGGGCGAGAGTTCTGCGCGACGGCGTGTGGAATCTGATTCCAGCAGAGGACCTGGTTCCAGGTGATTTCGTTCACCTGCAAATGGGTGACCTTGTGCCAGCCGACATTGGCATCCACGAGGGAGAGGTCTTAATCGACCAATCGGCTCTCACCGGTGAGTCGGTGCCGGTCGAGGCAGATCGGGACAAAACCGCTTACGCCGGTTCATTAGTCAAGCGTGGCCAGGCGAGCGGTGAGGTCACGGCAACCGGCCAGCGAACCTATTTTGGGAAGACCGCCGAACTGGTCCGTTCCGCCCGGACGGCGAGCCATCTTGAGAGCATCATCTTCACGATCGTGAAGTACCTCGTCGCGATGGACATCGCGCTGGCGATGGGGGTCTTCCTATACGCCGCTCTTGTGGGTATGCCTCTTGGCGAGACGCTTCCATTCGTACTGATTCTACTCGTGGCTTCGGTCCCGGTCGCGCTGCCGGCCACCTTCACGCTCGCAACCGCCTTGGGCGCTGTGGAACTGGCCAGGCGCGGAGTGCTGGTCACGCGTCTGTCGGCGATCGAGGAAGCGGCGGCGATGGATGTATTGTGCAGCGACAAGACCGGAACGATAACTCAAAATCGGCTCTCGCTGGCGGCGTTGCATCCCTACCCACCGTTCAGCGTGCACGACTTGTTACGGTTCGCAGCGTATGCGAGCGACGAAGCCGGCCAGGACCCAATCGATCTCGCCGTACTTGAGCGGGCACGAGCCGAAGGCGCGCTCTCAGGTAAGGCTCAACGTGTCAGATTCGTTCCGTTCGAGCCGGCAACCAAACTTGCTGAAGCCACTATCGGTCAAAACGGCAAGCAATTGCTTGCGCTGAAGGGCGCACCTGAGTCGCTCGCCGCCCGTGTCGGCAGCACCCCCGACGTAAGCGCTGACGTTGAGCGCCTTGCAGGAGGAGGTTACCGCGTGCTCGGCGTGGCCGGCGGAGCCGAAGGCGCCGTCCGAATGATTGGACTACTGGCGCTTCAGGATCCGCCTCGCGACGACTCCAAGTCCCTGGTAATGAGCCTCAACGAACTGGGAGTCCGCGTACTCATGGTTTCCGGCGATGGGCTCGCCACGGCTCAAGCGGTTGCCGCCCAGGTCGGAATCGCCGGGCGCGCCTGCTCGTCACAGAACCTGCGCGAGCACATCGATCAGGCGCTCGATTGCGCAGTCTTCGCGGGCGTATTCCCTGAAGACAAGTTCCGCCTGGTCCGCGCATTGCAGCAGGCGAGTCACGTGGTCGGGATGACCGGAGACGGGGTCAACGATGCACCAGCTTTGAAACAAGCAGAAGTCGGGATCGCGGTGGCCAGCGCCACCGATGTGGCGAAAGCCTCGGCAAGCCTGGTGCTCACCAACCCCGGCCTCAGTGACATTTTAACGGCTGTCGACACGAGCCGGCGCATCTATCAGCGTATGCTCACGTATACGCTCAACAAGATTATCAAGACCGTCGAAATCGGATTATTCCTCAGCCTCGGGGTGATTCTCACGCACGCTTTCATCATCACACCTCTGCTGATTGTAATGCTGTTGTTCACCAACGATTTCGTCACCATGTCGATTGCGACGGATCATGTATCCGCTTCACTAATGCCTGATCGGTGGCGGATTCGAACATTGATGCTGGCGGGAATGAGCCTCGGCAGCCTCATCTTGCTTCTGTCTTTTGGGCTTTTCTTCTATGGGCGCGGTTTTCTTCGTCTGCCGCTTCCTCAACTACAGACGCTGGTCTTCCTGACCCTTGTATTCACAGGCCAGGGGATGGTGTATCTGGTACGCGAGCGCCACCACTTTTGGAATTCCTTTCCGAGCCGATGGATGATTCTTAGTTCGATTGTGGATGTGAGCGTGGTTTGTCTCTTGTCGGGTCTGGGAATTTTGATGGCTCCTCTCCCGGTCCTCTTGGCTGGCGGTGTGCTTTTGGCATGTGTTCTGTACCTGATCATATTGGATTTTCTAAAGGTCCCAATTCTGCGGCGCCTAATCTCCACTTCGTGAGATCAATTACAAGCGTGGTCAGCGTTCTCGGTGCGCGGGCTTCAATCGGGGGAGCCGAGATTGGCGAAGGGAAGAGGATGGCCTGCGCCGCGGTTGATGCGCGATCTTGATGCTGCTTTCATTGCAAACGTAATTCACCCGCAGCTTTCGAGCAGGGAAAGACGTGGAGCAGCATGCCGAGGTCCTGATCGGAAGAGCCTGGCGCCAGCGCATCCCGACCTGGCGGGATGCGGTCGCCGTTCTGCTGGTGCTGGGGATCATGATCCTCATCGGATCCGGCGTCCATCAGATGCTGGCGCCGCTGGTTGCCGCCGAGCAGCCGAGTATTTCCCTGTCGCCGGCAGTTCTGCCGCTTTATGCTCTGCGCACGACGATGCGAATGCTGGCCGCGCTCGCCGCCTCGCTTCTCTTCACGTTCGCGTACGCGACGCCGGCGGCCAAGAGCCGGCGGGCTGAAACCGTACTGATCCCGTTGCTGGACGTTCTGCAATCGGTGCCGGTGCTGGGATATCTCTCATTCACGGTGGTGTTCTTCGTTTCGCTTTTTCCGGGCACTGCGCTGGGACCCGAACTCGCGGCGATTTTTGCGATCTTCACCGCGCAGGCCTGGAACATGGCGTTCAGCTTCTATCAGTCGCTGATAACCGTCCCCACCGACCTCGACGAGTCGAGCCGCAGTTTTCGCTTCTCCGGATGGCAGCGATTCTGGCGGCTCGAGGTGCCGTTCGCGATGCCGGGGCTCGTGTGGAACATGATGATGTCGATGTCCGGGGGCTGGTTCTTCGTCGTCGCCTCCGAGGCCATCTCGGTGGGCAATATCCAGATCACGCTGCCGGGTATCGGGTCGTACGTTGCGCTTGCGATTCACAACCGCAGCCTGGAGGCGGCAGGGTGGGCGATCGCCGCAATGACCATCACGATCATAATCTACGATCAACTGCTCTTCCGTCCGCTGGTGGCGTGGGCCGACAAGTTCCGGTTCGAGCAAACCGCGGCGCAGGTCGTACCGGAGAGCTGGGTGCTTGACCTGTTTCGCCAGGCGCGAGTGCTCAGACGCGTCGCGGAGCCGGTCGGGACGGCTGCGCAGGATGTTGCGCGGGCCCGGCTTTCTCTCCCGGTAAGACCCCGGTGGCCGCGCGGCTGGACGCCGCCGCATCGGGCGATCGACATTGCGTGGTACGGCGCTCTTCTCGCCGCGGTCGCGTATGTGGGATGGAAGCTCGTGCAATTTGCTCAGCCCGAGCTCTCGTGGGACGATGTGACTATCGCAGTGAGCAATGGACTGCTCACTCTGCTTCGCGTGGTAATTCTGATCGTGCTGGCGACCGTTGTATGGGTTCCGATCGGAGTCGGCGTTGGTCTTCGGCCGAGGCTCGCCGAAAAGGTACAACCGTTAGCGCAATTTCTGGCGGCCTTCCCTGCGAATCTGCTCTTCCCGCTCGCCGTCTTCGTAATCGTAAGATATTCGCTCGCTCCCAAGATCTGGCTCAGCCCTCTGATGATTCTCGGAACGCAATGGTACATCCTGTTCAACGTCATCGCCGGCGCGACCGCCTTTCCGACCGATTTCAGAGAGGCCGCATCCAGCTTCCGCATCCGGGGCTGGCGCTGGTGGCGGCAGGTGATGTTGCCCGGGATATTTCCGTATTATGTGACGGGAGCAATCACGGCTTCAGGCGGGGCGTGGAACGCGAGCATCGTGTCGGAGGCGGTCAGTTGGGGACCAACCAAACTGAGTGGACTGGGGCTCGGAGCATATATCGCGCAGATGACCGATGCGGGAGATTATCCGCGCATCGCACTCGGCGTCGCCGTGATGTCGGTATTTGTTATCATGATGAACCGGCTCATATGGCGCCCGCTGTATGCATTTGCGGAGCGGCGGACACGATTGGATTGAGAGCGTTCGATGGCGCAGCCGGCGAATAGTCCTGTCCTCGAGATGCGCAAGGTCTGCAAGGCCTTCGCGATGCCATCGGGCGAGGCGCTGCCCGTTTTGGCGGACATCGATCTGTCTCTGCACGAAGGCGAGATTCTCGGCCTGCTCGGCCGCTCAGGCTCGGGAAAATCGACTCTGTTGCGCATCGCGGGAGGACTGATGAAAGCGACCTCCGGAGAAGTTGTCTATCGCGGGGCGCCGCTCTCGGGGCCAAGCGAGGGCATCGCGGTTGTATTTCAGAGCTTTGCGCTGTTTCCCTGGCTGACCGTGCTCGAGAACGTGGAGGCCGGCCTCGATGCGCTCGGGTTGTCGCGCGACGAAGCACGCCGCCGTGCGATGTCCGCCATCGATCTCATCGGTCTCGACGGCTTCCAATCCGCCTACCCGCGCGAGCTTTCGGGCGGAATGCGGCAGCGAGTTGGCTTTGCTCGGGCAATCGTGGTCGAGCCGGTCCTGCTCCTGATGGATGAGCCGTTCTCGGCCCTCGATGTGCTCACGGCAGAGACCCTGCGAACTGACTTCCTCGATCTCTGGGTCGCGCGGCAGCTTCCGACCAAGTCGGTGCTGCTGGTGACGCACAACATCGAAGAAGCCGTCATGATGTGCGATCGAATCCTTGTCCTCTCGTCGAATCCAGGCCGCATCGCCGCCGAAATTCCGGTTCCGCTCGCGCATCCGCGCGACCGCCTGGATCCTGAGTTCCATACTATCGTTGACGAGTTCTATTCAATACTCACTTCGCGCGCGACTGAGTCTATAGGAGCGCTGCGCGGCCTTCATGGCGGGTTGGTCCAGCCGCTGCCACCGGTCTCGGTCAACCGCATCAGCGGATTCATCGAGGCCCTGGCCGCCCCGCCCTACGACGGGCGCGCAGATCTGGCCAAGATCGCGCCCGCACTCTCGCTCGACATCCGGGATTTGTTTCTGATCGCCGAGGCCCTTCACATCATGGAGTTCGCCGAACTCAAGGACGGCGCGATCAAGTTGACCACCGCGGGACGCATATTCGCTCAGAGCGGAACCGACGATCGCAAGCGCCTGTTCCGAGAGCATCTGCTTCGATTCGTTCCGCTCGCCGCGCACATCCGCCATATCCTCGATGAGCGCGAGGGCCATCGGGCGCCTCGAGAAAGATTCGAGCCCGAGCTCGAGGACCAACTGAACCCCAACGATGCGGAGAACACTCTGCGCGCGGTGATCGGCTGGGGGAGATACGCCGAACTGTTCGCCTACGACGATGAGACGCGAACGTTCATCGTCGACCACAGCTCCGCGGGTTGACTGACTCCTGCCTGTTTCGCGCGCGAAAATCTATAGCGCGGCGCTAATCACGCTGTATCGAACGAATATAGGCGACTAGCGCATCGATTCTGCGCCGGACTCTCGCTTCAGTCTCAGGAGTGAACTCCGCTCCCTCTTCCTGGAACTGAACACCCCAAAGCGGCATGTTAGTATCCCAATCCGTGTGGCCCGGCAGCCTGGCTTTCCGGCCGTCGATGATCCTGCGGACTTCGTCGGCGGGGAACTGGCCCCCATGGGTCCTGGTCAGCACTGTCAGATCGGTCGGCTTGAAGCCGGGAACCACGTACACGGCCGGGCCATTTCCGCGGCCGTCCGTCCCGTGGCAGCTAGAGCAATAGACAATGTAGTCGCGCTTGGCACTATCCTGAGCAGCCGCGATCTGCGGCGCGGCAAGACCGGCCAGAATCACTATTGCAGCCACCATCCTCCAATGGGTTCGCGCACTGAATATTCGAGCTATAGCACTTCGTTCGTTGCGCATCATTCAGCCTCTCCTCTCAAACGGCCGTTCATCCGGTTCGGGTCAATAATATCGGGCCGCGCCCCTTGTTGCTTCCTCGCTCCAGCAGGTCTCGCCACGAGCGAACCACCTTACCGAAGAATACTCTTCATGGAGTAGTACATTCACCGGCTTTGTTGACCGGATTGCAAGAGCCGGCTGCCCCCTGCGGCGAGGATTGAGGGGCCGCCAAGGGCAGTCTGGGGAGCGCTCCACCAACCTCCTCCCAGGGCGACAAATAAGGCGGCAGTATCCTGAAGCCGCTGTCCCAACGCCTGGATATAGCCGAGTTCCGCCTGCTGGTATTGGTAATCCGCGATTAGCACTTGCAGGTAATTGACCGTACCAGCCTGGTAGTTAATCAGGATCAAGCGGAGTGTCTCGGACGCCGTGCGGACGGCCTGCGACTGCGCGCTCAGAGTTTGAGCGTCATGCTGGAGCGCGTCCAGTGCATCTGCAACCTGAGCAAGGGCCGCAAGAACGGTCTGGCGATAGTTAGCCAGGGCCTGCTGATACGCATCGATTGCCGCCTTTCGCTGATACCAAAGTGTAGGCCCCTGGATCACTGGTGTTGCGACCGATGCGCCGAACATCCAGAAAGCTGTGCTGCTTCCAAACAGGGTGGAAAGCGTGCTGCCGTTCCATCCGTAGTCGGCACTCAGCGTGAAGCTCGGGAACATCGCGGCAGTTGCGACTCCGATCTGGGCGCTGGCGCTATGTAGCTGGGACTCGGCAACCAGGATATCGGGGCGTTGGCGGACCAAATCCGAAGCCAGGCTGACCGGCAGATTGTTCGGCAGCGTGAGTTCGGGAAAAGTGACCTGCGGCGGCGCCACGTCGGCGGGCGCGTGTCCCATCAAGGTAGCGAGCAGGTGGCGGGTGTGCGCCAGTTGCTGGCGGAGAGGAGGCAGCGTCGCCTGGGTGGTCTCGAGCTGAGTCTGAATGCTCAACAGGTTCGCGTAAGGAACTGTACCCGCCTGCACTTGCGCATTAGTAATTTGAACTTCCTGCTGAAGAAATCCGATGATTTGCTCGGTCGCATCGATCTCGGCGCTGTATGCCGCCTCGGCCACGATGGCGTTGACGATATTTCCTGACAGCGTCAGGTAGGTCCCCTCGGTGTTGTAGTATTGAACGTCGACTTGAGCACCGAGGCCCTCGACCGTGCGCCGTTCCCCGCCCCACACGTCGAGTACATAACTGATCGTCGCCTGCAAGGTATAAAGGTCGAAAATGCTCGGCGCCACGCTCGAGCCAAAGCGAGCTGCCGAGAATTGCTGGCGCGTGGGCTGGAAGTTTGCGCTTAGTTGCGGATAGAAGATGCCATAGCCGGCGCGGAGATTGTCCTGGCTCTGACGCAGGCTCGCCTGGGCGGCCTGCAGCGTCGGATTATTGGCTATCGACTGCATCACGATCGCGTCCAGTTTCGGACAGTTGAACAGCCGCCACCAGTCCGCGGCGATCCGCGCGCCGTGCTCGAAGCGCTGCGCAGTACCGTCCGCAGCCACAGTTCCGGCGGGCTCCTCCTCGTGCGTGTAGCGCTGAGTTGCAGGCGCCTTGGGCCGGACGAAGTCCGGCCCAACTGCGCAGCTCCACAAACTGCACCAAAGCAACGCTGCGCCGAGCAATATCAACGGGCTCGCGCGCCCGCCGCCCGGCGTCTGCGGCCGGCTATTTTTCCGCAATATAAACATCAACGAGCAGACCCGGGTACACGGGAAGATCCTTCTGCCGCGCGAACCTGAATATCACCGGCAGCACCCGCACATCGACTCGCTCCGTTCGCTCATTTGACAGTTCGATCTTTGGCGACACATAAGGCTGAACCCTGACATATTCGAGCGGGACGCTGATGTTGGTTCCGCGAATTAACATCCGCGCATCCATCTCCGGCCCCGGCTTAAGCCTGTGAATCAGTATTTCGTCGATGTAACACCTGACACTGAGATAGTCTTCCGACGGCCCCATCACGATGATGGGATCGAAGCCCTGGGTGTATGTATCGTAGGTGCCCTGGTTGGCGGTTACGTAGCTTCCAACCGCGGCCTGAATAGCCAGAATTCTTCCGTCCCCTGGCGCGGCGATCGTATACCAGGCAAGCAGAGCCTTGCCCGAAATATAGTTCTTTTCATTAACTTGCAAGTTGCCTGCCGCCACCTTGACCGCGTTTATCGCGTCGTCGAGGGTATATTTGCTTATCGATTTAGGATCCAACCGATAGGAGGCTTCGTCTTTCGCAAGTTCATCGCGGACGTTCTTCAATTGCGCGCGTGCGTACGCGACCTGGGCCTTCGCCGCCTCGACCGCCGCCTTTTGGACCGAGTCGTCAAAGTGCACCAGCATGGTTCCCTTGCGGACCCATTCGCCCTCGCGGACGGGAATGTCGATGATGGTGCCGGATATATTCGGAAAGATATTTATGTTCGCGCCGTTGTTCTGATAGGCCTCGACCATCCCCTCGGCGTACACGCCTTTGGCGTAGGGGTTTGCCGGCGGATTGAACGCCGGGGCCTGCGCCACGACGTGCAGACCGTAGATGTATGCGCCGATCATGCCGGCCCCCAGTCCGATGAAGGCCAGCAGTATTTCTATCCTAAGCCTCATACGGCGCGCCCTGAAGAAAACCTGTTATCCGTCCGTCCTCCATCGTCATGATCCTGTCGCTGTATTCGAAGATCCTGTTGTCATGCGTAACCATCACGATGCAGCGCTGCGGCGTCAGGATGTCGGTCTTGACGAATGACACGATCCTACGCCCGGTCTCTCCGTCGAGCGAGGCGGTCGGCTCGTCGAATACCAGAATTTCGGGTTGATGAACGATCGCGCGTGCGATTGCAACCCGCTGCTGCTCGCCGCCGCTGAGCTTGGTCGGCGGAAGCGCCGCCTTGTCACCGAGGCCCACTACATCCAGATATCGCGCAGCAGCGCGCAGCGCCTCGCCCCACGTCCGCCTTTTCAGCACCAGCGGGATAGCGACGTTTTCCGCGGTCGTCAGGCGAGGGAAGAGATGATAGTCCTGAAAGACGAACCCGATGGTGTTCAGGCGGAAGTCGGCGATTTCGTTGTCGGACAGGCTCCAAAGATCGCGGCTGTCTATTCTGACCGATCCTGCGTTGGGCCGGAGAATTCCGGAAATGAGGCTTAACAGAGTCGTCTTACCGCTTCCCGACGGTCCAACTATGTAGAGCATTTCGCCCCAATTCGCCTCGAAACTCACCTCTCGCACCGCGTAGGTTCTGACGTCGTCCTGTCCGAACCATTTGGTGAGCTTGTCGGCCACGATTGCCGCCCTGGGCATGTCAGCCTCGGAAGATATCGAACGGTTCGATTTTCAGCACCCGGCGTACGCCGGCATAACCGGAGATAGTCGCGATCAGCATGACCAGCACCAGTGCGAGGCCGAGATTCGTATAGGTCACCCGCGAAGAGTACTCCGGCAACCTCATCTTGGCGGCCGTTATGAGCATCGTGGACAGGCCAATTCCAAGTCCATAGCCGATGAGCGCCGTGAACCCGGCCTGGAATATTATCACGTATACCAGCTCGCGCCCTTTCGCACCCATCGCCTTGAGCGCCCCGAAGTGTTCGAGGTTTTCGATTATAAATGTGTAGAAGGTCTGCCCCGAGATAGACAAGCCGACGATGAAACTGATCACCGTCATCAGAAGCGTGTTGGTCCCAATCGAGGTCTTATATTTCAGATAGTCCGATATCCCATCCCGAAACTCCCTGTTCGTCAGGGCGAGGTAACCGAGCCGTGCGATTTGCTGCTGGATAAACGGGATGTCGGCTTTGGTCTTCGGCTCGATGAGGATGTACGAGACCGTGAAGCGCATCGACGGAATATACTGAATCGCGCGGTAGTAAGTAGTGTACAGCGTCGGGGTGCCGTAAAGCGCCCCGGTGGCAACCTTGGCGATTCCCACGATGACGCCGCGATGGTCGTTCAGTTCGAACTCGGTTCCGAGCGTCGGATTATGGAGCTTGGGAAACTCCTCGTCTTTCACCGCGATGAATCCGTTCTCGGCAAAAATATCCTCGATATTGCCCTCCAATAGCTGCGGCCTTCCCACCAAACTGCTGTCATCAAGCCCGATGACTGTCACTGACTGGTAGGTCCCATCTTGCAACTTGAGTAGCGCCGACCCCAGATAGAGAGGAACTGCGTATTTGACCCCGTTGATGCTGCGCGCCGCATCGAGGACGTAATCGGGCATCGGGATGCTGCCGAACACAGTATTCGTGGCGGCAGGATCCATGACCCAGATGCTCGCGCCCACGTTAATTACTGTGGCGGATGCCTTGGTGAGAATGCCGGCGAATGACGAGGTCATCTGCACGATCAGAAAGACCGAAAAGGTGGTTCCGACCAGCAGCGCCGTGTATTTGCCCTTGTCGCTGACCAGGAGCCTGTAGGCCAGAATCAGAATTTGCCTCATGGGTAACTCCGCTGATTTTTCACTCGCCCATCCTCGGATAAAGCCGCGCTGCAATTGCGACGAGCACTGAGAAAACGCCCACGAGCACCGCGAAATCGAACCCCAGTCCAATCGTGCTCGCCCCGTTTTGCAGCATCAGCGCCCGGAGCGCATCGACCTCGTACGTGAGCGGATTGAGGCGCGAGATGGCTTGCAGCCATCCCGGCATCAAACGTATCGGATAGATTGCGTTGCTCGCAAAAAAGATCGGCATCGTCAGCGCCTGGCCGATGCCCATGAAGCGCTCGCGGGTCCTCACGATGCAGGCCACGATGAGCGAGAAGCTGCAGAAAAGCGCCGAGCCCAGCGCGATGAACCCGATCACGCCGAGCACATGCAGTGGGTTGGGGCTGAGCGCGATGCCGAGGACGACGGCCAGCGCGTAAACCATTAGCGCCTGTGACAGCCCTCGCAGCGCGGATGAGATCGCCTTTCCGAGCACCAGCGCGGTTCGAGGCGCCGGGCTTACCAGATAGCGATGGAGTACGCCGAGATCGCGTTCCCAGATTGCCGCGATGCCGTAGAAGATCGCGACGAACAGAACGCTCTGGGCAAGAATGCCCGGCGCCAGGAAGTCGAGGTAATTGGTGCCCGCGCTCAGCCCCTTGACCTGAGCCATGACCTTGCCAAACAGGACCAGCCAAAGCGCCGGCTGGATTGCCCGGGACAGCAGTTCCATCGGGTCATGGCGGAGCTTGCTCACTTCTGCATCCACCACCGCCAGCACCTGCGTGGCATAGTCAGCAGTCAGGGGAAAGACGGCATCATACTCAGCCATGTTGTCGCGCGCTCCGCCGCGTCTCTCGCACCTGACGATAACCGCCCCCCGGCTCGAGCTCGAACCCGGTGTAGTGCGCGAAGACGTCGTCGAGGGTAGCCTCCGGGCCTACCTGCTGCTTGAGTTGCGCGGGCGCGCCGATAACCTCGACTCGTCCGCGATGCATCAGCGCGATCCGATCGCAGAGTTCGTCCGCCTCCTCCATGTCATGAGTGGTTATAAGCATCGTCATGCCACGCGTTTCGCGAAGCGCGCGGATATCATCCCAGACCGCGCGCCGAGCGAGCGGATCGAGCCCCACGGTCGGCTCGTCCATTACCAGGATCCTGGGCCGATGCAGCATGCTCTGGGCGATCTCGAGGCGCCGGATCATTCCGCCGGAGTACTGCTGCACGAGACGGCCGGCCTCCTCGGTCAGATTCGTCATCGCAAGCGCCTCGGCGATTCGCTGTGCGCGCTCGCGGCGCGGAATCACGTAGAGCCGCGCTGAAAGCAGCAGATTTTCGTAACCCGTCAGGGAGCCGTCTGCCGAGAGCATCTGCGGCACGTAACCGATGCTTCGGCGCACGCGTGAAGGTTGCGTGACGATGTCGAAGCCCGCCACCTGTGCGGTGCCCGACGAGGGCGGCAGAAGAGTCGTCAGCATCTTGATGAGGGTGCTCTTACCCGCGCCGTTCGAACCGATCAGACCGAAGATTTCCCCCGGCAGTACGGTCAGCGACACGTCGTCCACGGCAACCAGATCGCCGAAGCGGCGAGTCAGCGCGAAAGTGCGAACGGCAGCCTCGGCGCCCGGTTTCAGAGCGGCCGCACCGGCAGGCGCGATCGCTCCCGTAGCGGAAGCGCCTGTTAGATAGCGGCGCGCTGTCGAAATAAACTTGAGAAATGCGGAAGGCATCGTGCTGCCGATAACCGGGCACGTCGCATGCTGAGGCTTGTCGGCACGTTCGTGCAACCTCGGCCGCATCGAGCCCAGCCCCGCGCCGGTTGTTTTCCCCGCCGCCTGCCCGTCGGATTTTCCCTTCGAGTTGGAGCAAGAACCGTGCACGGGCGGTATCCTGAACTTCGCCGCGCGTGCGGAACTTGCAGCCCCTCCATCTGAGCTTCGCTCGGGCGGGGCCGAATCCGCGCTTTTGTGACCTCGCCAATCGTCCCGGTCCGCGCGCTGCTTCCTGCTCCGGCAATATCCTGACGATCGGCGCCCCGCCCAAGTTACGCCACTCCGTATGACATCGCCGTCCTCGTGACCATCGCCATCCTCGGCGCGCACCTGCCGTCATGTGACGCCAAGGGCAGCGATTTGCTGTAGCCGATGGAAACACCACGACCGGCGTGGCCGGCAAGCCCCACCGATTTCGCGGCATGCCTCTTGCCACGTCGATCCTGGAGTGAACTGTCTGCACACCGCTGAATTCAAGACCTCGGTTCGCCAAGGACGCTGCCGATGACCTGGGAGACAATCGAGAAGCCGCGCAAGGGCTGGGCCATCGCGCCAAATCTGGTGGACTATGACCGGACCCGGGCTGAATTCTCCTGGGAGAAAGCCCGGCGCGCGCTGGACGGTCTTCCCGGCGGCCGGGGCCTCAACATCGCTCACGAGGCGATCGATCGTCACATCGCGGGACCTCGGCGCAATCACCTGGCGCTGCGCTGGCTCGGCAGACGGGGGGAAGTACGCGACTTCACTTACTCGGATTTGTGGTCGCTTACGAATCGCTTCGCCAATGTGCTCAAGAAGCTTGGAATCGAAAAGGGCGAGCGAGTATTCCTGCTGGCTGGGAGAATCCCGGAACTGTATATCAGCGCGCTCGGCACGCTGAAGAATCGCAGCGTCTTCTGTCCGCTGTTCTCCGCCTTTGGGCCTGAGCCGATTCGCCAGCGAATGAGTATCGGCGACGGCCGGGTTCTGGTTACTACCGCCGCCCTGTATAAACGAAAGGTGGCTGAAGTGCGAGACTCACTTCCCGGTCTCCGGCATGTCTTGCTAATCGGCACGCCGGCGGAAATTTCCGCGATTCCCGGCGCGCTCGATTTCCACGAACTGATGAATCAGGCGGACGATCGCTTCGAGATTGCTCCGACCGATCCGGAGGATCTCGCTCTGCTTCACTTCACGAGCGGGACGACCGGTAAGCCGAAAGGAGCGATGCATGTGCACCAGGCGGTCGTCGCTCATCATTCGACTGCCCACCTTGCTCTCGACTTTCACCCCGATGACATCTTCTGGTGCACTGCCGATCCGGGCTGGGTAACCGGGACCTCATACGGGATCATCGCGCCGATGACCCACGGCATTACGAGCATCGTCGACGAGGCAGATTTTGATGCCGAGCGCTGGTACGGTATCCTCCAGAATCAGAAAGTAACTGTCTGGTACACTGCTCCGACCGCGGTGCGCGTGATGATGAGAGTCGGAACCGAAGTGATCCGGAAATTCGAGTTCCCCGCGCTGCGATTCATCGCGAGCGTTGGCGAACCGCTCAACCCGGAGGCGGTCGTGTGGGGGCAGGACGCATTCGGGCTTCCGATTCACGATAACTGGTGGCAGACCGAGACCGGCGGAATCATGATCGCCAATTACCCGGCGATGGATATCCGTCCGGGTTCGATGGGCCGGCCCTTGCCCGGCATCGATGCGGATATCGTCCGGCGCCGAGGCGACGGAGCCATCGAGGCCGTGAGCGAACCCGGCATCGAGGGCGAACTCGCGTTGCGGCCCGGCTGGCCCTCGATGTTTCGCGGGTACCTGCACGAGGAGGAACGTTATCGCAAATGCTTTGCGGGCGGCTGGTACCTCACCGGCGATCTCGCCAAGCGCGATGCGGACGGCTATTTCTGGTTCGTCGGGCGCGCTGACGACGTGATCAAGTCATCCGGTCATCTGATCGGCCCGTTTGAAGTGGAGAGCGTGCTGATGGAGCATCCGGCGGTGGCGGAAGCCGGAGTGATCGGGAAACCCGATCCGGTGGCTGGTGAAGTCGTCAAGGCATTCGTCTCGCTCAAGCCGGCGTATGCTGCGAGCGAAGAACTCCGCCTCGACCTGCTCGGTTTCGCGCGCAAACGATTGGGAGCGGTGGTCGCGCCCAAGGAGATCGACATCGTTGCGAGCGTGCCCAAGACGCGCAGCGGCAAGATCATGCGCCGGCTCCTCAAGGCGCGCGAGCTTGGGCTGCCCGAGGGCGATCTCTCCACGCTGGAAAGCGACGTAAGCACTTAGAAACTGACTAATGGCTCCGCAAGCAAACGACTCCGAGACGCGCCTTACGCGCGATCATTCGCTGTTCCTCCTGCGCGAGATGCTGCGCATCCGCCGTTTCGAGGAAAAATGTGCGGAACTCTACAGCGCGGGCAAGATTCGCGGATTTCTTCATCTCTATATCGGCGAGGAGGCGGTCGCCGTGGGCGCAATGCAGGCGCTGCAAACGGACGATGCGATCGTCGCCACCTATCGCGAGCATGGACATGCGCTCGCGCGCGGCGTCTCGGCCGCATCGATCATGGCCGAGATGTACGGAAAGCAGGAGGGGTGCAGCCGCGGCCGCGGCGGTTCCATGCATCTGTTCGATGCCGCAACGCGCTTCTATGGGGGCAACGCGATCGTCGGCGGCGGATTGCCGCTCGCAGTCGGGCTCGCGCTTGCCGACAAATTGCAGCACCGCCCCCGGGTGACGGCATGTTTCTTCGGTGAAGGAGCGGTTGCCGAGGGCGAGTTCCACGAATGCATGAACCTGGCCGCCCTGTGGAAGCTGCCGGTGCTCTTTTGCTGCGAGAACAACCTCTACGCGATGGGGACCGCGCTTAAACGGTCGGAGTCGGAAATCGATTTGTGCCTGAAGGCGACGAGCTACGAGATGCCCGCGTGGCCGGTGGACGGGATGGACGTCGCGGCGTGCGAAGAGGCGGCGGAGCGCGCGGTTCTCGCCGTGCGTGCGGGCGCAGGCCCCACCTTTCTCGAATTTCGCACCTACCGGTTCCGAGCGCACTCGATGTTCGACCCTCAGCTATATCGCGAGAAACAGGAAGTCGAAGAGTGGAAAAAGCGGGACCCTATTTCCACTTTCCAGGCGGAAATGCAGGAACAGGGGCTGCTCGAGGAGGGCGATCTCGGGCGCATCGAAGAAGACGCCGCCGCCGAGCTCGCCAAGGCGATCGAATTCGCCGAGGCGGGCACGCCCGAGCCCGTGGAAGAGCTGACGAGGTTCGTTTACTCGGAGAAACCGCGGACGTGAGCGCGCAGGAAAAAACCATCCGCATTACTTATCGCGAGGCGATGCGGCAGGCGATTCGCGAGGCGCTCATCCGCGACCCGCGCGTGTTTCTGATGGGCGAAGATGTAGGCCGCTACGGCGGGTGCTATGCGGTCAGCAAGGGGCTGCTCGAGGAATTCGGCCCCGAGCGCATCCGCGACACGCCGCTTTCCGAGTCGGCATTCGTGGGCGCGGGAATCGGCGCGGCGATGGGCGGGATGCGGCCGATCGTCGAAATCATGACCGTCAATTTCAGCCTGCTGGCGCTCGACCAGATAGTGAATAATGCGGCCACAATCCTTCACATGTCGGGAGGCCAATTCAATATCCCACTTGTCATCCGTATGACTACCGGCGCCGGGCGCCAGCTCGCCGCTCAGCACTCGCACAGCTTCGAAGGCTGGTATGCTCACATTCCCGGAATCACAATACTAACTCCTGCGACGCTGGAGGATGCGCGCGGGATGCTATGGACGGCGCTCCAGGATCCCGACCCGGTGCTGATATTCGAGAACGGCGCCTTGTATAACATGGAAGGCGAGATGGCGGCCGATGCGGGCGCGGTCGATATCGATAAAGCGCGGGTCCGCAGGCCGGGAACGGAAGTAAGCCTGATCACCTACGGCGGGACGCTTGGAAAGGCGATGGAGGCCGCCGAGAGCCTCGCCGCGATGGGAATCAGCGCGGAAGTCGTGGACCTCCGCACGCTCCGGCCGCTCGACACGCCAACCATCATCGAGTCGGTCGCGCGAACCCATCGCGCAGTCATCATCGACGAGGGCTGGCGCAGTGGGAGCATCTCGGCCGAGATCAGCGCGCGCATCATGGAGGGCGCATTCTACGAACTCGACGCGCCGGTGGCGCGCGTCTGTAGCGCGGAAGTACCGATGCCGTACGCGAAGCACCTCGAAGACGCGGCGCTTCCCCAGCCGCCGGCTATCGTCGCCGCCGTGCGTAGCATGATGGGCGGCCGTGGCTGAGTTTCGGATGCCGGCGCTTGGTGCCGATATGGAAGCCGGCACCATACTCCAGTGGCTCGTCAAACCGGGCGACGCGGTGAAGCGCGGCGACATCATCGCGGTAGTGGATACTGAGAAAGCCACAATCGAGATCGAGGTATTCGAAAACGGCGTCATCCAGGCCATCGTCGTGCCCGAAGGCGAAAAGGTTCCCGTCGGGACTGTGCTCGCGCTGATCCGCACCGGCGGCGAGGTCGCGATGCCCGCCGAGCCAAAGCCCAAGCCGGTTGCTCGCGAGCGCGCGGCTCGTCCGGCGCCCGCCGCCGCGCTCGCCCCCGCTCCTCCGGCACCGCCCATCCGTCCGCGCGAGGCAGCGGCCCCACCGCCGCCGCGTCGTGTGCACGCCTCGCCGGTCGCGATGCGAATGGCGGTCGATCTGGGAGTGGATCTCACTGCCGTGAAGGGAACCGGTCCGGACGGTGCGATCACCAAGGCCGACGTCGAGCGGGCGGCAAAGGCAGCTAAAGAAGGCGTCGCGGCCGCGCCGCCTCCAACTGCGCCGGTCGAACCACCCAAGGCTCCGCCGGCGCCCAAGCCCGCGATGGGGCCCGCGGAACGGCAAGTGGCGATGCGCAGAGTAATTGCCGCCGCGATGGCCCGGTCCAAGCGCGAGATCCCGCATTACTATCTCGGTACTCACATCGACATGACTCGCGCGATGGCGTGGCTGCAAGCTGAAAATCTCAAGCGCGCCGTGACCGAGCGGCTGCTCTACTCGGTGCTGCTCCTCAAGGCGGTAGCGTTGGCCGCCCGTGAGATACCCGAGATCAACGGCTTCTGGGTGGATGGAGCGTTCAAGCCGAGCGAGGCGATTCACGTCGGGGTGGCAATTTCGCTGCGCCAAGGCGGGCTAATCGCACCCGCGATTCACGATGTCGGAAAGAAGAGCCTCGATGAGATCATGGCGAACCTGCGCGACCTGGTGAACAGGGTCCGCGCGGGGGTGTTGCGCAGCTCCGAAATTGCCGACGCCACCATCACCGTCACCAGCTTGGGCGAGCAGGGAGTCGAATCGGTTTTCGGCGTCATCTATCCGCCGCAGGTGGCGCTGGTCGGTTTTGGCAAAATCACCGAGCGCCCGTGGGCCGCCGACGGAATGGTTGGAGTCAAGCCGGTCATCATGGCGACCCTGGCGGCCGATCACCGGGTCAGCGACGGTCATCGCGGCGGGCTGTTCCTCTCCAAGGTCGATCGTCTTTTGCAGGAGCCGGAGAAGCTGTGACAGACGACGAGATTAAAGCACTCGTGCTGCGGGAAATTCGCAAGATTGCGCCCGAAGTCGCGCCTGACGAAATCGATCCTGCGTTGGATTTACGGGAGCAAATCGATCTCGACTCCATGGATATCCTGAATCTCGCGATCGCAATCCACCAGGCGACCGGCGTGGATATCCCCGAGGCGGACTACCCCAGGATGGCAAGCCTCGACGGCTGTGTTGGCTACCTGCGCGTCCGATTGCCGAAATCGTAAAGGGCGCGCCGCTTCTACCTGACCCGGCCGCGACCCGGCGGCGCGGACCGGCTGGCGCCCTGCGGGCGGCGGCACGCGCTTGATCTGCTCGCGATTCGATCTAACCGGCAGTGTATCCGAAAGGCCCACTTGTGAATCGTTTCGCGCCAAGTGGGCGAATTCTCCATCTAATCGATGACTTGAATGCCCGGATCTCGCATGATGCGCGGCGGTGAGCTAGTCGGCTAACGTTGCATACATTACGACAAATTAACCTTTGTGTTGCACGCTTGATCCACGAGGAAAGCCCGCGGCTGGCGACTTGCGGCTCAACGGCGGGCTCGAAGTTTGCATTTTGGACGGCTCGACATAGAAGCGAGTTTGAACTTGGGTTTGCAGTTGAAACCCGGTTCCAAATGACCCGGGGAGGGGGAGATATGGTTTCAGGTCGACGATTATTGGGGGCAGTTGCGATCGCTGTCGTGATGGTGCCTTGCACATGGCGGCCGGCACTTGCCGCAGGGAAGGCATCGGCGGCGATGCGCGCGTTGGAAGCGCGGCTCGACGCGCTCGAAAAGCAGAACCAGGCGCTGGCAGACCAGAACCGCGCGATGCAGAGCCAGCTATCCGGCGAAAAGGCGGAGATCGACGCGCTCAAGCAGCAAATGCAGGGTACGGCGCAGCCTGTCGCCGCTCTCCAGCAAGAGGTTCCGAAAATTCAAAAGCAGGTTGCCGATATCGAGCAGAAGCAGTCCGATCTGCCATTCGAGGTCGGCTTCCGCACCGGCTGGGCGGAGTCGCCGTATGACATGCCCGGCGGTTTCTTCTATAGCGCGTATTTGAACCATCGCCTGCTCACCACCGAGGACGGCATCCCGGGCGGCTTCATAAGCGGCGAATTGATGGCGGGCGTGGTCCTTGGCAATCACGCTACGACGGCAGCCAATCTCACCGGCTACCCGTATAGCTCCTGGTTGGATACGGTCGAGATACAGCCCACCGTGCAATACCATCTCGACCCCGCAACTCTCGGGCATACGGAACTTGCGTGGTTCAAACCATACGTCCTGGCAGGGCCCGGAATGTGGATCACTCTGCTGAGCACCCCGGCCGTCGTCAAGGCCAGTATACCGGGCGAGCGGTATCGGCATTACACGGCCGATTTCCAGGGCGGCGGAGAATTCGGTCTCGGCACAGAGATATCGCTGGCGGCGCTCAAAGTCCCCGGTATCCAGCGCATCCTCGACAAGTCGATGATCGGGGCGGAGTGGCGCTATAACCAGCTCGGTAACGGCGAGGGATTCCAGCAGTACACTGGATCGATCTCCTTCGGCTGGTAACGCGGGACGGCGCGTGCGACGGCGCATGGCTGAAACGGTCGTACGGTAACGATGCCACCGCGCAATCCGCGCCCTGGCGGATTGCGCGTGAATCTCGAGTCGGTGTGAGTGAACCGCAGGCGGTTGCGGTCTGCGGGTAAATTCGCTGACCGCGCTGCTCCGGGAGGGAGTAGCGCAGGGATTACCGCAAGCATGATTGCCAACTTTGGCTCTGAGCTGGCCGCGATCGCCCGCACGGGCCTATGGCGGATGCTCCGAGCCAATTGCGATCGGCACCGCGCGGCGAGATTGACAATCGGGCCGGTACGGGCCTAAACGTCGGTTAAATCCGAGAGCCAAAACGGGGGATCCCCGACGAAGAGGGAGGATGCGATGAGCAAGAGTTGGCTGCGGGATGAGCTTGAGTACCGCGGCGTATCGCGCCGCGAGTTCCTCAGTTTTTGCGCATCGATGGCTGCGGTGCTGGCCTTGCCCAAGTCGGCGGCCAGCGCGATCGCGGCGGCCGTCGAAAGCGCGCCCAAGCCGGTGCTCCTGTGGCTTGAGTTCCAGGATTGCGCGGGCAACTCGGAGTCACTATTGCGGGCGAGCCGGCCGACCGTGGCCGACCTCATCCTCGATACGATCTCGCTCAATTATCACGAGACGATCATGGCCGCGGCGGGCCACCAGGCCGAAGAGGCGCTCGCGACCAGCGTCCGCGACTACGCGGGCAAATACATTGCCCTGGTTGAAGGATCGATCCCGACCGGCGTGGATGGGGCGTACTGCACGATTGGCGGCAAGTCCGCGCTGCAAATCGTACGCGACGTTTGCGGCAGCGCCGCGGCAACCATCGCAGTCGGAACCTGTGCCGCGTTCGGCGGACTTCCAGCCGCAAGTCCGAATCCGACCGGAGCGCTGGCGGTCGGCGATGCGGTGCCCGGGATCAAGAACCTCATCAACATGCCCGCCTGCCCGATGAATGCGGAGAACATAACTGCACTGATTGTCTACTACTTGACGTTGAAGCAGTTGCCGCCGCTGGATCGCTACCGGCGTCCGCTTTTCGCATACGGAAAGTATATCCATGACAATTGCGAGCGACGGGCGCACTTCGATGCCGGGCAGTATGTCGAGGCCTGGGGCGACGAAGGCCATCGACACGGATTCTGCCTGTACAAGATGGGCTGCAAGGGACCGGCGACATCCCAGAACTGCCCTCAAGTGCGATGGAACGAGGGCACCAACTGGCCGATCGGATGCGGGCATCCGTGCATCGGGTGCGCTGAGCCGAACTTCTGGGACACCATGACGCCCTTCTATCGGCGCCTGCCCAACGTGCCCGGATTCAAGGTCGGCTCCGACCTTGACATGATCGGGCTGACCGCGGCGGGCCTGGTTGCCGCGGCTTCGGCGGCGCATGGCGTTGGAGAAATCATCAGGCAGCACGGCGGAGCAAAGCCGCCGGCCCCCGAAAAGGGTTCGTCGGATTCCAGCAAGGGTGCGGAGGACAAGTCATGACGCACGTCGTCGTTGATCCGGTAACCCGGATCGAGGGGCACCTGCGCATCGAGGCCGAGGTCGATGGCGGGAAGGTGACCGATGCATGGTCGTCCTCCACGATGTTCCGGGGGATTGAGATCATCCTGAAGGGACGCGACCCGCGCGACGCGTGGGCCTTCACCCAGCGCCTGTGCGGCGTCTGCACGACGGTGCACGCGATCACCTCGATCCGCGCGGTCGAACACGCCATCGGAGCCGTCGCGCCGCCGAATGCGCGCTTGCTGCGCAACCTGATCATCGCGTCCCAGTGCATCCAGGACCATGTGATTCACTTTTACCACCTGCACGCGCTGGACTGGGTCGACATCACCTCCGCACTGAAAGCCGACCCGGCGAAAACTTCCGCGCTCGCGCAATCGATCTCCGACTGGCCGCTTTCGAGCACGAAGTATTTCGCCGGCGTGCGCGATCGGCTTGCCTCCTTCGTGCAGCGCGGACAACTTGGGCCGTTCGCCAATGCCTACTGGGGTCATCCCGCCTACCGGCTGCCGCCCGAAGCAAACCTGATGGCGACCGCTCACTACCTCGAAGCGCTCGACTGGCAGCGGCAGTTCATCAAGATTCACGCGATCCTCGGGGGTAAGAATCCGCACCTCCAGAGTTTCCTGGTGGGCGGGATGGCCACGCCCGTGGATCCGGACTCCCAGAATGCGCTCAACGCCGAGACCATCGCATCGCTCAACAAGCTCATCGCGGAGGGCCGCAACTTTGTCACGCAGGTGTACCTCCCCGACGTCTTGGCGGTTGCGGGCTTCTACAAGGACTGGGCATCGATCGGCGCGGGCCTGGGCAACTACCTGGTTTACGGCGAGTATCCCGAGGAGGACAGCGCAACCCCGCAGCTCTTCCTGCCAAGCGGTGTGATTCGCGGACGCGATCTGGCGAAGGTCGAACCGTTCGACCAGCAGCGGGTAACCGAGCAGGTCGCTCATTCCTGGTATGACTATGCCGGCGGCGACAACCAGGGTCTCCACCCGTTCAAGGGCGAGACCAGCCCGCACTATACCGGGCCCAAGCCGCCATACGAGCGACTCGACCTCGCGCAGAAATACAGTTGGCTCAAGTCGCCGCGTTACCAGGACGAAGCGATGGAGGTCGGACCGCTGTCGCGGATGCTCGTCGCTTACGCCTCCGGGCGTCCGGCGCGGGTCAAGGAACTGGTCGATAAGACGCTCGCCGCGCTTGGTGTCGGACCGCCGGCGTTGTTCTCCACGCTCGGGCGCGTAGCTGCGCGCGCGATCGAGACCCAGGTGCTGGTGGAAAAAATCAGCGATTGGGTGAACGCGCTGGCCGAGAACATGGCCCGGCGCGACTATCGAATTCAGGACAACTCAAAGTGGGAGCCGGAGTCATGGCCCGCCGAATGTTATGGCGCGGGCTTCCATGAGGCGCCGCGCGGCGCGCTCGGCCACTGGGTCCATATTCGCGATGGCGCGATCGCCAACTACCAGTGCGTCGTCCCGAGCACCTGGAACGCCGGACCGCGCGATGGCGCCGGAAAGCCCGGGGCTTACGAGGCGGCGCTGGTCGGAACGCCGGTGGCGAAGCCCGATCAGCCGCTGGAGATTCTCCGCACCGTGCACTCGTTCGATCCATGCATGGCTTGCGGAGTCCACGTGGTCGATACGCGGAGACGCGAGCTGGCTCGCGTGAAAGTCGCATGAGCGCCGCGCCCCGGTTGACCTCGCAGGCGGATCTGGAGACCCAGGTCTATGTGTGGCAGCTCCCGGTGCGGATGTGCCACTGGCTGGTTTTTCTCTCGGTGATCGTGCTTGCCGCCACGGGCTTTTACATCGGTCATCCTTTCATCAAGGTGAGCGGTGCGGCCCGCGACCATTTCGTAATGGGAACGATCCGCGTCGTGCACCTGTACGCGGCTATAGTCTTCACGTTGAGCGTATTGCTCCGGATTTACTGGCTCTTCGCCGGCAACCAATACGCACGCTGGGACCAGTTGATCCCGCTTACGCCCGGGCGGATGCACAGCCTGTGGCAGATGGTCAGATTTTACGGCTTTGCCCGGCGGGATCCCCTGCTCTATGCCGGCCACAGCGCTCTTGCCGGCGAGGCGTACGCGATTCTCTTTTTGATCTATCTGGCGATCATCGGTACCGGACTTGCGTTGTACACAGTGTATGCGTCGCCCGGATCGTTCTTCCAGCTTTTCCGGTTTCTGATACCTTTCTTTGGCGGCCTCCAGAAAGCGCGCCTGTTCCATCACATTGGAATGTGGCTGGTGCTCATTTTCATGATCCATCATGTCTACTCGGTAGCTCTTTTTTCCTATATGCAGGGCGGCGGGCTCGTTGACTCGATGTTCTCCGGGTACAAGCGGATAGACAGGCTGGGCGAAATTGTGTCGACGAATGATTGATGCCCGCGGGCTGGCGGTGGGCGGCTTTAAGAGCTGATGGCGCGGTGCATAGCTTGCGTGGTCCAAGTGACAGACACCAGGAGGCGCGAGATGGCTCGCCTTGAAATAGTATGAGCGCCGCACCGGCTCGCGCCAGCACTGCGGAACTGCCGCCCCCGGTTTATGTATATCAGCGGCCGGTGCGAGTAACTCACTGGGTCACGTTCCTTTCGGTCATCGTGCTCTCCGCCACCGGCTTTTATATCGGCCGCCCGTTCATCAACGTGACCGGTCCGGCCCGCGATCACTTCGTAATGGGGACGGTCCGGGTCGTGCACCTGTATGCGGCGATCGTCTTCGCAATCAGCGTGTTTGTCCGAGTGTACTGGTTCTTCATAGGCAACCAGTACGCACGCTGGGATCAATTCATCCCGGTGTCGCGCGAGCGCCTGCGCAATTTCTGGGAGGCAGTAAAGTTTTTCGGCTTCATCCGGCGAAGGCCGCTGCCATATCCCGGACAGACTGCCACGGCCGGCCTGTCCTACGCGGGGGTATTTCTGATCTGCTTCGTGATGATCCTCACCGGACTTGCGATGTACACCGTGTACGCGCCGCCGCAGTCAGTGTTCCAGATCTTCCGCTTTTTGATACCGCTCTTCGGCGGCCTCCAAGTCGTGCGCCTGGTTCATCACATCGGCATGTGGCTGATGCTCGTGTTCATAGTTCTTCACGTATACCTGGCGATCCTGTTTTCCATTACCGAAAGCAGCGGGATTTTCGAGTCGATGTTCTCCGGCTACAAGGAACTAACCGGCGAGGATGCGGAGAGCGATGCCTGAAGCGCACGGACTTCTGGTGCTCGGGCTGGGGAACTTGCTTCTCGGAGACGACGGCCTGGGAGCAGCCGCGGTGGCGCGGCTCGACCGCGAGTTCGAGACACCGCCGGGCGTAAGAGTGGTCGATGGCGGCACGCTCGGGCTTGCGTTGTTGGGGCTCGTCGCGGAGTCGGAGCACGTGATTCTCGTCGATGCGATTCGCGAGGATGCGTGCGCGGGCTCGCTGGTGCGAATCGATGGCGACGAGGTCGCCCCTGCGGTGCGCGATCGCTTGTCGCCCCATCAGATTGGAGTTGCCGACCTTTTGGATGCGGCCCGGCTGACCGACTGCTACCCGAAGAGCGTCACGCTCCTCGGGCTTGTCCCGGAGCGCATCACTTTGACCTTGGAAAGATCGAAGCCGGTCGAGGCAGGATTAAGCGCGCTTGTGGATGCGATCGTGCGCGAGGCGCACGCGCTGGGCTACGAGATGGTTGCGAGAACGAACGCCGGCAGCCGCAGCGGCCACATTGACCGTCCTGCCCGCGCCCTTGGGTTGTAGCAAGAGAGCGGGTCGGGCGGGCTGCACCACAAGTACAAGAACAGCGGCCGAGGGCTGAGATGCGCTGCCGCTTAATATTGCGGCGCCGCCGCAGCAAGTCTCACACGCGAACCTCGCGATAGGCAACAGGCATCATGCTTACCAGAGCCAGCTATCTAATTGGACTGTTGTTGGTAGCCTTTGTTTCCAGTGCCGCGCAGGCAGCGCAGCCGCTGACGGCGAAGGACTGCGTCACCTGTCATAATGCCGCGCCGACGGAACCTCAAAAGGAAGAACCGGTCCCCCTGTATGTAAACGCAAAGCTATTTCAGTCCTCAGTGCACGGGCCGATGGGCTGCACGATTTGCCATTCGGACGTCAAGGCATTTCCGCATGTTCCCAAACCGCAGAACGTCGCCTGCGACAAGTGCCATAGCGGACCCGCCAAGGATTTCAGCGAGAGCGTCCATACCGCCTGGGACGCAATGAAGCTTAAGTTCCCGGCCTGTCTCAACTGCCACGGCAATCCTCACGGCATCGTGGCGAAGACCAACCCGCTTTCGCCGGTTTACCCATTGAACTTGCCGTACACGTGCGGGCGCTGTCATGGCAATCCCGACCTGGCGAAGCGTTACGGCATCGCCAATGTCTTCGCACTGTATATCGACTCGGTCCACGGTTTCGCGCTGACCAAAGATGGCTTGCTCGTGGCGGCAAGCTGCGCCAGTTGCCATGGCGCCCACCGCGTCGTCAGCCCCAAGGACCCCTCCAGCCAGACTTTCCGGACCAACATACCGGCCACCTGCGGCTCGTGTCATGCCGGTATAGAGGCGCAGTATTTCGACGGTGTGCACGGCAGGGCGCTCAAGGCGGGCAGCAGCGCGGCGCCGGTTTGCACCGATTGCCACACCGTACATCATATCGCCAAGGTAGAGACGGCGCCGTGGCAGACCCGGCCCGCGACTACCTGCGGCAATTGCCACAAGCAGCGGCTGCGCACTTATCAGGATACCTTCCATGGCCAGGTTACGGCGCTGGGAGTTGCAGAGGCCGCAC
>DASPOF010000094.1:0-2515 GCA_035626155.1 Binataceae bacterium (SeqCode)
GCGCCGATCTTCCATCAGCAGGCGGAAGATGTCTCCCATGAAATCGCGCTGGAAGCGCTCGAGCCCGCGCGACTTGAGGCCCGAGCCGCGAATCGTCATCTCACCCGACTCATCCAGCAGCACATAGTTCTTCATCTTGTAGCTGAACATCGCCCGGTAGCGGCCGTCGATCTCAAGCCTGATTCCCTCCGGCATCGCCGCGCCAAGCTTCTCCACGAGCGCATCCGCAGCCGCATCGCCCGACGTGCCCGCCGGCGGGACGAAGTAGATGCCATCGGTATCGACCTCGATCACCTGCGCGCCGAGCCCCTCGAGGTCGGCCACCGCGCGCCGTATCAGGTCGCGGCCGCGCCGTGTCACCGCGTTGGCCTGGGCGAAGTCGTTGAAATGACCGAGCGAGAATCCGAGGTAGCCGTAAAACGAATTGATGAGAATCTTGAACGTCTGCTGGAGCGCCTCGAGGTTCAGCCGCTCGGCGCCCGCCAGCTCGCGCACGAGCGCCTTGGCCTGCACGCGGAAGCTGCGCAAATCGCCGAGCAGCTTGAGGAACACCCCGAGTCGATCCGATGCGGGCGCGTGCCGAAACTGGAGCATCAGTGACGGATAGAGCGAGGTCACATCGCAGTGGAGCACGCCGTGGGCCACCCCGCATCGGCGAATCTCCGTGAAGCCGCCGGCGACCGGCGCGGGCTCCTGCGCGGTCGGAATCGAATGTCCATCGCGCAGGTACGCGCGCATCAGGAGCGCATCGATCTTGGTTGCATTTCCGCGAAGCACGACGTTCTGGAACGAGTACGGGAAGATCTGCGCCTGCACGAAGTAACTCGGAGAGAGCATCGCGGCGAGCGCCCGGGTCTCGCGCGCATCGTCGAGCGCGTAGGCGAAGAGCGTTTCGGGCTCGCGCTCGAAGTAGTCGCTTGCGCGCGACGCGTCGATGTAAGTGCGATCCTTGCTCGCGAAACCGAAGTGCTGGGCGAGCTGCTTCAGCCCGAAGCCTTCGAGCTCGCGGCTCGCGATATCGTAGTGCTGGGCGAGAATCCAGGTGTCGATAATGCTGCGGCCAGGGATGTCGTAGCGCCGGTATGCGATCGCGCGCTCGGCGATCTGAAGGCGCGAGGCGCGCGCGCGAAGCCCGCCGCCGTCGCGCCCGAGCGCGAGCTTCACCTTGTGACGCCGCGCGCGTTGCTCGAGATATTCGAGATCGAAGCGGAACAGGTTGTGCCCCTCGATCACGTCGGGGTCGCGCTCGGCCACCGTCCGCACCATCTCCTGGAGCATCGCGCGCTCGTCCATCTCCGTCCCCTTGAGCACGCGCTCGAAGCCGGCCGAGTCGGTGATGGAAATCGCGATCACGCGATCGCCCGCGCGCGCGGCGGACGGGAACTCGAAGCCCTTGCTGATGTAAGTCTCGATATCGAGCTGGAGGCGGCGGAGATCGCCGAACTCAAGTCCCATGAAGAACGTCGTCCCGGTGAGCACGAGATGCTGCTCGATCGGATCGGCGAGCACCAGGTACGGCGCGTCGGGCGCATTGGGAGCCTTGCCGGTCGTTTTGCGCAGATGGCCTTTGGCGGCCTCGAGCACATCGATCGAGCCGAACTCGGCCATGAATCGGAAGCGAAACCCGCCCGCCAGATCGCGCATCGTACACTCGCCGTCGAAGCCGGAGAGCAGCGCGCGATCATCGAGCAGGACGAATAGCCGCACGCGCCGGCGTTCGCGCACGAGCTTCCCCTCCAGCCGCTTGTACACCTCGACTTCGGTGGGCGATGCGAGTTCGACCGCGACGACGCCTAAGTCGGCCGGGTCTCCGAACAGCAGCGGGTTGCGATAAAACTGCTCGGATATTTCCTGGTAGCGGCTCATTGCGGGCCGATCCGATTGTGGATCGACGCGCTCTCTATGGACAGCGCATCGCGCTCAGGCCGTGGCAGCGGCTCGCGCTCAGATCGCGCCGAGCCAGCGCAGGCCCGCGATGAAGATCGCGTAGGCGGCGCCGCCAGTCATCAGGGCCGGGATGCCGATCTGCGAATCGCGCAGGTTGATCCACAGGATCGCGACCGATGTGATCGTCACCGCGCCCGCGACCACCTCGGCCGGCGTGAGCCGCCACGGCGTGAACGCCACGCCCAGGGCGACCGGGATGCACGCCTGGAAAACCATCGCGCCCGTGATATTGGCAAGCGCAAGATGGTCCTTGCGCTGCCTGATCCACACGACCGAGTTGTATTTTTCCGGCAGCTCGGTTGCCAGCGGGCTCAGGATCAGTGACAGGACGCCGGGGCTGATTCCCGCGTGCTGCGACATCGCGATCACCTGATCGACAAACTGGATCGCACCGAACAGGATCGCGCACACGCCAAGAATCACTTGCAACGTGATGAGCCTGAGCCGCGGGTGAAGCGGTTTCCCGCCGAATACGCCTTCCAGATACAGGCCGTGCTCGACCTCGGCATGGCCCGCGCGCTCAAGCCGGAGCATCGTCACGCAATAGAAGCCATACACTGCCAGGATG
>DASPOF010000095.1:0-3717 GCA_035626155.1 Binataceae bacterium (SeqCode)
GGCGATCGCGACGCTCAAGGAGCACCGGGCGCGCGCGGAGCGCGGGGAACAGTCCGAATTGATGGAGCTCCTTATCATCTACCGCTGGGCGGATGCATTTACCCCGTTCAAGGTCGAAGCTCCGGTCGAGCCAATCGAGCAGGGCGCGCAGACGGGTAAGGGAGGGCAGTCGTGAGTAAGCGCCCCAACGAAGTAAGCGGTGCACCACAGCAGGCGGCCGGCGAGGCCACCCAGGGCTACTGGCAATGGGACCAGTGCCGCTGGGGAACGCATCGCGTTAATTGTTATCCAGGAAGTTGCCCGTTCCGCGTTTACGCGAAGGACGGCAAAGTGGTGCGCGAGGAAATCTCGTGCACCTATCCGGAATTCTCTGACCCTGATCACCGGGTACCCGACTACAATCCGCGGGGATGTCAGAAGGGCTACCAGCACTCGAAGGCGATGTATGGACCCGACCGGATCTTGTACCCGGTCAAGCGCGTGGGTGAGCGCGGCAGCGGAAAATGGGAACGGATTAGCTGGGATCAGGCCTACGAGGAAATCGCGGGCAAGCTCGTCGATATACTCCAGAAGTACGGCCCGCAGGCGATCGCCGACGACCACGGAACCAATGGCGCCGGCGTGCTGCGTGGCGGCGGCGAGGGCGCCTCGACCGGCTTTGTGGCGCGGCTCGGCGCAGTCAGCTTCGATCTCAACTTTCTCATCGGGGATTTCAATCCTGGCCAGTACCTGACCTTCGGACAATTCCAGCACGCGCCGGGAATCGAGACCTGGTTCCTCGCGGACACGGTCATCGCGCTTTCGAATCCGGCTTACGGGAACATCCCCGACATCCACTACATCCTCGAGGCGCGCTACCGGGGCGCGAAAGTGGTCGCTATCGCGCCGGACAAGAATGCCACCGCGCAATTTGCCGACATGTGGCTGCCGGTCAACTGGTCAGCCGACCCGGCGCTGTGGCTGGGCGTGTGCAAGATCCTGATCGACAAGGGATGGCTCGACATCGAGTTCATCAAGGAGCAGACCGACGCGCCGGTGCTGGTCCGCAAGGACAACAAGCAGTTCCTGCGCGCCTCCGATCTGAGCGAGGGCGGTGACGCCGAGCAGTTCTTCGCCATCAACAGCGCGACCGGCAAGCCCGAGCCGCTGCCCAAGGGCACGCTCGCGATGGAGTTCGACCGCGCGCTCGAGGGGAACTGGAAAGTTACGCTCAAGGACCAGAAGCAGGTCGAGGTAACGACCGTCTTCGAGCTGCTCAAGAAGCGAGTCGCCGACTATACGCCGGAAAAGGTTCACGAGATTTCGGGAATCCATCCCGACCAGCTCACGAAGCTGGCCGAGTTGGTCAAACCGCCGCGCAAGGTGTTCGTGTTCGTGAACTGGAACGCGGGCAAGCTCTATCACGGCGATCTGCTCGAGCGTTCCTACTGCTACATGCTCGCGCTCACGGGAAATGTGGGCAAAGTCGGGACGGGTTCGCGCGGATGGTCGGCTGGAGCCGAGTATATCGGCGGTTCCGCGGTCGTCGGCGGGATGCCCAATGAGGTGCTCGAGTCGGGCGACCCGCTGCTTCACGCGATGAACATGTCGCAACTGCTGCAGGAAGACTATCGGACCATGTTCAAAATGGATCCGACGATGCCTGCGCAAGAGGCCTCCCTCGGGGCGCTGCGCGAGGGTCTGCGCAGAGGCGGCACGCTCTCGCCGCCGGTTTGGCTCTGGTATCTTCACGCGGGATACAAGGAGGTCTGGGACAAGTTTCTCGACGATCCGAACGCCCCGAAAAAAATCAGCGAGTACGCAGAGGAAGCGCTCGCCAACGGTTGGTGGCAGGGGTTTGTACACCCCACGAAGGACATCACTCCGAAGGCCTTGCTGGTGTCTGGATCGAATCCGCTCAGGCGCCACCGCGGCGGCATGAACACCTACCTGAAGAACCTGTGGCCCAAGCTCGAGCTGATCGTGGTGTGCGATCCGCGCTGGAGCACCACCGGTCTTATGGCCGACTACATCCTGCCGACCGCATCATTCTATGAATATGCCGACGCAAAGTACTCGACGCCGGCGACGCGCTTCAGCACGTTCACTGACCAGTCGGTGCCGATGCTCGGCGAGTCCAAATCCGACCGCCAGGCGACGCTCGGCCTCCTTAAGCGGATCGAGGAGCAATTGCTCAAGCGTCACGTCGAAAAGTTCAAGTCCGAGGACCGCGAGATCGACGTGAAGGAACTTTACTGGCGTGCGACCTTCGGAGGGCGCTACGGCGAAACCAACGAAGACGAGGAGAAGCTGGTAAACGACACCTATAATGCGCTTGGAAAGATGGGCTGGTTCCAGAGCCTCGATGGGGAGGAGCTCACGATCGCCAACCTGCGGAAATACGGCAAGGCCTGGCTGAGCGGCCGTCCCACCTGGCACGCGACCGTAGTCCAGAACTCCGACATCGTTCCCGGCGAAGTCTTCTGGCCCTTCCGCGATCAGTTCGAGCAGAAGGTCCCGTATGCGACCACCACGCGGCGAATGGAGCTTTATCTCGACCATCCGTGGTTCATCGAGGCCGATGAGCATCTGGTCAGATACAAGCAGCCCCCCAACATCGGCGGGGCGCAGGGGCGCAGGCTCACTAGCGGACATCTCAGGTGGAGCGTCCATTCGAACTGGGTGGTTGCGGACGAGATGCTGAAGCTGCACCGCGGCGAGCCGTTCGCATTCATCAACACCTCGGTCGCGAACGGAAAGGGCATCGCGGATAACGATTATATGCGTGTGTATAACGACTACGGCTCTTTCATAGTCCGGGCGAAGCTCAGTTCGTGCACGCGGCCGGACCAACTAGTCATCTATCACGCATGGGAGCCGTACCAGTATCAGAACTGGATGCCATATGACGGCTTGCTGCCAGGCCCGCCCAAGGGCCTCCATTTTGCCGGAGGGTACCGCCACTTTGAGTACACGCTGTGGAACTGGGCGCCATCGCAATCAGATCGACAGACCAATGTCGATTTCGAGAGGGTAAGTACTCAACCATCATAACGGCGGGAGGACGTGAAGATGGCAAACCAATCCGAGAACTCGGGTTCGTCTGGGGCGAAACTCGACAAGGCGGAAGAGCAGCGGCGGTATTTCGAATGGGATCAGTGCCGATGGGGATCGCATCGCGTTAATTGTTATCCAGGAAGTTGCCCGTTCCGCGTTTACGCGAAGGACGGCAAAGTGATTCGCGAGGAAATCTCCTGCGCTTATCCGGAGTTCACCGACCCGGATTTCAGGGTCCCCGACTACAATCCGCGCGGGTGCCAGAAGGGCTATCAGCACTCGAAAGCGATGTACGGGCCCGACCGCATAACTCATCCGATGAAGCGCGCGGGCGAGCGGGGCAGCGGCAAATGGCAGGCAATTAGCTGGGATCAGGCGTTCGAGGAGATCGGGGCCAAGCTCGCGCAGGTGATCCAGAAGTACGGCCCCAAGGCGATTCTGGACGATCACGGCACCAACGGCGGCGGCGCGCTGCGCGGCGGCGGCGAAGGCTCCGGGGTGGCTTTAGCAGCTCGCCTGGGTGGGACCAGCCTCGACGTGAACTTCCTGATCGGCGACTTCAACGTCGGGCAGTACCTGACGTTCGGGCAGTTCCAGCACGACCCGGGAATCGAGACGTGGTTTCTTGCCGACACGCTGATCCTGCTCTCGAACCCGGTCTACGGAAACATCCCGGACATT
>DASPOF010000096.1:0-11240 GCA_035626155.1 Binataceae bacterium (SeqCode)
TCTGGCGATCGCACTGGGCGGGCGAATAGTGCCAGAGCGTATATTCGTAGGGCCGATAACCGCCCGCAAACTGGATGCCTTTCGGGGGACCGGGTAGCAGGCCGTCGTACGACATCCAATTCTGATACTGATATGGCTCCCACGCGTGGTAGATGACGAGCTGGTCGGGGCGCACGCACGCGCTGACCTTCGCTCTTACCAGGAATGCGCCGTAGTCGTTGAACACGCGGATGTAGTCGTTGTCGGAGATGCCCTTTTCCTTCGCCGCCGTCGAGTTGATGAAGGCAAACGGCTCGCCCCGGTGCAGCTTGAGCATCTCCTCGGCCACGACCCAGACTCCGTGGATGCTCCAGCGCAGATGCCCGCTGGTCAGCCTGAGCGGCTGATGGCCGCCGATGTAGGGCGGCTGCTTGTAGCGGACCAGATGCTCGTCGGCCTCAACGAACCAGGGATGGTCGAGGTAGAACTCGATGCGCCGGGTGGTTGAGGAATAGGGGACGCCGCGCTCGATCTGATCGCGGAACGGGGTGACGATTTCGCCGGCGATCACGTCGGTATTCTGAGCGACGGTGGACATCCAGCCGGCCCTGCCGGTAACCCAGGCCACGCCCTTTTCGCGCATCTTTTCGATCGACATTTCGCCGCCATCGGTCGCACTCACGCCGCCGCCCCGGCCCAGGGCGCGGTAAGCGTCGCTGACCAGGCGTTCCTCGTCCTCGTTGCTCTCGCCATAGTGGTTTCCGTAGGTGGCGCGCCAATACAGCTCATCCACCAGGATCTCCTTGTCCCCCTCCACCGTGTATTTCTTGATGCCGCGCTTCTTCAGGTGCTGCTCGACGCTGCGCACGATGCCGAGAGTGATCTGCCGGTCGCTCTTGGATTCGCCGCGCATCGGCACGCTCTCGTCAGTGAAGGCGAGAAAGCGCGTGTCGATGGTGGAATATTTGGAGTCGGCGAACTCGTAATATGAAGCTGCCGGCAGGAGATAGTCGGCGTAAAGAGCGGTCGTGCTCCAGCGCGGATCGATCACGACAATCATTTCAAGCTTGGGCCACAGCGTCTTCAAGAAGGTGTTCATGCCGCCGCGATGGCGTCGAAGCGGATTGGAACCCGACACCATCATCGCCCGCGGGGTGATCCCGGGGGCCGGCCGCATGACGCCATCCCACCAGCCCATGTCGAGCGCCGGCTCGATATACTCGCTGGTCTTTCTCTTCGAGTACGGATCGTCGAGCTGCTTGTCCCAAACCTCTTTGTATCCGGCGTGGTGATACCAAAGCGCTACCGGGCTCGACAGCGTGCCGTTATGCTTCAGGTTCTGCCGGATTGCGCCGAGCGCGGCCTCCATCGGCGGCATCGTGGGGTCCATCATGAGCCGGGATTTGTAATCCTCGGTCGCCATCTCGGTAAGCTGCACCGTGAGGCCGACCGGGTCGTCGTTCTCCAGCACCGCCTTGGGCAGCCCCGATAGGGCCGGCATCGAGCAGGAGAACTCCGGCCCGGACGACCAGCCGCGGGTTCCGGTACCGGGTTTTCCGAGGTTGCCGGTCAGCCCGAGCATGTAACAGAAACCGCGCTCCAGCAGGTCGCCATGATAAAGCTTGCCCGGAAGCATGTTGATGTAAACGAAGACCTTGCGCGGCGGGCGGCAAAGCTCGGCTACCTGCCGAAGCTGGTCGGGATGAATGCCCGACATCTCGTGCACCTTCTCAGGCGTGTAGTCGGCAAGCCGCGCCAGGAGGAGATTATAAACCGTCGAGACCTCGACGGTTTTCCCGTCCTTGAGGGTAACGGTCGCAGTGGCTTCCAGAGCGTAGTCGCACGTCATGTGCAGCGTATCTCTGGGCAGCATCACGGGTTTTCCGGTTGCGGCGTCGATCACGTAGAACTGGTCTTTGATGCCGCCTTCGCGCAGGTCCGATTCTCGAAGGAATTGTCCGTTGTCCTTTCGCACCAGCACGGGCAGATCGGTCTGTTCTTTCATGAACGGCTTGTCGATCCAGCCGTTCTCGATCAGGATGCGGCACACCCCCATCCATAGCGCCGGATCGGCCGACCAGTTGACCGGCAGCCAGACATCGGCGAATTGAGCGGTGGGGTTCTTGTCCGGAGAGATCGCGACCACCTTTGCGCCGCGGTAGCGCGCCTCGAGCAGATAGTGGACGTCGGGGATGTTGGCGTATGCGGGATTGGACAGCACGAAAATCGTCTCGGGCAGGAACCAGGTCTCGATTCCGGGCGTGTGCTGGAACTGGCCGAAGGTCAGGTACTGCCCGACGTTGAAATCGCCGGTGGTGAAGTTCAGGTCGTAATCAACCGCTCCCAGCAGGACCATCAGGGCGGTCAGGCTAACGTCGCCGCCGCCGCGAAACACTCCGACACCGTTGGCGCAGTGATCGCCGATGATCGCCTGCGACCCGTACTTCTGGATCACATCGGCAAGCTTGCCGCCGATTTCATCGAAGGCCTGCTCCCACGAGATCCGCTCCCATTTGCCGCTGCCGCGCTCTCCAGTCCGCTTCATGGGGTGAAGCGCCCGATCGGCTCCGTACATCGCGCGCGAATGCTGGTAGCCTTTCTGGCATCCACGCGGATTCTGATCGGGCACGCGGAACTCCGGATCGTTGTACTCCGGGTAGACGCAAGAGATTTCTTCGCGAATGACCTTGCCGTCTTTGGCATAGACCCGAAAGGAGCAACTGCCGGGGAAGCAGTTCACGCGATGGGTGCCGAATCGGCATCGGTCCCATTGCCAGTATGCGTTGCCATTGCCGTTTGCGGATTTCCCGTTCGCGTCTGCCATGATTTTTACTCCAGCGACCTATTGCTAAATCTCCGTCTCGACGCGTCCGGGCCGCGCTTGCCGGGACGGAAGCCGCAGGCGGGCGCCTCAGCCGCCGCCACCCAGGCTCCGCGCCGCCCTGACGCGTTCAACTTCGCGCCTGTCCAGCGCCTGAGTAGGTTTTAGCAAATCAACAGTCGCGTTGGAAAACGGCAGTTTGGGTCAAAACGACCGCATCATCGTGAGGACCAGGATCGCGAACACCAGCAGGCTGACCATCGCGTGGACGACGCGGAATTCGCGCCGCGTAGGCTCGCTCGGGTTGTCCTGCAGAAATCGGATCCGGCGGTAAAAGCGGACGTGGTAGAAAAGCAGGATCGCGATCAGCAGCATCTTTGCGTGGAACCATCGCTCGGAAAAGTCGTCCGGACGCATCAGGACCAGAATTATTCCGAGTCCGGCCGTCAGTGCGGCGCCCGGGTTGCTCCCCATTTCGAACAGGCGCTGTGCGGTCACCAGCAACCGCTCCTTAGCGACGCCGACTTCCTCCGGGACTCGCGCGAGCATGCTCGCGATCATCAGCAGCCCGCCGATCCAGAAAATCGCCCCGAACAAGTGAAGCGCGAGAATAAATCTGAATGACAATTCGATTTCCCCTGTCAGGAGATTGAAAAACTCTTTTCCGCGTTCACGTCTCCCCGTTTCTCATCTGCACTGCAACAGGAAAAGATTCGAGAACGATTGCTGCTTCTCAATCACCCCTTATCGCCTGCGTGCTGCGCGCTTCGATTCCGTGCGTCAGCAGGAGACCCGCCAGAGCCACGACTGCGCCGCCAAAATAGGGCGCGGCCGGTCCGAACCACTGATAGACGAGTCCCCCTGCCACCGGGCCGAAAATCCGCGCCAGCGAAAGCGCTGACTGGTTCACCCCCATCACTTCGCCCTGCTGATCGCGTCCGGTGCTTCGCGAGATTAGGCTTGCAACCGACGGACTGGCAAGCCCGTATCCGAGCGACAGCAGCCCAAGGAAAATCCAGAGCGCAGCGTGCGATTCGAGCGATCCGAGCGGCAGCATCCCGGCGGCCAGCGCGACCAGCCCGATCCGGCTGAGAACCACCTCGCCCGTGCGCGGGACGACCTTGCCCACCAGGTAGCCCTGGGCCAGCGCCTGGCCGAGTCCGGCGAACGCGAGCAGCCCGCCGATTCCCGCTGGGCCGTAGCCGTATACCAGCGGCACCATCAGCGCGAAAGTCGCCTCGAGCGCGGCCAGCGCGAAGGTGAGCAGAAACGCGATCGCAAACAGGCGCGCGAGCCGATGCGCCGCCATCGCACGCGGCAGCGCCACGAGGCGCGCCACCGCTCCGGCGACGTCGATGCGCGACGATCGATCGGGACGGTGCGACTCGGGCAGCCATAGCGCGGCGAATATCAGATTCCCGAACGTGAGCGCGCTTGCGAAAAATCCCGGCGCGCGAAGACTTGAATGGCCAAGCACGCCGCCCAGCGCCGGACCCAGCACGAAGCCCAGGCCGAACGCGGCGCCGATTAACCCCATCCCGCGCGCGCGCTCCGCGTCCTGGGTCGTGTCCGCGATATACGCCTGCGCGGTCGGCACCGTCGCCGCGCATACGCCATGAATCGCGCGCGACGCAATCAGCGCCAGGAAGGAGTTCGCGAATCCGTAGGTGAGGTAACCGATCGAGGAGCCGAACAGCCCGAGCATAATGATCGGACGGCGGCCCGCGCGATCGGAGATGCTCCCCAGGATGGGTGCGAAGATCAACTGCGCGAGCGAGTACGTCGAGAGGATGAGTCCCACGCCGGGCGCGCCCACGCCGAGGCGCCTCGCGAACATCGGCAGAAACGGAATTACGATTCCAAAGCCCAGCAAATCGATGAAGACGGTCAGGAACAGAACGGCGCGCGGCGCATGCCCCGTCGCGCCGGGGGGTTCGGAAGCTTGCTTGAGGGGTTCGCTGGTCGCCATTGATGAACCTCGGCGCGATGAAGAGAATCTTATGCGTATCGCGCAGTCAAGCGAATTGTCCGACGCGCACGCGGGAGCATTTGCATGGCGACATCATACCAATCCGAACTCAAGCGCAAGACCATGAGCGCGGATCACGCGGCCGCACTGGTGAAATCGGGCGACTGGGTCGAATACGGATTCGGCCTGGGGCAGCCCGAGCTGTTCGACCGCGCACTGGCAAGCCGGGTCGCGCGCCTTAAGCGAGTGAAAATCCGGGGATGCCTCGCCCTGAGCCCGCGCGCCGCAGTCGAAGCCGATCCCGCCGCCGAGCACGTCGCGTATTGCTCCTGGTACTTCTCCGGCATCGAGCGAAAGATGCACGACCGCGGACTGTGCGGTCACATCCCGATGAACTTCGGCGAGGCGCCCGATATGTACCGGCGATTCGTCGACGTCGACGTCGCGGTCCTGCGGACCACGCCGATGGATGAGCACGGATTCTTCAATTTTGGTCCCTCGGTCACGTACCACAAGGCGATCGCGGAGAAGGCCCGCGCTCTGATCGTCGAGACCGATGCGTCGGTACCGTACGTGTTCGGACTCGAAAACGGCGTGCACGTCGGCGAGGTCGGGGGCGTGATCGATGGCGGAGCGCTTGCTTTGCCCGAACTCAAGAATCCCGCAGCGGGGCCGGTGGAACAGAAAGTCGCCGCGCTGATTGCCGGCGAGATCGAGAACGGCGCGTGCATCCAGATCGGGATCGGCGCGATGCCCAACGCGGTGTGCGAATTGCTCGCGCACTCGCCGGTCAAGGAACTCGGCGTGCACACCGAGATGTTCGTGGACTCGCTCGTGTCGCTCTACGAGGCGGGAAAGATAACCGGCGGGCACAAGGCGACTCATCCGGGGCAGATGACCTACACGTTCGCCGCCGGCTCATCGCGGATGTACCGTTTCCTCGATCGCAATCCCGCCTGCTTCGCGGGCCCGGTGGACTACACCAACCTCCCGCACAACATCATGCGCAACGATCGCGTGGTCGCGATCTGCAACGCGGCGCAAATCGATCTGACCGGGCAGGCGTGCTCAGAGTCGGCGGGCCTGCGGCAAATAAGCGGCACCGGTGGGCAGTTGCAATTCATCCGCGGCGCGTACGCATCGCGCGGCGGCAAGGCATTCCTGTGTCTCGCATCGACCTGGGAACGCGACGGCCGGCGCGAAAGCCGCATCGTCGCGCGCATCGACGACTCCAACATCGTCACCACGCCGCGCACCGACGTGATGTACGTCGTGACCGAGTACGGGATCGCGAATCTGAAAGGAAAGTCGGTGGCCGAGCGCGCTCGCGCTCTGATCGCGCTTGCGCATCCCGACTTCCGCGATGAACTCTCGCGCAAGGCGCGCGAGTTCAAGCTCATCGGGCGCTCGATCTTTTAGCGCGCCTGCGCGCTCGCATCGCCGGTGAATTTGTAGACCAGCTCGTCGGGACGCGTGTAGCCGAGCTCGTGGCGGACCACGCGTTCCAGATAACGGTTGTCCGAGCGAAGCCGTTGCACCGTCGCTGCGAGCGCCGCGTTGTCCGCAAGCAGATGTTCGCGCTGCGCCTCGAGCGAGTAGCGGTGGCTGCGCAGCGCGAGCAGGTCTCTCGGGCCATGAGAGCCGATCAGGCCGTTCACCGCCAATAATGATAGGACCGCGGCGAGCATAAGGCTGAGCCAATTTCGCCGCACGCGCGCACTTAACCGCCTCATGATGCCAATGGTAAAGCACGCGAGGTATGAACTTCAAGCGCGCTTATGTCTGAACATCATTCTAAAGATCGAAAAGCGCTGCGAACTCGGACCATCCATGGACTTTAAAATTTCTTTATAAATAATGCGCCCGATCTCTTGCACTCGCGAGAACACGTTTCTATAATCGCCCACGTGGGGTGGGAGGATCCAGACCACCGATTAGTTCGGGTGCTCATCCAGCAGCGACCAGTTGAGAGGAGGTATCTATGCCAGTGAAAAGAAAGGCCCGTTCGCGGGCGACCAAATCCAAATCCAAGCTTAAGAGTTCTATGAAGAAAAAGGCCGGCAAGAAGAAAAAGAAGTAACCACGTAAAGCTTACCTCTCGGGCTTAGACCCGAGGGCTGGCGATGATGCCAGGTCTGCTGCTGGATTAAGCCGAGGCGATCACGCCTCGAATACCGAGAGGGCCCCCTGAAAAAGGGGGCCCTTTCTTTTTGCTCTCGCGATTGCGCCCCCGCTCCACCGCTCGATTTGCGCACCCGGTCGCGCCTGCCGCGCTGAAATCGTCTGCCATCGATTCGCCGATAAGATTTCGTCGAGTTCGATTCCGCCGCGACGGGAAACCTTGCCCGTACTACAATAAAAGTGCGGCATCGCGTGCAGCGCTTGCTCTCGACCGCGCGAGTCTGATCGCGAATCGCGCCACTGGGCGGGACTCGCGCGATACGCGCGCCGCATAACCCGTGGAAATCCAACTCGGACGTTTTCCCGCGCAGTTCGAACAGCCCGAACCTGTCAAGTTCGCCTGGCCGATCCTGCTGCTGCCTGAGTTGTTCACCACCACCCGCCATCTCAGACCGCTCGCCGGCTATCTCGCGACGATCGGGTGGGAGGTTTATTCGGTCGATCTGCGCGGCGCGGCCGGACAATATCCGACGCCGGCGCTTTCGCGGCTCGGCTTCGACGACTTCCTCGCGCTGGCCGCCGAGGTGCTCGGCGCAATCGGCCGCGATTCGGTCGTGCTCGGGCACGGGATCGGCGGGCTGATCGCGCTCAAGCTCGCCGAGCGCGCGGGCGTGAAAGCGGCGGTCGCGTATGCGCCGCCCGTGCCGGGTTTCACCTCCCCGCTGACCGCGGGATTCGCCAACCGGATCGCCGCGTGGCGCGGAGGTCCGCTGAGGCCTCCGACGGGCCGCACGCTGGCGCAGTTCGTCGCGGGCGCGGAACCGCTGATGCGCGATGCGATAATTCGCGCGCTGGTTCCCGACTCGCTCGCTCTGCCGTCCGAGATCGCGCGCGGCGAGATAAAGTTCCAAGCGGTCGCGGCGCCGCCGCGGCTGGTGGTCGCGGGAGATTCCGATATCTTCGCGCCGCTCGAAAAGATGCGGGCGTGGGCCGAGCCGCTAAGCGCGGCGCTCGCGGTTGTGCCCGGGCGCGGCCATTGGCTGATCGGCGGGCGCGCGCTCGAGCGCGCGATTCGCGAGACGCAGCGATTCCTGGTCCGCGCGCTCGGCCGCGATTTGCTGCTGCTCTACGAGGAACGCCCGCCCGAGGAGTCGTGACCACGCAATCGTGGCCGGGGCGAATTCGCAAGCGCGATGCGAAGGTTGAAGGGGATGGCTGAGAGTGGTGGTGGGTCGTCCTTTCCCATTTCGTCGCGACGGAGTAACTACTGGCTGCGCTTCCCCATTTTTTGCCATGGGAATAAGAACGAAATTTCCTCCTTCATTCTTTGACATCGGGATAACTCCCAAATTTCCTCCGCCATTTTCTGCCATGGTAATAACTCCTAAAATTCCTCCCCCATTTTTTGATATGGGGGAGGAGTAAGGAGGGGGTGCAGATGCCCACCCGCAGCCGCCATCGCCGCGGACTGCTCGACGGCGTCGCGCGTTCGCGCGCCCGCGAAATGCGGACCAACCCGACCGATGTAGAAAAGCGGTTGTGGTCGAGTCTACGTCAAAGGAACATCGAGGGCGCACGGTTCAGGCGGCAATACCCGCTCTGAAGCTTTATCGTGGATTTCTGTTGCGTCGAGCGGCGGCTGATCATCGAACTAGACGGCGAGCAGCATGCGGAGACTTCCGGCTATGATGCGCGGCGGACCGAGGCCCTGGCGGGGCGGGGTTTTCGAGTGCTGAGGTTCTGGAACAACGAGGTGCTGGAAAATCTGGACGGGGTGCTGGAAAGGATTTGGGAGGAATTGCAGGCACCCCCACCTTAATCCTCCCCCATATCAAAAAATGGGGGAGGAAATTTAGGAGTTATCCCCATAGCAAAAATGGGGGCGAAGGGCGGACGCCTTCCCCCGCAACTGAATGCGGGGGCAGGGAAAGAAGTAGAGCGATGCGCCCGCGATGTGTGCGTTCGCGTCGGCTGAACGTCGCGGGAAAAAATAGTGGCGCGGGCCGCCGCCGTGCCCGCGGTCGATGCGCGGGCGGACGAGGGGCGATTGATGCGGACAGGAAGCGCGAAACCCAGTTTGGGTTTCGCATGATTTCCGGGCTTGCGCGAGCGGTTTCCACAACCCGTATTGATTGGGGCGGGCCCGGTTGCTACATAATGATATGGCGCAACCCGGTAAGAAGACCCGGGATTCAATTCCAATTCGACGACAAGGCCCGCGGAACGCCCGCGGGCCTTTTGCTTAAGGAGGCACTCCGATGCCGTTGCAGGAGCTTCGCGAAGGACTAACTTACGACGACGTTTTGCTCGTTCCCCAGCAGTCCGACCTGCTCCCCGCCAGTTGCGACGTCTCCACTTATCTGACCCCAAAGATCCGGCTGAGGATTCCGCTCGTTTCGAGCCCGATGGACACGGTCACCGAATCGCGCACCGCGATCGCGATCGCGCAGCTCGGCGGCATCGGCTTCATCCATCGCAACCTTTCCGTCGAGCAGCAGGCCCGCGAGATCGAGGCGGTCAAGAAGTACGAAAGCGGGATGATTACCGACCCGGTGACGGTTCATCCCGAGCAGCGCATCGGTGACGCGCTCGAAATCATGCAGCTCCACCACATCTCAGGGCTTCCGGTCGTCTCTGATGGCCGGCTGGTCGGCATCCTGACCAATCGCGATCTCCGATTCGAGAAGCGGCTCGACAAGCCGGTGCGCGACGTGATGACCAAGAACGTGATCACCGCGCGTCCCGGCATCACGCTCGAGCAGGCCAAGGAAATCCTGCAGGCGCATCGCATCGAGAAGCTTCCGCTTACCGACGAGCAGAGCCGGCTGCGGGGACTTATCACGGTCAAGGACATGGACAAGGCGACGCGCCATCCCTATTCGAGCAAGGACCATCTCGGGCGGCTGCGCGTGGGGGCCGCGGTCGGCGTTGGTCCCGAGCGCCAGGAGCGCGTCGCGTCGCTCAAGCGCGCGGGCGTCGATGTGCTCTGCATCGATACCGCGCACGGGCACACGCAAAACGTGCTCGAGGCGATCAAGGCGACCAGGCGCGAATGCGGCGATATCGAAATCATGGCCGGTAATATCGCGACCTCCGACGGCGCCCGGGCGTTGATCGACGCGGGCGCCGATGCGCTGCGGGTCGGGATGGGTCCGGGGTCAATCTGCACGACGCGCGTGATCTCGGGCGTCGGCGTGCCGCAGATCACCGCGATCATGGATGCGGTCGCGGTGGCGGAGCCGCGCAACGTACCGGTCATCGCGGACGGCGGAATCCGATTTTCCGGCGACGTGACCAAGGCGCTGGCTGCGGGCGCGAGCACGGTGATGATCGGCTCGCTGTTCGCCGGCACCGAGGAAAGCCCCGGCGAGACGATTCTTTACCAGGGGCGCACCTACAAGCTTTATCGCGGGATGGGCTCGCTCGGCGCGATGAGCGAACGGACGCGCGACCGCTACGGCCAGCATGAAAACGAATCGGGCAAGTTCGCGCCCGAAGGGATCGAGGGCCGCGTGCCGCATCGCGGGCCGCTCGCATCGAACATCGAGCAACTCGTCGCCGGCTTGCAGTCGGGGATGGGATACGTCGGCGCGTCGAATCTTGCGGAGTTGCGCCGGCGCGCGAAGTTCATCCGCGTCACCGATGCGGGCCATCGCGAGAGCCACGTCCACGACGTGTTCATCACCAAGGAAGCGCCCAACTACCGTCCATAAGGGACGCCGCGAGCGGGCGCGGCGCGCCCGCTCGAACCTGCGCCCGATGCGTGCAACAATCGACCGGCGAGGCCCGCGCGCGCCCGGCACGCCTCGCTGCATAGATGGCCCACGACGGCAAAATCAGGGTCGGCGTTTTTTTCGGCGGCCGATCGAGTGAGCACGAGGTGTCGCTCAGATCGGCGCTGACGGTCATGTCGGCGATGGATCCGGCGCGCTACGAAATCGTCCCGATCGGAATTGGGCACGACGGCAAGTGGTATCTCGAAAGCGATGCGCTCAAGGTGCTCGCGGACCGCTCGCAAAATCTGAAGGCGCTGGAGGCAGGCGACACTGGCGTCACTCTGCTGCCGCATCCCGGCAGCCGCGCGCTGGTAAGCCCTCCTGGAGCGGCCGTCCCGGCGGATGCGGCGCGCGGCGCGCTCGGCGGGCCGCTCGACGTGGTCTTTCCCGTGCTGCACGGCACGTATGGCGAGGATGGCACGGTGCAGGGGCTGCTCGAGCTGGCGGGTATCCCGTACGTCGGCGCGGGCGTGCTCGGCTCGGCAGTCGGGATGGACAAGGACACGCAGAAGCGGCTCCTGCGCGATGCGGGAGTGGCGGTGGTGAAGTACGCCGCGCTCACGCGCACGGAATA
>DASPOF010000097.1:0-25786 GCA_035626155.1 Binataceae bacterium (SeqCode)
AGCGTCGCCGCGGGCTGAAACAGCGACGCCGAAATCTGCGGCGAGTTCCCGATCACCATCGCAACTGCGATCGTCTCACCCAGCGCGCGCCCGAGTCCGAGGATTATCGCTGCGGTTACCCCCGTCAGCCCGAACGGAAGCACTGCCATCCGCACCATCTCCCACTTCGTCGCGCCGAGCGCGAACGCCGCCTCGCGCTGAGTCTGGGGGACCGTCCGGAAGACGTCGGTGCAGACCGACGAGATATACGGGATGACCATGATTGCGAGAATCACGCCCGCCGAGAGCATCCCGACCGCCACCTTGGGACCTTTGAACAGCGGCAGCCATCCGAGATAGGTCGCCAGCGGCGGCTCGATGTGATCGCGGATCCACGGGCCGAGAACGAAAATCGCCCACAGCCCGTACACCACGCTGGGAATCGCGGCGAGCAGGTCCACCAGGAAGCCCAGCCGCCGGCTGAGCCACCCCGGCGCCATCTCGCTCAGGCAAAGCGCGGCACCGAGGCTCAGCGGGACCGCGATCATGAGCGCGATCGCCGAGGAGACTGCCGTGCCCCAAATGAAAGGCAGCGCGCCATATAAGTCGCTGACCGGGTTCCACTCGGTACTGATGAGGAATGAAAGCCCGAACTTGCGAATCGCCGGCATCGAGTCGACCGCCAGCGCAACCGCAAGACCGAGCAGCAGCGGAATGATCACCGCAGCCAGGCCGAATGTGACGATTTCGAAAATACGGTCGCCGGAGATGCGCACGCGGACCTGACTGCGCCGCGTCTCCCGGCCTAAAACCGTCACTTCCTCCGCCACCGCGGTTTCTACTTCTGACAAGGCAGGGCCGTCCTTCACGCGATCGCCTGCTTTTCCAAAAAAGATACGGGGGCCCTCGCGTCCCATATACATTAGTCAGCTAATGTTAAGGGCGTGTTACGCCGCCGAAAAATCGTAGTGACCCCGGATACTTGCCGCGCCTGACGCGAATCATTCGCGACCACGTTCGAAGCCCCTTTGCTTCAGAAGTGAGAAATCCGATCGATTCCGTCCATATAAGGGCGCAGGACTTCGGGCACCGTCACGCTGCCGTCCTCATTTTGATAGTTCTCGAGTACGGCTATCAGCGTACGCGGCAGGCCGAGCCCGGAGCCATTGAGGGTGTGGACCAATTCGGGGCGGCCGCCCTTGGCCGGGCGGAACCTGATCTGCGCCCGGCGCGCCTGAAAATCGGTGCAGTTGGAGCACGAGCTGACCTCGAGCCATTCGCCGCAGCCGGGCGCCCACATCTCGACGTCGTATTTGGCCGCGGCGGTGAATCCCAGGTCCCCGGTGCACATCTGGATGACGCGGAACGGGATCCTGAGCCGCCGGCATATCTCGCACGCGTTCTCGACCAGCTTCTGCAGTTCGTCGTCGGAGGAATCGGGATGGACCACCTTGACCATCTCGACCTTGTCGAATTGATGGCCGCGCTTGATGCCGCGCACGTCGCGCCCCGCCGACATCTTCTCGCGCCGGAAGCATGGCGTGTATGCGGTCAGATAAATCGGCAGGCGGCTCACGTCGAGGATCTCGCCCGAGTAGAGGTTCGTCAGCGGGACCTCAGCGGTCGGGATGAACCAGAAGTCCTCCTCATGGTCTTTGTACATGGTGTCGGCGAATTTCGGCAGATGCGCGGTCCCGATCACCGCCGCGGTATTCACCATCAGGGGCGGCGCAACCTCGAGGTAGCCCTGCTCCTTCGTCTTGACGTCGAGCATCCAGGCGATGAGCGCGCGCTCCAGGCGCGCGCCGGCGCCGACCAGGAACTGGAAGCGAGTGCCTGAGAGCTTGACCCCGCGCTCGAAGTCGATGATCCCCAGCCGCTCGCCGAGGTCCCAATGCGGCAGCGGCTCGAATGAGGTGAATTCGATCGGCGTCCCCTCGCTGCGAACGATCTTGTTTTCCCGCTCGTCCGCGCCGGGAGGAACATAGGGCCGCGGGATGTTCGGCAGGCCGAGCATCAACGCCTCGCACTGGCGTTCGATTTCGGTAAGCTCGCGCTCGCCGGCGGCGATTCGCTCGCCGAGCTCGCGCATCTCGGCGCGCTTTTTCTCGCGCTCGGCGGGCGATGCCTTCCCGAGTTCCTTCGACTCGCGAGTGCGCCCGGCGCGCAGCTCGTCGAGATCGTGCTGAAGGCGGCGCCGGCTCGCATCAGCCGCGACCACGCGATCGACCTCGGTCGGCTCCACGCCAACCATCGCAAGTTGCGCCTTGATGAACTCTGTCTGCTCCCGAATGAGCCTGATATCCAGCATCAGAATGCGTCTCTCAACAATTCCAGGCGCCTGCGCGTCCCTTCGCCGGTGATCGCGACCACATCGAATCGCATCGCACGATCGCCCGCGCGATATCGCGCTGCAAAGGCCTCCGCCGCGCGCCGCATGTGCTCTTCTTTGCGGCGATCGATCGCCTCCTGGGGCGTTCCGGCCCCATCGTCGAAGCGCGTCTTGACCTCGACGAACACCAGCGTCTCGCCGTCCATTGCGACCAGATCGATTTCCGCGCCTGCCGCGCGGAAGTTCCGCGCAACGATCCGATAACCGTTGCGCCTGAGGTGGCGCTCGGCGAGCCTTTCGCCCCGCCGACCAAGCCGCAGCCGCGCACCGGGGTCGCTCGCGCCGCCGAAGCGTCCGGCCAGGTCCGCGAACCAGGCCGCGATTCGACCCATGATCCGGTCACGTCGAACCATCTTATATGCGATTCCCCCCTCTTCGCGAGACGGCCGATGCGGCACAGAGGGTATGGCCGCCAATCGGAACTCGCAAGCATCCGAGGCCCCCCACCCTGCGCCCTTCGATCGATTGCCCGGGCGGCGTTCCCTGAAATCAGCCGTTTGATAGCATCGCGGTAGCGCGCGACGGTCGTGCGCGGCGCAATACCAATCAGGAGGGAGTCGCATGGCTTACTACATGTTGCAGGCCGCATTTGCGGACGTCTCGTGGACCGCGATGGCCAGGAAACCGCAGGATCGCATGGAAGCGTTCCGGCCGGTGGTCGAAAAAGCCGGCGGCAAGTTGGTTGGCTACTGGTTCTCGCTCGGAGAGTACGACTCGCTGGTGATCGTCGAGGTCCCCGACAACGTGAGCGCAGCATCGCTCTCGATCGCGGTGACCGCAGGCGGCGCATTCAAGGCGCTCAAGACCACCGCGCTGCTCACGGCCAAGGAGGGCGCCGAGGCGATGAAGGCAGCCGCATCGCTCATGCAGACCCCGGAATACAAGGCGTCGCGCAAGCCGCTCGGCTAGCTTCGGCGGCGAGGCGGCGAACCTGACACGGGCGCGCCGGGATGTTACGATTCTCCCACGATGGCGGAAAACAAGATCACGCTCGAGCAGGTGCGGCACGTCGCGCGCCTGGCGCGCCTGGAACTGAGCGAGGCCCAGGAGGACAGCCTGCGCGCCGACATGAACGAAATCCTCGCTTACGTGGAGAAGCTCAACGAACTCGACACGAGCGCCGTCGAGCCGACGTCGCAAGTGGGCGAGTCCGGAACGCCGATGCGCAACGACGAGGTCACCAATCATCCGGCGCCCGATGATATGCTCGCCAACGCGCCCGCGCGCGAGCGTGGCCACTTCAGGGTACCGAAAATCATCGAATGATAACTGCCGCGGGCGCCGGAAGCTGATTTCAGCGCACTCGGGAAAAGACTCGCCCACTCATGGCTTCCCCGGAACTTTACAGACTGACTATCGCCGAAGCGCAAGAGCGGCTTCGCAAGCGCGAGACCTCCGCAGTCGAGCTGACGCGCGCCTGCCTCGACCGCATCCACGCGGTGGACCCCAGGCTCAACGCGTTCCTTACCATCCTGGATGAAGAAGCGATCGAGCAGGCGCATGCGGCGGACCACCGGCTCGGCGCGGGAGACGCGCCGCCGATGTGCGGAATCCCGCTCGGCATCAAGGACATCTATTGCACGCGCGGCGTGCGAACCAGTTGCGCGTCCAGGATACTCGAAACCTTCGTGCCGCCCTTCGATGCGACCGTCATCGCGAAACTCCGCGCCGAGGGTGCCGTCTTCCTGGGCAAGACCAACCTCGATGAGTTCGCGATGGGATCATCGACGGAGAACTCGGCGTTCGGACCCACGCGAAATCCGCACGACCTCGAACGCGTCGCGGGCGGATCGTCGGGCGGGTCGGCGGCGGCGGTTGCGGCCGATGAATGCCTCGCATCGCTCGGCACTGACACCGGCGGCTCGATTCGCGAACCGGCGTCGTTCTGCGGTGTGACCGGGATCAAGCCTACGTACAGCCGCGTGAGCCGCTACGGCGTCGTCGCATACGCATCGTCGCTCGACCAGGTCGGCCCGTTCGCAAAGACGGTGCGCGATGCGGCGATTCTGCTGCGTTCGCTCGCGGGCCACGACCCTCGCGATTCGACCAGCTCGTCGCGCCCGGTGCCCGATTACGAACGCGCGCTGACCGGCGACGCGACCGGGATGCGCGTCGGAGTGCCGCGCGAATTCTTCGTCGAGGGGATGCAGCCTGGGGTCGAGAACGCAGTGCGCGCGGCGCTTTCGCGCTTCGAGGCGCTGGGCGCAAGGAAGATCGACATTTCGCTGCCGCACACCGATTACGCGATCGGCGCCTACTATCTCATCGCGACCGCCGAGGCGAGCGCGAACCTCGCGCGCTACGATGGCGTGCGTTACGGGCTTCGCATCGGCGCCGAGGACCATATCGCGCTCTACGAACGCAGCCGCGTGGCCGGGTTCGGCGCCGAAGTCAGGCGGCGAATAATGCTCGGGACCTTCGCGCTCTCGGCGGGTTACTACGACGCCTATTATCTGAAGGCGATGAAGGTGCGCACGCTCATCCGCCGCGACTTCGAGCGCGCCTTCGAGCAATGCGACATCATCGTTACGCCAGTCGCCCCGACCACCGCGTTTAAGCTCGGCGAGAAGATGTCGGACCCGTTGACCATGTACCTGTCGGACATCTTCACGATCTCGGTGAACCTCGCCGGGCTGCCCGGGCTGGTGGTTCCGTGCGGTTACGATGATAAGAATTTGCCGATCGGGATGCAGATAATCGGACCGCCATTCAGCGAGGAGTCGCTGCTGCGCGCGGGCGACGCATACGAACGCTCCGGAGCGTTTGCGCCGCGCCGCCCGGAATTATGACGGAATCGAACGATGGCCGCTGACGCATACGAAGCGGTGATTGGACTCGAAGTCCACACCCATCTGATGACGAAATCGAAGCTGTTCTGCGGATGCTCGACTGCGTTCGGCGCTCCGCCCAACGAGAACGTCTGTCCCGTCTGCATGGGGATGCCGGGAGTGCTGCCGGTGCTCAACCGGCGCGCGGTCGAGCTTGCGGTGCGCACCGGGATTGCCGCGCATTGCGAGATCGCGGCGCGCTCGATCTTCGATCGCAAGAGTTACTTCTATCCCGACCTGCCCAAGGGCTATCAGATTTCGCAGTACGAAACGCCGCTCTGCAAGGGCGGTTACATCGATCTGCCCGCCACCGGAAACGGCGAGCCGCGGCGAATCCGGCTGGTCAGAATCCATCTCGAGGAGGACGCCGGCAAGAATATCCACGAGGCGAACTTCAGCCTGGTGGACTTCAACCGCTCGGGAGTGCCGCTGATGGAAATCGTGAGCGAGCCCGATATGCGCTCGGCCGAGGAGGCGGGCGCGTATCTGCGCGAGCTGCGCGCGATCCTGAAGTATATCGAGGCATCGGACGTGCGCATGGAGGAAGGCGGCTTTCGATGCGACGTCAACGTGTCCGTGCGCAAGCGCGGCACCGAGAAGCTCGGCGTCAAAAGCGAGATCAAAAACTTGAACTCGTTTCGCTTCGTCGAAAAAGCGATCGACTACGAGGTGCGCCGCCAAATCGAAGTGCTGGAGTCGGGCGGCAAGCTCGCGCAGGAGACCCATCTGTGGGACCCGGTGCGCGAGGAGACTCGTCCGATGCGCTCGAAGGAATTCGCCAACGACTACCGCTATTTCCCCGAGCCTGACCTGCCGCCGCTCGTGGTGCCCGCAGCAATGGTCGATGCGATCCGCCGGTCGATGCCGGAGCTGCCATCAGAGCGGCGCGCGCGCTACGTCCACGATTATGGCCTGAGCGATTACGACGCAGCGGTGATCATCGCCGAGCACGACATCGCGGATTACTTCGACAAGATGCTGCCCGGCCTCAAGAACCGCAAGACCGCCGCGAATTGGGTGATGACCGAGGTCCTGCGCGTCGTGAACGAATCGACCAAGCCGATCGCCGAGGCCGTGCCGAAGCCGACCGAGACCGGCGCGCTGTTGCGGATGGTCGAGGAGCAGAAGATCAGCCTCAATGCGGCCAAGTCCGCGTTCGCCGCGATGTGCAAGTCGGGCAAAGGCGCGGAAGCGACGGTCGCCGAACTCGGGCTTGCGCAGGTCTCGGATGAGGGCGCGATTGCGGCGGCCTGCGATGCGCTCATCGCGGCGGAGCCCGAGAAAATCGCCGAGTATCGCGCCGGCCGCGACAAGCTCTTCGGGTTCTTCGTCGGCCAGGTGATGAAATCGATGGGCGGCAAAGCCAACCCGGCGGTGATCAATCAGATTCTGAAAAAGAAGCTCGCCCGCTAGGCGCTCGCCGCGCGGGCCACCTTAGGACCCCCTTCCAATCCTTGCTCCGCAACTGATTGCGGGGGAAGGGAAGAAATAAAAGACCCACGGTCCTGGCGTGTCCCTTCTTCCGCAATCTTTTGCGAAGGAAGGCGCAGAGCTGACGCGGCGCCCACTGCTTCTCCGTCGGCGCGCCAGGCGGCCGCGGGTGGATGTCTGCACCCCCACCCGCGCGTCACGGATGCTGCGGAAAAAACCGGCAGCATCCGCGCCGCTCTGCCCTCCCCCACATCAAAAAGTGTGGGAGGGATTCTGAATTCCTCCCCCATTCTCCGCGAAGAGGATAACTCCTAAATTTCCTAGCCCATTCTTGATTTGGGGATAACTCCTAAAATTCCTCCCCCATTTTTTGATATGGGGGAGGAATAAGGTGGGGGTGCCTGCTGTCTTTCCCCTTTCCCCGCTCAGTGCGCCGGGGACGGAGCAGCAGATGGCGTTGCGGCGGGACTCGCAGCCGCCGCCTGCGCCGCCATCGCCGCCGCCGCGGCTTCGGGAGACGGGACGTACTCGGGCGGATAGGAGACCCGCTTCCAACTGAAAACCAGCAGCGTGAGCGCCCGCGCGTCGTCCTCCGGCATGTCGAAGTCGGGCATCAGGGTTCCCGGCGAGACTTTGCCGGCCTCGACCAGATGCTGCATGTTCCAGTTGAACACGGTCTCGGGGCCGGTCACGTGCGAGAAATCGAACAGTTCGGGATTCTTGTCGCCCTCGAAGGTGAGCTCGGGCGCCTTGTTTCCGCCCTCTCCCTCGACCTGATGGCAGACCAGGCACTTGTAGTGCTTGATGAGCTTCTTGCCGCGATTGATCTTATCCATGCCCGGCGTTGCGGCATCGTGGCGATGGCAGAAGTTGCACCGCATCTGCATCATGTCGTTCGCGGTCAGCCCATACTTCTTCGCCACTTCGGGCGTGAGCATCGGATCGGTCCATCCGGCGCCGCCGGAATGCGCATCGGCCTCGGATGTCGCCCAGCCCTGTCCGCCATGACAGGGCGTGCAGCCGAACTTCTCGAATGGATGCATCGCGACCCATTGATTCTGCGGATGGGGCGCGAACGGCTGGGCCAGATTGGCTGGCAGCACTGAGGCCCATTCGTAGCCGAGATGGCATGTGATGCATCGGTCGACCACGCCGATGTCCGCGTTCCAGATCTGATGGATTCCCGGCTCGAACTTGCGCGCGTCTTCACCCCGTCCGTAATGGCTCAGCAGCGCGGGGAATTCGTTCTGGTATCGGCGCCACTCGGGACGGAACTCGTTCCAGAGCGCGATCGCCACCAGCACGAAGAAGAACAGCGACATGGCCACCAGCCAGCCGAAGTCCTTCGCCTCGTAAGATTGTTCGTCGCGAGCCATCTGAGCCAGCCTCGCCTAAAACAGTGTCGGCATGGCCGGCCAGCCGCCCGACCACGGAAAGTAGAGTCGCCAGTAGGGACCGCGCAGGTAAACGCCCACAATGATCAACGTGACGATCGCGGCGGTCAGCACGGCGAAGATGAGATTCTGGCGGCGGCGCGAGGGCGCAAACCACACTCCTTCGGACGTGCTCGGCGAGCGGTCGAGGAACGGCCAGACCGCCAGAACCGCGAGCAGAACTCCGGGAACTAGCATTCCGCCGAGCAGCGCTCCGCTGATCGTAAAAGAACCAAGATGGACCGTGGTGGATGCGACCAGCTCCTGGAGCCAGACGAAATACCACGGCGCCTTGGCGGGATTGGGAGTGATCGCCCGATTGGCCGCGCCCTCCAGTGGCGCGTTGAAGACCAAGGACGCCAGCAGCGTGATGTTGAACACGACCAGGAAGACCAGCGCGATGCGCCGGGTGAGGTTCGGCGATGCGAGCACCTGGTCGCGCTCCTCGAGATCGACCGAGCTCATCACCGCGACCGAAGTTCCGGGCGTGAGCCCGAATAACGAATAACTCTTCGCCGCCGGCATCTCGCGCGGCGCAAGCCGGCGCGCAGCGCGTATCGGCTCGATCGCCGCCAGGCCGCCATCCCGGCGGATTCTCCACATGTGGTACGCGATCAGCACCCACGCAATCAGCGGCAGGAAAAATACGTGCAGGACGTAAAATCGCAGCAGCGTCTGCTGGCCGATCTCATGTCCGCCGAGCAGCAGGAAATGGATCAACTCGCCGAGCACCGGCGCCTGCCGCGCGATTCCGGTCCCAACCGTGATCGCCCAGAAGGCGAGCTGGTCCCATGGCAGCAGGTAGCCCGTAAACGACAGCAGAAGCGTGGACAGCAGCAGGACCACGCCGACCAGCCAGTTGAATGAGCGCGATCCGCGATACGCCGCGGTGAAGAACACCCGCGCCATGTGGATGAACACGACGGCGACCATCCCCTCGGCCGCCCATCGATGCTGATTTCTAAGGACACGGCCAAAGCTGACCGCGAATTCCAGATCCTTGATGGAACCGTAGGCCCGCTCCGTCGAGGGCACATAGAAGAACATCAGCATCACGCCCGTCACGGTCAGGATCAGGAACAGGACCGCGGATGCCGTCCCGAGCCAGAACGAGTAGGGGAAATCCATGCTCGCCCGGGCGACCTTGGCCGGGAACCAGTGGAGCCAGAAATTGCGGACGATAGCCTCGGAGGACTCTCGCTCGCTGTCGGGCGACCAGGTCCACAGAATCTGCCGCCAGAGCTTCCAGAGCCGTTCGCGCACTGGTCAGGCCTTTCTCCCCGAAGGGACGAAGCGGAAACCGCGCGCGACGGTCGTGGCCGTATCGACCTGGAGGTAACCGTCGGGCGATTCCGTGGTGGAAAACCATTTGAGCGGCGCGGGCGCCGGCCCCCCGATCACCGCGCCATCGGGATTGAACCGGCTGCCGTGACAAGGACAATCGAACTCGGTCCCCTTCCACTGCACGGTGCATCCGAGATGCGTGCAGATGGCGGAGATCACGTAGAAACCGACCGCGTCGCGGATCACGAACAGGCGGTGCGCCGCATCGAAGTTGTAGCCCTCCGGGTAATCGTCGGGCCGCTTGAGCTTGAAGCGCGACGGCGGCTCGTAGAGCACGTTGGGAAAAAACGCGCGGCCCGCCGCGCCGATCTGCGCCAGGAAAGCGGCAAGCACCGAGCCCTTGCCGACCAGGCGGAGAATTCTTCGCCGATCCGGATTCATCGCTCGAATGACTCCTCGAACTGGAACCGCTCCATCGTGATCGCCGCGGTCGGGCAGCGAATCGCGCACAGACCGCACCGGATGCACTTCGCCTCTTCGTAAAGGAACGCGCTTGCGACTCCCGGCGGCATCGCGCTCGCCACCGCCCCGGGATCGGCGAGGCGATCGACCGGAAGGAAGCTGAGGCAATGCTCGGGACATATGTCCACGCATCGATTGCACAGGATGCATCGCGATGCGTTGTAGATCGGATGAATGTGGCAGTAGAGGCAGCGCGTCGCCTGCTCGCGCGCCTCATCGGGCGGGTACGTGGTCTCGACTTCGGTGATCCCGGTGCGGCGCGAGAGCGGCTCGATCGGAATCTCCCGCTTGAACTGCTCGTAGCGCGGCGCCATCTCGTACGTGTCGGTCGGCATCTGCTCGACCGTCACGCGCATCCGCGCCGGCCCAACCGTACGGCCGCTCAGATAGGCGTCGATCGAGCGCGCGGCGAGCTTGCCGTGCTGCGCCGTCGTGATCAGCAGCGAGGGCGGGAACGCCGAGTCGCCGCCGGCGAAGACGCCCGGCGAGTCGGTGGCGAGCGTCACCGGATCGACCTTGAGCGTGCCGGCCGGAGTGGTCGCAACTCCATCCTCCGGACTGAGGAAGGAGAGGTCGGGCGCCTGTCCGATTGCGAGAATTATGTTGTCGGCATCGATCGTGCGCCGCTGGTTTTCGTCGAACTCGGGACGGAAACGGCCCGCATCGTCAAAAACGCGCGTGCACTTCACCAGTTCGATTCCTGCGGCGGTTCCGTTTCGAACGATGACCCGCTTGGGTCCCCATCCGGGCAGAAACGTGACCCCCTCATCGCGCGAGATTTCGAACTCCTCGCGCCCTTGCGCCGACTTCATCGCCGGCATCTCGGCCTCGCTCTCGAGGCTGGCGACCAGCACTTCGAGCGCGCCGCGCCGGACGGCCTCGCGTGCGGCATCCAACGCGACCCTCATCGTGCCCGACTCGACGGTCTGTTCCTCCTCTGCGGCGAGCGCGAGTCCCGGGACCAGCGCGCGCACTGCGGTGCGCGCCGCATCGATCGCGACCAGCCCGCCCCCGATCACGACCACGCGTGCGCCGAGCTTCACGCGATAGCCGCGATTGATGTTGAGCAGGTAGTCGATCGCCTTGATCACGCCGTCGGCGTCGGAGCCTTCGATCGGGACCGCGCGCCCGCGCGTGGCGCCGACCGCGAGGAAAATCGCACCGTAGCCCTGGGCCCTGAGATGGCGCACGCCGAAATCCGGGCCGAGCGGGGTCGAGTAGCGAAATTCGACGCCGAGCGATTCGATCTCGGCGACCTGGTAATCGATTACTCCGCGGGGAAGCCGGTAGGCGGGGATTCCGTAGCGGAGCATCCCGCCCGGATGTGGCATCGCCTCGAAGACCGTCACCGAGTAACCCATCATCGCAAGGTCGTGTGCGCAGGCGAGCCCGGCAGGCCCCGCGCCGACGACCGCGACCCGGGGCGCACCCTTGGGCGCGGTGGCGCGAAGGCTCTCGGCGTGCCCCGGCGTGATGCTCCCACCGCCCATCGGGCCGGAAAGAATCTCGCGCAGGCTGGTCGCGGAGAGCGACTCGGCGCCGAACTGATCGGTCACGAATCGCTTGAGCGCGCGAATCGCCACGGGCGCATCGATCTTGCCGCGCCGGCAGGCGTCCTCGCACGGAGCGCCGCAGGTATGGCCGCAGATCGACGCGATCGGATTGGGAGAACGCGCTACGCGATAGGCCTCGGCGAATCGGCCCTCGGCGATGAGCTGCACGTACCGGCCGGCGTCGGTCTTGACCGGACACGCATCGAGACACGGCACGTTCTTGCGAAACCACCACAGGTCGCGCGGTTTCGCATCGATCTTACCCAAGCCGCTCATTTGCCCAACCCGCTCGCTCGAACGCCCGCCGGCTACTTCTTGCAGAACGTCCTGACGTAGGCGATCAGGTCACGAATTTCGTCATCTTCGAATCCGCTGCTCCACGCCTGCATGTCGGCGCTGAAACCAGCCGCCGGGCCGCCGTTCTTGATCACCTTGAACAGGACGTCGTCGGTCTCCTTTGCCATGCGCGCGCAATCGGTGAAATCACGCGGCTTGGTCTTCAGCGTAGCCGCCGCGGTGCCATCGCCCTTCCCTTCCGGGCCGTGGCACTTGGTGCAGAATGTCTTGTAGTTCTGCTTGGCGGCCGCGAGGTCCGCGGCCAATGCGCCGCCGCTCGATGACGCCAACATTACAACGATCCCGACTATTGCTGCGAGTTTGTTCACTCCATCCTCCTCGAGTTTCCGCCCGCGCTGCGATCAACGGCTCTTCAGGTACTCCACGAGCGCGCGGGTATCGTCCGCCGGCAGGTTCCCAAGCGTGCGCATGTGCATGATGATCTGGTCCCATTCATACGGAGCCTTCTCGGAACCCGGCCGCGCATTGTGACACGTGTTGCAATAGAGCGGCCAGAGCTTCGCGCCCTTGCGGAACAGCCGTCGGTGTTCCGCCTGAGCGGCTGCGGTGGCACTTTCCTGGGCCCACGCCGCCGCTTTTGCGATCGGTCCAGCAACAAACACGGAGAGCAGAACTGCAATTATCAAGGTTTTCATTGTTCCCCCTCCTCAGAATCCGATCGTGAACTGGGTCAGGAATGCACGATCATTCGGAGTCGAGCCGACTGGCATGCCACCGACGGTCTGGGTCAAAGAGCTGGGCCCTTGTTGAGCACCAGTAAACACGCCCCCTGCTCGCGGCAATTCGAGATCGAGCTCGTTCTGCCAGACTATCGATGGCGTGATCCAGTAGTCGACGCCGAGGGCTACTTCGCGCGCATGTGGCGCGTAGAGGGACGGCGATCCGCTCACACCGAAATCGGGCAGCAGTCCTACGTTGATGCCGCTGGAGCCGACCGACGCGGCGCTGGTGATATCGTTGATGTCCACGAAATGCTGATTCACGCCTGAGTAGCGCACGAGCAGTTCGGTCTTGTCGGTGACCTTCTGCACTATATCGGGCAGGAATTCATGGCCGACTCCATTGAGGAAATAGCCGACTTGGAGGTACCAGCCCTCACGATTGTCCTGGGCGTACGGCGCGGGCATCGAGCGGTACGAGCGTAGGAACTCGCCGCGCGTCTGCAGATTGCCCATCAGGTAGTTGAAGTCCACGCCCCACGAGGTGAACCAGTTGCCGCCCATCCACTTGCCGTTGTAGGTCGACGCGCCCAGTTCGAGCCGCCCCCAATCCGAGTCAACCGGAATCGGGTAGAAACGCAGGCGTCCGCCGAACGCCTTGCCGTTGGTCTGCGCGCTTCTGATCGGCGTCGGTGAGCTTACGACCGCGCCCGGAATCGGCTCGCTGAAGCTTGGCCCGGTTCCGGTCCACATCGTGTAGTCGACGTCCTGGCCTTCAGCGCCCCATTGCAAACCGCCTCGGAGCTGGACTCCGACTTCTGCCGGCGGCACGACCGGCTCAACTGCGAACGGAAGCGGCGCAGTGATGAACCGGTTGACCCACATCGGACTCTGATTTTCGTACCAGTCACCGAATGGCTGGTCGAACAGGCCGCCGACCACGGTCAGATAATCATTCAGAAAGAGCTGGAAGTTGGCCGTCGATAGGTCCGCTCCCGTGCCATTTTGGCCGAAGCTAAAGCTGCCGACGCCCTCGAACAGGATCCAATCAGTCGGACGGTACAGGATCATCGGCTCCCAATCCGCGAGGAACGTGTTTTGCGATCCGCGCGGGATGCCGTCGATTCCGTGCGGCTGCTGATCGTAGATGAATTCGACCCCCGCCGCGCCGGTCACGGTGAACGAGTGCGATCCCAGGTAGCGGTCGAAGGAACCGGAGAAATCCTGCGAAGACGCCTGTGCCTGAGCCTGCTGGGTCTGGATCTGCTTGACGGCCTGCGCAGTCTGGGTCGTCTCGGTCTTTACCTCGGTGCTCGATGCCTTGAGCTGAGTGTTCTCGGTTTCGAGCTGCTCGACCCGCTTCTCGAGGCGCTGAATCTCATCGCGGTCGTGCGACCGATCCTGTTCGAGCCGCTTGAGCTCCCGCGAGATCGCGCGAAGAGTCTTTGGGTCCGAGGAATCATCCGCACGTGCGGCCGCAGTCGGAATCGCAATCGCGATTCCAAGCACGAGCAGGACGAGCCTTGGAATTCGTGGCGCGTTCATGTCCCCTCCGCAATAAAAATTCTGGTTTTGTTTCGGCCCTGGCACCGCAAAATCGGCGCCCCCTTCTCTTCCCCCAAAAGCAAATCGGGCCGGAGCGGCGGACATTAGCAATATTAGCCGGGCACCGCAAATGTTCGCGCCCACTTTTGTGCACGCTGGGTCAGCCGGCCGGCTGGACCGAAGCTCGCGCGACGGGAGAGCCGCGGCCGGCTTGCGCCGCCGCTACCGGCGTCGCTGGTGGAGAAATTCGTTGAGATTAGGGCAGTAGCTTACTGCTTGGGAGTCGCGGATGTTCCACCGCTGAAGCTGCCGGACGCTGCGAGGCCGCCCACGACACCGCCGGCTCCGAGGATGCCACCGCCCACGGCCACGGCCGCCCAATTGGTTGCGGCGGCAGCGGCCCCGGCCAGAGTCGGCACCGTCGGCACGAGCGCGCAGGCGACGGTCGATCGATAGCCGGCGTTGACCTGGACCGTAGTGCCCGGGTTTGCGGCGTTCCACACATCAACGCTGTCCTCGTACACGGTGTAGTCGCTGAACTGCACGCATCCGGGGAATGCCGTTCGAGGCGTGTTGGTCTGGTAGGAAGTATCGAACCTCGTGCCGCGCGCGGCGCCAACCGCGTTCGGCGTATGCACCTGGTAGTCGGCGGGTCGCGCCCCGACGGTCTTCGCAACGAACGATCGCACCACGCCCGCAAGCAGGCCGAGCCGAGTGGTGCCGAATCCCGCTGCATCCACCGTGTGCCGGTCGATCGTCATCTCGGCTGATTCGCCGAGTTCGAATCTGCTCTTGTCGGCCAGCGTCACCGCGACATTGGCGCCCGGGCCAGTCTTGAGCCGATCGCCGGCCTGCACCTGGTTTCCTTGCGCAGCTTTGATTGTGTTGCCGCCGCGAATGATCTGAACGTCACCGGTGATCGAGGTTATCGTTCCGGCCGCGGTTTGCGCGTTCGCAAGCGACGGCGCCAGCATTGCGAAAAGCATCGCGATCGCAATCGCATACATCCACGACCGGCGCGCGATCAGCGCCGCACAAAATTTCGGAGCCAACGAGTACATCACTATGCGACTGTCCGGCACCCTTCGAAGTTAGAGCCGTTCGGGTGCGGGAATCCTCTTTAAGCAGAATTGCGCGCCATATTGCAATCGAAAATCGACTCTCGCGCGCTCCCCAAGCGCGCGCCCGCAGCGACCCGCCCGGCGCCTGATGCGATGCCACAGTCATAAAGAGTGCAGCGCGAAGCAAATATGCAGACACTACATCAAATAGCAGACCCCTGATGCGTTAAGATTCAATGATTTTCCATCAGCAAAATTTTTTTCTATTGAACTGCTCTGATGGCGCCTCTTCAGCCCTTGGGTAGGCCCAGCGTGCGTTCGCCGATGATGTTGCGCTGAATCTCGCTCGTTCCCCCCGCGATCGTATATTGGCGCGCGCTGAGCACCCGATTCAGCCATCGCGGCGCGTCAGGCACGATCGGACTTGGATCGCCCAGCAGCGCGTGCGACCCGAGCATCTCTGACGCGAAGCGCGCGATCGCCATTCCCAACTCGGAACCGAAAAGTTTGAGCATCGACCCCTCGGGCCCCGGTGCAAGCCCCTTGAGGCGGCGGGTGAGCGTGCGAAGGTGGGTGTACTTCGCCGCCTCGCAATCCATCGCAAACTGGGCGAGGCGTTGGCGGACCCACTCCTGCTCCCACGCCGGCCGCCCATCGATCTCCACCGTCTGCGCCAGTTCGGCGAGCCGCCGCACCTGCGATTTATGACCACCCCCGCCGCCGCCGCTGCGCTCGTACATCAGGGTGGTCATCGCGACCTTCCATCCCTCGTTGAGCGGACCGACCAGGTTTTCCTTCGGCACCTGGACGTCGGTGAAGAACACCTCGTTGAAATGGGCGTGCCCGTTCATCAGAACCAGCGGACGCACTTCCACTCCGGGGCTTTTCATCTCGAGGAGCAGGTAACTGATTCCGCGATGCTTGGGCGCGGCGGGATCGGTACGCGCAAGCAGGAACATCCAATCGGCGTACTGTGCGCCCGAGGTCCACACCTTCTGCCCGTTGAGAAGAAAATTGTCGCCACGATCGAGCGCGCGAGTCTGAAGCGAGGCGAGATCGGAACCGGCGCCCGGCTCGGAGTAGCCCTGGCACCAGATGTCGTCGCCGCTCAGGATGCGCGGCAGGAACCGCTTTTTCTGCGCCTCGGTCCCCCAATGCATGAGCGTCGGCCCGCACAGTCCGAGCCCCGAATAGCCGGGCAGGACGGGCGCTCGCGCGCGCGCGTATTCCTCATCCCAGATAATTTGCTCGATTAGGCTCGCGGCGCGGCCGCCGTACTCGCGCGGCCATGAAAGCCCGTTCCATCCGGCTCGGCCGAGCTTGCGCTGGAATGCACGGCGGCGCTCGAAGACATCGCGATTGGGCGCGACGCGCTCGTCGGCCGCGTCGTCGATCTTGAGGTCCTCGGGCAGATTCGCGTCGAGCCAGCCGCGGACTTCGCGGCGGAACTCCTCCTGATCGGGTGTGTACTCGAAATCCATGACGCAGCCCTCAATTCAAAAGGTTTCGCGCAGGCCGCGCAGCCGGTGACTTCATCGCGCGCGCCGCTCCCGGCCGATCAATACGACTTCGCGCCGCCGTCCGTCAAAGCACGCGGCAGGCTGCAATCGGGCAAACGCGCGGTTCGGTCTTCGGGATGAAAGAAGGGATTTGAATCGAGGGGCAGCCCGCGGAATTTTCCGCCTATTCCCAGTGGCGGAGCGGAACGCCGCGATAGCGCATGCGGGGGCGTATCAGCCGGTTGTCCGCGTATTGTTCGAGGCTATGCGCGATCCATCCGGCGGCGCGGCCCACCGCAAAAATCGCCGCCGGAAGCCCTCGCGTAAAGCCGAGCATCCGCGTCGAGACCGTCAGCTCGAAATCGAGATTCGGCCTCAGGCGTTCGCGCTTCCAGACCTCCTCTTCGACCCGCAATGCGATGTCAAAAAGCTTGCCGCCCTTGCGCCGCGCGATCGTGACGGCATGCTTGCGCAGCAGCGCGGCCCGCGGGTCGCCATCCGCATAGATCGCATGTCCGAAGCCGGGCGGGAGCTGCGATTCGCGGCCGAATGCATCGAGCGTATCGGCAACCCTGGCGCCCGCGCCCAGGCGCGCGAACATCTCCTCGATTCGGTCGCACGCGCCGCCGTGGATCGGCCCCGAGAGCGAGCACAGAGCGGCCAGCACCGAGGCAAAAAGATCGGCCCCCGTGCTCGCGACCACGCGCGCGGCGAACGTCGATGCGTTCAGTTCGTGCTCGGCGCAGGCGACGAGCACCCGGTCGAGCGATTCGATTTCCCAGTGGGCCGGCGTCGTTCCCACGACCGAGCGCAGCAGCCGCGCCGCGGTGCCGCCGGCGCTTTCCGCGTCCGATGCGGGATCGCGCGCGAGCGCGAGCGGGAGATGGCTCACGATAAGCTTGGCGCGGTCGATACGCGAGCGCGGCGCCTGCAGGCGGTCCCACGCCGCGAGCGCCGGCATCAGCGCCTGGAGGCGGAGCAGAGGCGGCGCATCGTAGCCGACCGCGCCGAGTGCAGCCGTGACCGGCGGGGCAATCCGCACACCGGCGATCTCAGCGCGCAGCGCGGCGGCTTCATCCGCCGGCGGCCGCGATCCGTTCCACAGCAGCAGGCAGACTTCTTCGAACGATGCGCGCTCGACCAGTTCCTCGATCGGATAGCCGCGGTATGCGAGCCGGCCCTCGACGACCCTGCTCACCGCCGACTCGGCGACAATCACGCCGGGCGCCCCCGCCTCTGAGGTCTTGGGCTGCGCGACGGTCACCCACGACGATGCGTGCGGGAGGCTTCGCCCGCGCCTGCCGCGCTCGGGAGTGACCAGCCCGCGCAGCGCCTCGATGTCCGCACGACGGTAGAGCGCCTTGCGGCCGATCCGCCGGCGATAGCTCCTGAGCCATCCGCGGCTCACGTAGGCGTAGAGCGTGCCGAGCTTGACGCCGAGCTGGCCGGCGGCCTCGGCGGCAGTAAGCATCCGAGTGCGATCGAGATTGCTTTTGGCCACTGGAGACTGGCTCCGCCGCGAATCCCCCCTCCAAGGGAGCCGCTTCCGTTCAGGATGCATCAAGTCGTGACAACATATATACAGTCAATGTCAGAAGGAGAACAGCCCCATGCCCGATCGCGCCGATTCCACGGCAGGCTCCCGGCCCGATCTGCCGACAGCGTCGAAAGCAATCGTCAAGGACGTCGATTTCGGCAAGACCGCGGCCGACTACGCGCGCCACCGCGCGGGCTTCCCCGATTCGTTCTTCGAGCGGCTGACCGCAATGGGCGTCATAAGACCCGGTCTGCGAGCGCTCGATCTCGGCACGGGCACCGGCACCATAGCGCGCGGGATTGCGCTGCGCGGATGCGACGTCGTCGGACTCGACCGTTCGGAGGCGTTGATGGCCGAAGCCGCGCGGCTCGACCGCGATGCGGGCCTCGTGGTCCGCTACGTGCAAGCGGCTGCCGAGGAGACCGGCATGCCCGCCGCAAGCTTCGACCTGGTGGCCGCAGGACAGTGCTGGCATTGGTTCGATGGCCGCCGCGCGGCGGCCGAGGCGCGGCGAGTCCTGCGCCCCGGCGGGCGGCTGGTGATCGCGAACTTCGACTGGATTCCGCTCGAGGGCAACATGGCCGATGCGACCGAAAAACTGATCGAGAAGCACAATCCGAAGTGGAAGCTCGGCGGCGGCCTCGGGATCCATCCGCTCTGGCCGCGCGACATGGCGATGGCAGGCTTCAGGAACATCGAGACGTTCTCATTCGACGTGGACGCGCAGTACACGCACGAGGCGTGGCGCGGCCGGATTCGCGCGAGCGCCGGAGTCGGCGCGAGCCTGGCGCCCGCGGCCGTCGCCCGGTTCGACGATGAACTCAAGCGGATGCTCGCCGAAAGATATCCGCAAGACCCGATGGCGGTGCTGCATCGCGTCTTCGCGGCAATTGGCGTCGCACCATAGGACGGCTGGCGGCGCGTGGAGCGCGAGGAAATCTAGAAGGGGTAGTTGATCCCGGTAAAGATCGCGACACCCTCGCCGCCGATACCGATGTCGAGGTAGCCGACCACGAACGGCTCCGCAATGCCGCGAAACCCCACTCCGCCCACCGGATGCATCTGGCTTAGAGGGTTGTAGCCCATCGTATGTCCGACGCGGCCGATGTCGAAGAATGGCGCAAGCTCCAAGATCCCGTGCGTGCTGAATAGATTGGCCTGCCACACGCGCATGCGCAGCTCTGCGTTCAGGACCGTCTCGTTGTTGTCGATAAACCGGTCGGCGCCGAAGCCGCGCAGGGTCTCCTGGTCGGTCAGTATGCTTGCCTCGCCGCCCAGACGCGCCGCGGACCAGAACGGAATTTCGCCGTCGGCCGGCTCGTATTCCATGAAGAGATGGCCCGCGAACGTCATCCAGCTATTGAGCGAGTAGTACTGGCGGAGTTCTCCACCGAATCTTGTGTACGACACGGAGCTGAGGAACCGGCGGTCTGCGATCCCACCATAAAGGCGGTAGAGCCCGCCGGTGCGCGGGAGCTCGAGCGAATCGCGGCTGTCGTACGAAACCATCGCCTGGTTGAGGACCTCGCTCCCGCCGTTGATTCCCTTCTGGTGGGGGAACAACGAGAATATGGAAGGAACGTTTGTGAAACCGCCCTCCTGGATTCGCACCCATCGCGGCCGTTCCATCAGCGACACTTGCCAGTTCGGCGTCAGATTCAGCCCGAGCAGCGCCCGCCCGTAAAGCTGCTGCTGCGTGTAGTTGCTCTGGTTGCCGTGAGCTGAATGGTTGCCCAGCCCGTAAAAGCGCTCGGTCGGATCGCGCTCGAAATAGAATCGCCCCTCGAATGACCACCAATTCTGATGGGTTCGCCCGGTCTCATAGTCGAGGTCGACCTGCCGTTGGATTTTCTCCTGCCCGCCGGTCTCGACGTACCATTGCGTGTCCTCGGACGGGTACGACAGGTAGCGGAAATTTCCGCCGGCGCCGAGCGTGGTATTCCAATTGATGTCGGGGGCAAAGATGTCGCGAATCTGGTCCTTGTCGTTCGTAAACAGGAATACCGGGAGCACTCCAACCGTGGTTCCGCCGTTGGGGTCGGTCGCGACTTCCGGGACCGGTATCAGCGGCCATGAGCTCGGGTTCATCAGGTCGAAGGCATGAGCTGGCGACGCGGCACATGCCCAGGCAATCAACATTGAGATTGAGGTTGTCGCGAGGCGACGCTTCATCGATGGTCCTGGCTCCCTGGCCTTCGACCCGCGTGCCAATTATCGGCGGGTGTTTTCAGCCGAGTTGTTTCAAGGTGACAGGCTTGAGGATTACGATCAACCCCGTCAGGCATTTTTATCGTTCGAGACACCCCGCCCGGGGTGTAATCTCGCGCATCCAATGCCGGGGCGCTTTTCGCGCGCGCGCAAAATGTGCAAGGATTTGACTAAATGAAGTCCCCTGCCGTCAATTAGGCGCGGCTTGCATCGCGCGGGCGCGTGCGCGCCGCGGATATCGGCGCGGGCACGGCGCGGCAACGGGGACGGGATCGAACGGAGGACCTCATAATGGCGAACACTGACGGCGGTGAGTTGATCGCGCGGGTGATGAAAGAAAACCACGTGCGGTATTGCTTCGCGATCAACGGCGGGCACCTGTTTCCGATTCTCAGGCAACTGCGCGACCACGACATCAAGTTGATCCACATGCGCCACGAGCAGGCGGCCGCTTACGCCGCCGATGCGTATGCGCGCACCTCAGGCGAGGTGGGATTGTGCATGGTCACGGCCGGCTGCGGCCTGACCAATGCGGTGACCGGCCTGTGCGTCGCCGGGCTCACCGGCAGCGCCGTAGTCTGCATCTCCGGCCAGCATCCGAACACCGAAGATCACCTCGGCTCGTTCCAGGAAGCATACGGGTCCGAGGTGGTGAAGAGCTTCTCGAAATTCACCAAGCGCGTGACCGACTGGCGCACGATTCAGTTCGACTTGCGCTCGGCCTTCCGCGAGGCGATCGCGCCGCCGCAGGGGGTCGCGCTGTTCGAGATTCCTCAGAACATCCTGCAGACCTACGATAATGACGAGCGCCAGCGCAAAGGCGCGCGCGGCTTCACGGTCGATGACCTGCGATCCGAGGGCGACCCGGCGAAAATCGATCGCGCGATCGAGATCCTGCACGCGGCCGAGCGCCCGGTCATCGCGGGCGGCGACGGGCTGTTCTGGTCGCAGGCCGGCCCCGAATTGAAGGAGTTCGTCGAGCTGACCTCGATTCCGATTTACGCCCGGCGCGCCGGACAGGGTGCGGTCAGCGAGGAGCATCCGCTCGCGATCCGCGGCCCGTTCAAGAAGCCCTTCACCGGGAACGCCGACGCGGTCCTCGCAGTGGGCTTCCGTTTCTGGAGCGGCGAGCACTTCGGTCAGCCGCCCACCTGGAGCGACAAGGCGAAGTACATCCAGGTGGATCAAACTCCCACGCGCATCGGATGGCAGGTCAATGCGGACGTGCCGATAGTCGGCGATCCCAAGCTCGTGCTGCGCCAGATGATCAACCGGATCAAGGAGCTCGAGCTTAACTTCTCGAAGAACCGCACTTCGGCCTGGGTGAAGGAAGTGCAGGCGACGCGCGAGCGCTTCGACGCCGCCATCCGCGAACAGAATCAGAAAGTGGTGAACAGCCGTCCGATTCATCCGGCGCGGCTGTGCGATGACCTCATCAAGGTGCTCGACAAGAGCGCAACCACGATCATCGACAGCTTCACGCTCTCGGGCTGGATGAGCCGGGCGTTCACCTGCCGCTTCATGGGGCAGGTCGTCGATGCGGGCCCGCTCGCCCCGGTCGGACATGGAGTCGGGATGGGAGTGGGCGCGCAGCTCGCGCGGCCCGGAAAGCAGGTGGTCGTCATCAGCGGCGATGGCGGACTCGGCATCGGCGGTTTTGATATGGAGACCGCCGCGCGCTACAACCTCCCGGTCATCACGGTGCTATGGAACAACAGTTCATGGGGTCCGGCTTTCGACCAGATGCCGGGACTCAAGGGCCGCACCGACCCGTTCAACATGTTGAAGGATATCCGCTACGACAAGATCTTTGCCGAGATGGGTTGCCACGGCGAATACGTCGAGACGGCCGACCAGATCGTCCCGGCGCTCGAGCGCGCCTTCAAGTCGGGCAAGCCGGCGCTGGTCAACGTGCTCGGCGACATCTCGGTCGGCAACGCGACACTGGGCGGGAATCTGCTGGGCTCAACGGGATCCAACGGCTGACGGCGGATAAGGACATTCTCGGCTTGGCAAGGGCGGCCCGGGGTGGCCGCCCTTTCGTTCGCCACGATGAAACTTAAACCGTTACTTCTGGTTCTTCCGGCTGCGATTTTTCTCGCCTGCAAGCCGGCCACCGAGGCGGTCCCGACCTGCCCGCCCGGAACCAGGGCGCTCGGAGAGCCGCCACCGGAGGGCCAGGAAATCTCGTGCGCGAAAGTCGCGGATGGAAAGGTCGTCGTCGATGCGGATGGCAAGCCGGTCAAGGAGGGACCGTTCATCCTCTATCGCGGCGACGGCTCGAAGATGATGCAGGGCAACTACCGCGACGGCAAGCAGGACGGTGAATGGACCCTCTGGTACGAAAACGGGATGAAACAATCGATCGACCACTATCGCAACGGCCTGCTGGATGGAGAGCATACGGGCTGGTACACGAACGGAAAAATCTCTGCGATGGGGACCTATCGCGACGGCAAGCGCGAGGGCACGTGGAAGCGCTGGGATCCGCAGGGATTCCGCAACTGGGAAGAAACCTACAAGGACGACAAACGGATTCAGTAACGCGCGTCCGGGTTTCGTCTCGGCGCGCGCGGCGCAACACAGGCGGCTAGCCCGGAGCGCCGACTTCCGCGAGTTCGATTCCGCCAACCGCAATCGCCGGAACGTAGTACGCCTCGGATGACCCCCACACGATCGCGGGCGACGACCGCCTCGCGATCGCGAGCGGGCTGCCGAACACCTGCGCGATATTCGCGTTGATGCGAAGGCTGTTGGGCGCAAGCGGCTCGGCCAGCTCACCGTTTCGAATCATGTGGGAATCGCCGCTGACCGTGCAGGTGAAATCACCGGCGCGCTGGCCGTTGATCGGGTAGGTGTACCACACGCGCCCGATGTAGATTCCGTCGCCGGCCGCGCGCAGCAACTCACGGTCCCCTACCCCGCCGCGCGCGCGCATTATGACGTTCGTCCCCGCCGAGCCGGGGTGCGCATCGAAGCGCCGTCCCGCGCCCTCGCCGAGGCGATACCCGTTAAGCGGCGGAAAATCCGCGCCGTCGCCGAGCGGACCCAGCTTTTCGCGGCGATCCTCGTCGGTTCGCAGCCGGTGCGAATCGTAGAAGTTCGAAAACAGGCCGACGAGCTTCCCGTCGCGGATCAGATCGACCTTCTTCGCCGGCAATCCCTCGCAGGTGATTCGCCGGCGCACGGCGCCGCTTTTGAACGCCGGGTCGTCGGCGAGGGCGAGCCTCGCATCCATCACGCGATCGCCGAAATGGCCCTGGTACGCCGAACTCGCGGCGAAGAACGCTCCGGTCGTGAGCGATCCCAGCACCATGTAATTGAGAATCTCCGCAACCGGCTGCGGGCCGAGCACCACGCGATACGCGCCCGACGGCGGCCGAACGCCGTGCCTCAACTGAAGCGCCCGTCGCACCGCATCGCGCCCGAGCGACGCGCAGCCGGCGCGCATCGCGGCGATCGAATTGCCCAGCGCGCTCGCGGTCCCCTTCGCATCGAGCGATTCGACCAGCGCCGTGACCGAGGAACTGAAGTGCGCACCCTCGTCGGCGCGGACGGCGGCAAAGTTGGAATTGGCCACCGCGATGCGGTCGCGGATGATCGAGACGTCGCCGCCGATTACCAGTCCCGGGTGCGCCGGGGCGGCAGCCTCAAGCGAGTGGAACACGCGCATCGCGCCGGACACGGCCTGCCATGCGCACGCGGCGAGCGCGCCGTCGCCGGCGCGGGCGAGATCGCTTGCGCCGGCGGGGCCTGCGCTGAGTTTGCCCGGCGATGAGGCGAAGCCGGGAAAATGAGGATCGACCACCGCCGATCGGCGCGCGCGCTCAAGCGCGGCCCGGACCGCATCGAGGCTTAAGTCGCTCGCCTCGAAGGCGCTGCCGGTCTCGTGCGGATCGCGGCGCATCGCCAGGCGCACCTGGAAGCCGTCGGTGTGGAGCGACTTCATCTCCTCGACGCCGCGGCTAGGGATGTCGCTGGTGTAATTGAGGCGCGCGACGCGATGGTCCGCGCTCGCGCAGTAAATCTCGAACTGCGCCACGTCGCGCTCGCGCGCAACCAGCCCCGCCGCCGCGCGCGCAAACGATTTGAGTTCCGCAAGTGCGATCATTGCCTGCCTGCCAGCCGCGCGCGCGAGCGCAGCGTCGGACCGCCGTTGGACATCCGCTTCACCTGCATCGGCTGCCCCTTGCCGCAGTTGGGAATCGCGATCAGCCGCAGGTCGTCCCCGACCGCATCAACGTTCATGAAGAACCGCTTCGAGTCGGCGATCACGCTGCCCGAGCGGAACAGCCGGCCGAGCCGGCCATGATCGATTTCGTAGATGCGGCGGGCCGAGATCCGGAAATTCTCGCGCGACTCGGCGATCGACGGGATCTGGTGGCCGACCACGTAGTAGCCGTACTCAACTTCCGCGATGATTCGCTCGGGTGGTGTCTCGCCCGGCAGGAAAAAGGTGTTGGACATCCGGATGAGCGGGACGTGGGGCGCCTCGCTCGCGCGGGCCGATCCGTTGGGTGCGGCGCCGAGCGCGGCAGCCGTCGCGCGCGAATTGAGGAAGCCCGCAAACACGCCCCGGTCCAGATGCATCACCCTGATCCCCGGCGTGCCTTCGTGATCGTAGCGATAGTGGCCGTATCCATCGAGGCTCGGGTCGGAGCACGCGGACAGAAGCGGCGAGCCGACCGTGCGTCCCAGCTCGTTGTCGCTGAGCGAGCGCAGGAACCAACTGCGGCCCGCATACGCGGCCTCCATCTTGAGCGCGCGATCGGCCTCGCTCGGATGACCGACGATTTCGTGCGCGACCAGCGCGTTGAAATGCGGGTCCGTCACGACCACCACCTCGCCAGCGGGCGGCTTGAGCACGGGCGCGGCCGCAAGCTCGCGGGCCTCGCGCGCAAGCTCGACGCAGAAGGCCGGCAAGTCGGGATTCGGCATCAACTCGCCGCGCCATCCCTCCGCGATGCACTCCAGGCCGCGCTGCTGGCCGATCGTGTCGTAACTCTCCTGGTGGCCGTCGCCGCTTTGCGCGACGACGTAACAATCGCCCTGCGAGAACGCGAACGCCTGCGAAATCAGGCTGCCGGTCGTGTTGATGAACAACTCGTGGCGCAGCTCGGTCATCGCCGCCGCGACGTTGAACGCGATCTCATGCCCCACTGCCGCGGCGGCCCGGGACGCATCGAGGGCGAGCCGTTTGAGTTCGTCGGTATCGACGGCGCGCGGGTCGCGCCGGAACGCTGCCGGCGCTTCATCGCGGATCGCGGGCGCGGGCGGCACGTCTCCCGTCGCGAGGCCGGGCGCCGACGAGCCAAGCTCGCCGAGCAGCGCCGCCTTCTCGCGCGCACTGAAGCGTGCGCGCTCCCACGCCTCGGCAAGTCCGCCCTGGAGCCCCGCGGCGAGCTTCGAGGGCTTGAGCGCAAGCCGGCCAGCCTCGGCGCCGGTATGGCCGTGCCCGATGGCGCCCCGGCGGCCGGCGGCGCGGACCGTAACGCCGA
>DASPOF010000098.1:0-2073 GCA_035626155.1 Binataceae bacterium (SeqCode)
AAGTATTAGACCGCGCGCGAACGTGCAAGCGCCCGCCGACCCGTCCGGCTTCGGTCAGGACCCCGTCCGGGGGCCGATCGCTTGTGCGGCAGTCCTAAGAAGGCCTAGAAAATATAGTTGGAGGCGTCAGCACCGGGCATCCGGTTGAGCGCCGCATGGCGCCGATACCGGATGCAGCGCCCGGGCGAAGCGCGCGCGCCGTCGTCTCCGCGAAAAAGGGAGGGCTCCATGATGCGATCATCGATTCTCGCAGTGATGGTGCTCGTTGCGCTCTCGTCCGGTTGCGCGAGCAATCAGGCACAGCCCGCATCGTCGGGCGGCGCGGCCGCTTCGGCAGCGCCGGCGGGCGGATGCGAAATAGACGCGATGAAAATCTGCCAGGCCGTTCGGCAGCAGCCGGTGGTACAGGGGGGTCTCGAGCTGGATCAACGCGCCCGCGAGCAAAACTCTCCGGCTACGGACTGGCAGACCAGCTGGTTTCCGGTCGCCAACGGACACGTTCTCCAGGTGCAGTGCCTGATCAACACCCAACACAGCACGGTTGTGCACGCCAGCGTTCTCAAGGGACCTCAGCTCAACGACGCGGACATAAAATTCCTGCGCGATAACAGCCTCTGCAAGGAGTAGGGAGGGCCGCTATGCGTACGTGCGGATGCAATTCCGTTCGTCGCGCGTGTGCTTTGATCGCGGCGGCGATCATCGCGTCGGGATGCAACTATGCTTCGATGGGACCGAATCAGAGCGCACCGCCGGCGCCCGTCGCAGCCACAGCATCGCCGCCGGAGCAGACGCCGATCCAAGAGCCCCTGCGCAGCGGACTGGCTCGCGAGAACTATTATCGGGCATTGCTGAAACTTCCGCCCGTGGCTGAGGATCGCGCGCTCAGCAAAGGCGCCGAGATGCACGCCCGCTACGTCGTCAAGAACCATCTGCGCGGCGGTGAGGCGTCGCTGTCCAATGGGCGGCTCGGCATCAACCGTCCCGATTCCGAGGTGCGCCGGGAAGACCCGAAGAATCCCTGGTACACCGAAGCGGGCGCCAACGCCGCGAATATCTCACCCTACGTGATGACCGGGTCCGTCCTGCCGGACAAGGGCGAGTTCGTCGTCGATCAGGTGCTGACGCTGCCCTTCAGCGCAATCCTCGCGCTGGATCCTCAAGTCTCCGCGATCGGATACGGGCAATATTGCGAGGCTCAGGAATGCGCCGCAGTTTTGTCGATCAAGCACGGTCTGGATAAACCGGTTTTTGCGAGCCTCTACGAAGGCGCGGTCGCGCGCCTGTGGAATCCCGCCAACGGACCGATGCCGCTGACGCCGGCGCGGCTGCGCGTCCCGCTTGAGTTCCCGCCGCCCGGAGCGACGGTCGAGTTGACCTCCTACGCCGGTAACGGCTGGCCCGATCCGCTGATGAGCTGCGCCGGGTACGAAGTGCCGACCGGGCCGCCGATTATCCTCGAGCTCGGGCAAGGGCTGGGCGCCAACGGAATGGTGGAGGTCGATGGGCATTCGCTGTCGGATGGAAAGGACGACCTGAGCAATTGCCTGCTGGACTCCACCTCTTTTTATCCCAACGAACAAAGGCAACAGGATCAGGCCCTGGCAGAACCGAGCCAGCCGCCCACGAACGATCAGGAGAAGGCCCGGCAGGAGAAGGCTCGGATGGCGCGCGACCAACGCGCCAACGGCTCCTTCCTGCTTGGGTATTACGGAGCGGTGATCATGATTCCGCGCGCGCCGCTTAAGCCCGGGAGCACCTACACGGTGTCGATTACCGCCGACTCCAAGCGCTACGACTGGTCGTTCGCCGTCGCCGCGTCCGCCAAGTAAAGCCTCCTTACAGAGCACTGCCCGCGGGCCGGGAGAATTGACTCGATGCGGCGCGGTCTGGAATGTTCCTCCGATGCGCCCGCGTTTGCGGCTCCGGTCGGCGCTCTCGTCGCCGGCCGGCGAAGAAGCCGGCCATCGCGAAAGCCGAGTTGAGACGCTTCATTGATGGCGCGGGCGGGGAAGGAAAAAATCTCGACCGATGAAAACAAGCCTGGTTGGAGCTTCGACGGCAGTTGCGCTCTTT
>DASPOF010000099.1:0-18403 GCA_035626155.1 Binataceae bacterium (SeqCode)
GTCGGCGTGGGCAGCGGCGGAGGCCCGCAACAGATCGCGATCGCTTCAAGCTGGAGTCCAGGCGTAGGCTTGCTGGCGGGGCACGCGCCGGGGATCCATTTGCCCTCGCCATTGTACGCGCCGGAGCATCCGCTGCTTCCGCCGCAGCTCGCAACCATCGTTGCCGCCACGATCAGCAGGATCGGAGCGACCACCAGCCATCTGATCGACCGCAACATCAAGCCTTGACCTATGACGGCACCTTCGCAGGCTGTCAAGCTGCGGGAAGAAATTCGCACGGCTGCAAGCCCCGCATCCGTCAGCGAATTGAGGCTCATATTTCCCGCGTACTTCGCGCGGCGCACCTTGCCCGCCAGATTGCCATCGGGAAATGCGGCTCGCTGGCCGATAGACGATGAGAAAAAAAGAGCGGGCGCCCAGAGAGGGGGGGAACTCTCCGTCGCCCGCGTGTTCGTAGCGGCCGTCCGTTTTTGCTTCGGACGGTGACCCGGTTGGTGGGAGGAGTTTCCAACCAGTGGGTGCGAGAGCCACTTTGCACCCATATCTCTAGACGACGATGTTGCGGAAATATTCAGGGAAAGATTTGCCGATTGCGAACCGGGCGGCCGGGGCGCTCATTTTTGCCTGCTACGGACCAACCCGATTCGTCCTTTGCGTCCGGAACCTGCCCGGCTAGACTCGTCCCCGGAGGAATAGGCGCAATATGGAATATCGCCGACTGGGGGCCACGGGCCTTAAGGTTTCGGAGCTGAGTCTGGGCTGCATGACGTTCGGACGCGAGACCGATGAGGCTGAATCGCGAAAGATCGTCGATAAGTTTATCGAGCAGGGCGGGAACTTCCTCGACACCGCCAACGTCTACGCCGCCGGCTCCTCGGAGGAAATTGTCGGCCGTGCCATCAAGGATCGCCGCCAGTCGCTCGTGATTGCGACCAAGGTCCGCTTCAATGCGAATCTCTTCATGAACAAGCCGGTGGGCCCGAACGATTTGGGCCTGTCGCGCGGACATATTATGGCCGAGGTCGAGCGAAGCCTGCGCAGGCTTCAGACCGATTATATCGACCTCTACCAGGTCCATTCCTGGGACTTCGAAACTCCGATCGAGGAGACCATGCGCGCGCTGGACGATCTGGTCCACCAGGGCAAGGTGCGCTACATCGGGGCGTCAAACTTTACAGCGTGGCAGTTGATGAAGAGCCTGTGGGCCAGCGACAAGCATGGCTATGCCCGGTTCAATTCGCTCCAGCCGCAATACAGCCTGATCGCGCGTGAAATCGAGCGCGAAATTATGCCCGTGTGCCGCAACGAGGGTGTCGGCGTGATCCCCTACAGTCCCCTTGGCGGCGGGTTCCTCACCGGCAAGTATCGCTCCGGCCAGAAGCCGCCCGAAGATGGACGCCTGGCCAGAATGGATCAATGGGGGCGCCTGGCGAACGAACGCAACTATCGCGCGCTCGAAGCGGTCGAGCAGATTGCGCGCGAACGGGGCCGCTCGATCGGGCAGGTCGCGCTTGCGTGGGTCAATCAACAGCCGGGCGTCAGCTCAGTCATCTACGGCGCCCGGACGACCGAGCAAAATGATGAGAACCTGGCGGCGGTTGGGCTGAGACTCGAGGCGACGGAGTTGCAAGCGCTCGACAAGGTAAGTGCGCTTGCGCCGGAGTATCCGGGCGCGATGCAGGCGCGGCTGCCGGGTGCCCGCCGGGCATAAGGCCGCCGCTTACAGCGTGCGCTTAAAGGAGAGCCCGGCCAGCGTCATCATCACCAGCATGAAGATGAACAGGAATATGATGTCGCCGGTTACGGCGCTCAAGTCCGCTCCCTTGAACAGGATCGACTTGATCGCGCTCACCGAGTGCGCCTCGGGATTGTAGTGCGCGAACGCCTTGAGCCAGGGCGGGAAGCTCTCGATTGGATAAATCGCGCCGCTGGGGAAGAACAGGATCACGCTGAGGAAGCCCTGGACGGTTCCAACCAGGCGCGGGTGGCTCGCGCGGTTCACGATCGAGAAGGTCATCGCGAGCAATCCGGTCGCGCTCAGCATTATGATCCCGACCAAGGTCAGGAACGCGGTCGGGCCGCCCTCGACGCGCCCCTGAGTGATCAGAAGCCCCAGGCAGAGCACCACGACGCCGATCGTAGTCGTGACGGCGATCCCGGCGGCAAGGAATCCGCCCGCGATCTCGAAGCGCGAAAGCGGGGTGACGAGGTAGCCCTCCGTCACGCCCATGAACTTGTCCATCACGAAGTTGAACCCGCACGACATCATCGAGCCCATGAACAACGCCATCACGATTACGCCCGGGATCAGCGACCGGTCATAATCGACGTACGGGTAGAGCCAGCTCGGCCGCAGGGTGATCTCGTTCAACTTCGGCTCGCGTGCGGTTACGAAGCTCACCCCGACCGTGGCCGCGGCGCTCTGCAAAGTCTCCTCCAGGGTGCTCGCGCTAACGGTGTCGACGTTGTCGGTGAAGAGCCCGATCTCGGCGATCCGTCCTTCGGCAACCGCGTGGCTGAAATTGGGCGGGATGACGATGGCGCCCTTATAAATTCCATTGCGGACCAGTACGACCGCGCGTCCCGGGTCGGCGATGAATGTGAGATCGAGGGTCTTGGGGCCCGCCGCAAGCGCTTGCAACTGCTGAACCATCCGCCGCGCGTAAAGCCCGTGATCCTGCGCGACCACGGCGACGGGCAGATGCTTGAGCTGGCCCTGGAATGAATTGCCGATGATCACGAGATAGAGGATGGGCATGAAAGTCGCCATGATCAGCGTCAAGGGATTGCGCATGAGCCTCTTGAGCTCGCGCCGGGTTATGGCCCACAGCTTCATGGCTGATTGATTCCCCGGCTCAAGTTCTCCTCGTCGGCAAGCCCGCGCCGATCAGGAAGCTCACCTTCTGCGCCGGCTCATCGCGCAGCGAGCGGCCGGTGAACCGGATGAACACGTCCTCGAGCGAGAGCCGCTGGACGCTGATCGCGCCGACCCTGGCGCCGATCTCCTCGAGCGCCGCGATTATCTTCGGCACCTGATGCGGACCGTCGTCGGTCGAAAGCGTCAGCCGGCCGTTCCCATTCGAGGTGACGTCGCGGATAAACGGTTCGGCGCGAAGCCGCTCGGCGGCGCGCTCGGACTCACCCAGGATTTCCACCTCGATGCGATCCGATCCCTCGACCGTGGACTTGAGTCCCTGCGGACTGTCCAGCGCGGCGATCTTGCCGCGGTCCACGATCGCGATGCGGTCGCATAGCTGCTCGGCCTCATCCATGTAATGGGTGGTCAGCGAGATGGTGATGTCGCTTTCCTTGCGCAGAGTTTCGAGCAGGTCCCACACCGCGTGCCGGCTTTGCGGATCCAGTCCGATCGTCGGCTCATCGAGGAACAGGACCTCGGGCGAATGGATGAGTCCGCGCGCGATCTCCAGGCGCCGGCGCATCCCGCCCGAATAGGTGGCGACCAGATCGTGCGCGCGCCCGCTCAGGCCGACCATCTTGAGCAGGCGATCGGCGCGCTCGCGCCGGATTCTGCGCGGCACCCCGTAGAACGACCCGTAGACGTCGATGTTTTCCCAGCCGGTCAGATCGAGATCGGAAGTGAGCGCCTGCGGGATCACGCCGATGCGGCCGCGCACCCGGCGCGGATGACGCACGATATCCTCGCCGGCGACCAGCGCGCTGCCTCCGGTCGGCGGCACCAGAGTCGTGAGCATCCTGACGATCGTGGTCTTGCCGGCGCCGTTGGGACCGAGCAGCCCGAACACTTCGCCGCGCCGCACCTCGAAGCTTACGCCGTCGACTGCGGTGAAATCGCCGAAGCGCTTAATAAGGCCCTTGACGGTTATTGCTGGTGAGCCGTGTTCCATCGCGCCGGAGAAAAGTGACTTCCGCGGTCATCCCGGGCTTGAGCTCGTCGGTGGCCTGGAGCACTCGCACTTTGACATAGAAGGTCCGGATGTCCTGGCGTCCGCGCCGCACGTCGTGCTCGGTGGCGAACTGGCCCTCCTGTCCGATCGCCATCACGCGGCCGCTCAGCACCAGCGGGGGACTGGTCGGGAGGCGCACCTGTGCGGGTTTGCCGACATATATTGCGCCGAGGTCGGTCTCCTCCAGGTCAACCCGCGCCCAGATTGTCGAGAGATCGTCGACGGTGAGAATCGGAGTCCCGGGGATGACCCATTCGCCGACTTCGAGCGCCTTGTTCACAATCACGCCGTCGACCGGCGATATAATCTTCGTGTCCCGCAATTGATCGGAATAAAAGCGCATGTTGGCCTGTGCGCTCAGAACGGCCGCCTCGTAATCCTGCACCGCGGTCATCGCGTCGTCGCGCTGCTTGGCCGAGATCACGCTCGCCGTGAACAGCTCGCGGTCGCGTTCGAGGTCGCGCCGCGCCTGCGCGAGGTCGGCGATCGCGTGGGCGAGGTCGGCCTTCGCTTTCCCGAGCTGATTGCGGATGTCGATGTCCTCAATCTGGCAGACCAGTTCGCCGCGCTTGACCGTGTCGCCCTCGAGAACTTTGAGCCAGGTGATTCTTCCGCCGATGCGGCTCGTGATGTTGACCTCGGGCGCCTCGACCATTCCGACGACCTGGATCTGCTCCGTGTCGACCGGCGGCCAGAGGTAATGTTCGCCGAAATAGTAGAAGCCTCCCGCCAACGCTCCAAGTACTGCGAGCGTGAGCAGTCGGCGGATAATTTTGCGAATCATGAAACGCTAACGGCCTTTCGGGTGCGGGCGCGGCAGGCGCGGATCGCCCTGATGACGAATTCGCCGAACTCGTGGCTGAGCTCGGAAACGGGACGGTTGCCGTCATGATAGAGCAGGACATTGCGCAGGCCGCCGACGATCGCCAGCGCCACCAGCCGAGGGTCGCCCGGGCGGAACTCGCCGGCGCGCATCCCGCCCTCGATCTGTGAAACGATGAACTGGCGGCCGCGGTCGCGCCAACCCTGGAGCACGCGGTTTCGAGCCTGCGCCAGCCTGGGTTCCTCGGTTGCGATGAGGCGCAGAAGGTCGCGGTTCTGATCGTAGAATTCGATCGTCATCCCGATCACCCGGCGCACGCGCTCGCGAAAGGTGGCGGTGGCATCGGCGCCTGACTGGTACCTGTTGGCGACCGCATCCAGGCCGTCGTTCAGAATTCCAAGATAAAGATCCTCCTTGGATTGGAAGTAGAGATAGAGCGTACCCTTCGCGACGCCGGCGGCCTGCGCGACGTGGTCCATCGTGACGGCCTGGTACGGCTGTTGCGCAAAGAGCCTGAGTCCGGCCTGCAGAATCCGTTCGCGCTTGGAGCCTGGGCGGCCGTTGGCCGGCACAGGAGCGGGCCGTATCGCTGAGCGAGCTGGGCTGTTCTGCTTCATATACTGACTGGTCAGTCATATTATTCGATCGATCGCCCCGACAAGTCAAATGAGGTTCGTGGCGCGCTTCAGCCAAAAATGGCCGCCGACAATCGGTGTGCGCTGGCGCGGGCCTAGGCATCTATGGCGGATGGCGCCAGCCTGTCGGCGCTGGATGAGGTCAATTACCCCGCTGGCAAGCCTCGGTGCTTTGGCGGGTACAGACCGATTTCCGCCCGGCTTCCGGGCTTGTCTCTTCCAGCGTGTTAAAAATTACCGTGGCATCAAGCTTGCGTCGATAACTAAACGCAGAGAAGTTCTGCGGATTTGTGACTTAGGTGCAACAATTTCGAGCGATTTGGGTAGCCATCGGTAGCAGCGGAGCAAAATGGAGTTGCGCGGATGCTACGCGCGTTCGGTTTACTCCTGGCACAGACGGCTGACGCGTGGCGAGAGCCAGGTCATCGAAACCGATCAACGCTCAGGCGGAGGAATGGAAATGGATCTGATCACCAAACTGTACATCCGGATTCGCGAGGGGAGCCGCGGTCAGACGATGACCGAGTACGCGCTGATCCTGGCGGCGGTAGGCGTCGTTGTGGTTGCCGGGTACAGGACGATGGGCAGCACGATCACTACGCTGCTCACCTCGGTCGATTCGCAGCTCTAGCACAAACGCAGCGTGCCCGGACTAGTGGGTACGAGATATCCCTTCGGCGTGGGCGCAGTAATATGCGTCCGCGCCGAAGGCTCGTGATCGCGAGAGCGACGAGTCTTAATCGAATGGTCTCAAGAAACTCAGGTCAGCAGGAAACGCACACGCTGGCCGAGAACGTTGCGGCTTCAGCGCGGCCGGTGTTTGCGCCGGCGTCGCTCGGCCGCAAGCAGGTGCCGTAAGATGCCGATGTGGTCAATCATCATCGGTTTGCCTGCCGTCCTGTTCGTTATCGGAGCGGGCATATTAGTGATCGCGGACCGGCCGGTCATGGTGGCGCAGGCCTCCCTGGCCTGGCTGATTGCAGCAGCGATTCCGGTGGTCGGTTATTGGTACTACCCCGCCGCATTCGATCCTGTAATCGATGCGTTGCCGTGGCTGCGCGACTGGCTTGATTGGCCGCCCGCGCTGATCGCTGGATTCTGCGCGATGGTTGCCTTTGGCAACGTTTTGTACTTCTGGTACGAAAAACCGGCCCCCTTCCGGCGATCCTCGGCGCCGATCCAGCCATTCCGCCCGACCGTGCTGGGCGAGGTGGTAGCGGACGCGGATAGCGCGGCGGACGGACCGGTTCCGGATTACGCTGATGCTGATCAGGAGACGCTCGTCTACACCGTCGGCGCCGCAGCCCCCATCCCAGGCAGCCGCAGGCATGGTGGCGAGACGACCTGGAGGCAAATGCTGTCGGACGCGAATCTGAGAAGTGCGCTCAGAATTACGGCCGCGGAATACCAGCTTCTCTATAAGGCCTCATTGATGGGCAAAGCGCAGGGACCGGAAGATCTGCGCCTGGCGCTGGATGCGATTCGGAAGGTGCGATCGCGCCAGAGTGATTCCACCGACAACTGACGCCATCCCGGTTTATTGTCCGGAACGCAGGCTCACCCGGTTCCGCCGCGCCGACGGCGCTCGGACGAGGCTAGCTGGAACTGCTCTCGGCAGGAGGGCGCGGACGGATGGTCGTGGCGCGCAGCCCCTTCGATGTCCAGCCGACATCGAATCCGACCACGTCGCCCTCTTTCAAGAGTTCGATCCCTGGCAGCGAGCCGCCGGCCTCGGCGCCAACTACGCTCACGAAGGGGAACTCGAAGGGTATTTCCTTGCCGCTGTGCGATTGCAGAATCCCCCGTCCGCGTGCGCGATCGAGCTTCAGGATCATCCCCTGGTAGAAATTGCCGGGGAAGCGCTCGCTATCGAAATCGTCCATGGCCCAGTAACGAACTACCATCCAGGCGCTTTTGGGGGAAGGCGCTTCGGACCCAGCCAGCGGGCGCGACGCGGGGGGGCCGAGGAACAAAAAAACGATATCAGCCCCGGATCCCGTCGAGAACCGTTAGACAAGTTGTGCGGCGCGGATATAATTAGCCCATAATGCTTGGAGACTAACGAGGACAACAATGAGGTCAAATTTCATCGCAAAGGTCCTGGCGGTTGGCATCGCCTTGGGCTTGTCAGGTTGCGCCGTGGTCGAGGCGCAGCGCCAGGCCGAGGAAGCCAAGAAGCAGGTTTTCGTCAAGCGCGTTGATATCGCGCACATCTGGGTGACCACCGGGGTTCCGGGTCCGAACAAGCCTTACACTGTGCTCGGCGACGTGAAATACACCGAGCCGTTCTCACCGGAAGCGATCGATGAGACAAACATCAAGGAGAAGCTGAAGAAGATCGCTTACGACAAGTGGCCCGAGACGATCGACGGAATCATCAAGGAGAACCAGGAGGTCTCTCCTGATGGATCGACGGTGACCGTCAGCGGGCAGGCGATTCAGTACGAGTCATCGGTGGACCGCGAAGCTCTCCACAAGCTGGGCGGGTAAGTTGCCGCTTCAGACTGCTGGCTGATTTCGAGAGTAATCCGCCGAAATGAGCGGGCACACGCGGGACGGTCGTCTCGCGCGAGTGCCCGCTTTCTATTTGCATCGAGCGCGGCGTTCAGAGCCGGTTCTCAGGAGGGAGCGGGTTGCGCGAGCATCCCGGTAAGCAGCCCCTTGTCGTCGAGCGCCTTGAGTTCGTCGTACCCGCCGACGATTTTCCCGTTGATGAAGATTTCGGGGACTGTGCGCCGGCCGCCCGAAAGCTCGACCATCTTCTCGCGTAGCTGATCGTCGTCGGTAACGTCGATCTCTTCGAACGCAACGCCCTTGGACCGGAGCAACGCTTTGGCGCGCGAGCAGAACGGACAATAAGTGGTCGTATAGATTTGAACCTTTGCCACCGAAAAACCCTTTCAAAGAACATTTAGGCTGGACTGCTGGCGCGTGTCCAGCAGGCTGGCGCTTTTACCGACATCGTGCCGGACTGGCGGCGGCTGCTACCTGTGGCTAGGCGAAGGCGACCTCGCGCTTGCCGCGCCGCAGCTCTCCGACCACGTGCGCATCGTGCTCCATCCGGCGCAGGTGCGCGATCACGCGGTCGGCATCCCTCGCCCTGACAATCGCAATCATCCCGAGTCCGTTATTGAAGGTGCGATCCATCTCTGCGCGGCTGACCTTGCCCAGGCGCTGAATCAACTTGAAGATCGGGGGCGTCGTCCAGCTTCCGCGCTCGACCACCGCCCGCAGGCCGGGCGGCATCACGCGCGGCAGGTTTTCCGGGACGCCGCCGCCGGTGATATTGGCGAGGCCCTTGAGCCTGAAGCGCTCGAACAGCTCGACCGCGGCGCGCGCGTAAATCAGCGTCGGGCGCAGCATCTCCTCGGCCAGCGTGCACCCGAGCTCCGGGATGAATGCGCCGAGCTTGATGCGGGCGTGCTCGAGCAACACCTTGCGGGCGAGCGAGAAACCGTTGGAGTGAAGCCCGCTCGATGCGATCCCGACCATGACGTCGCCCGCACGAATCGAGCGCGGGTCGGGGATGCGCGCGCGCTCGACGATTCCGACCGCGAATCCGGCCAGGTCGTACTCGCCGGGGCGATAGAGCGTCGAGAGCTGGGCGGTCTCGCCGCCGACCAGGCTCATCCCGGCCTCCGCGCACCCTCGCGCGACTCCCTTGACGATGTCGAGCGCGATCTGTTTGTTCAGTTTTCCGGTCCCGATGTAATCGAGAAAGAAGAGCGGGCGGGCGCCATGGCAAATGATGTCGTTGGCGCTCATCGCCACGCAGTCGATTCCAACGGTGTCGTGGCGTCCGGTGGCAAACGCGATCATGAGCTTCGTGCCGACGCTGTCGGTGCCGGCTACGAGCACGGGCGAGCGCATCGCGCGCGCGCCTCTCAGGTCCACCAGCGCTCCAAATCCACCGACTCCGCCAATCACCTGCGCGGCGTAAGTCTTGTCTGCGATCTCGCGGAAGAGCGGGACCAGCCGCTCCTTCAGTGCGATATCGACGCCCGCCGCCTTGTAGGTCATCCGCTGCGCCATCTGACTCGTCTCCTCCCTTCCGGCGCCGCCTGCGCCCGCGCCACAGTGCTCATAGAACCCGCGCCAGCGTGAAGACATCGACCCGGCGCGCACCCGCCCCGATGAGCGTGCGCGCGCATTCATCGGCGGTTGCGCCGGTCGTCATCACGTCATCGACGAGCAGAATGCGCCGGCCCGCGACGCGCGGCGCGTGCCTCACTGCAAATGCGCGCCTGACGTTGCGGCGGCGCTCATCGTGATCGCGCGCGGTTTGAGGCGCGGTCCATCGCACCCGAACCAGCGCGGATGTGTCGAGCGCAAGCTCAAGCCGCCCGGCGATTTCGGCCGCAAGCAGCGCGGCCTGATTGAAGCCACGCCACCATAGCCGCCGCCAGTGCAGCGGCACCGCAATCACCACATCGTAATCCTCGCGCGCCAGAGGTAACGATCGAGGAAGATATTCCGCGATCGCGCGCCCCACCGCCTGGTCGAGCCCATACTTGTGCCGGCGCACGAGCGCCGGCAGAGTGCCGGGCTCATCCTCGGCCGCGGGGCGGTAGCGCGCTATCGCCCGTGCGCGGTGGAATGATGGCGGATGCCGGCTGCAGCGCGCACATCGCGGCTCGCCGCTTTCCGCCGATTCGATGGGCCCTCCGCAGACCTCGCATAAAGGCTCGGGCAGCGGATCGATTCGCGCGAGGCAGGCCGCGCAAACTCGATGGGTCGCGTCGATGGCCAGGCTCCGCCCGCATGCGGCGCATCGAGGCGGATAGAGGAAGTTCACCAGATGGACGAGCGCGGCCACATCACCATAGATGATTGCTCTTAAGTCCAAACTCAAGCGCGCGCGGGGCGCGCCGCCTTGCGCGGAATCGAATCGAGCGGCTCCTGTGGTATAGAGGAAGCCGTGAACGCGCCGCTGACCGGAATTCGAATCATTGACTGGACGATCTGGCAACAGGGGCCGGTGGCCACGCAGATGCTCGCGGACCTCGGCGCCGAAGTGATCAAGATCGAAGAGCGCGAGCGGGGCGACCCCGGCCGCGGGATATTCGCGATCGCCGGCGGGGCGACCCAGAAGGGCAGCCGCAACTTCTATTTCGAGGCGAACAACAAACACAAGAAGAGCATCACGCTCGACCTCAAGCTGCCCGAGGCGCGCGAGATCGTTTATCGCCTTGCCGCCCGCAGCGATGTGTTCGTGCAGAATTTCAGAAAGGGAGTTGCGGCGCGCCTCAAGCTCGATTACGAGTCGCTCAAAACGCTCAACCCAAGGCTCATCTACGCGAGCGCATCGGGCTACGGACCCGCCGGACCGGACAGCGGCGAACCGTCATTCGATTATCTGGGCCAGGCGCGTTCCGGGATCATGAACGCGAACGGCGCCGATGGCCTCCCGCCGGTCTATCTGTTGGGCGGAATCGCGGACCAGATGGGGGCGATCATGCTGGCCTACGGAGTGCTCGCCGCGCTGCTCGCGCGCGAGCGCTTTGGCATCGGCCAGGAGGTCGATGCGTCGCACCTGGGTTCGATGATGGCGCTTCAGGGTCTCAACGTCGCCTCGCGCACCTTCACCGGCGGCGAATTCGCCCGCGTCACGCGCGCCAACGCATTCAACCCGCTGTGGAACCATTACCGATGCGCCGACGGCAAGTGGCTGTCGCTCGGGATGCTCCAGGGGGACCGCTACTGGAAGGACTTCTGCGTCACAATCGGGCGTCCCGACCTCATCGACAATCCGAAGTCGAAAGACATCCTGTCGCGCGGGCAGAACGCCGCCGAGGTGGTTTCGATCCTCGATGCGGTCTTCGCGACGGCGCCGCGCGACGAGTGGCTGGCGAGGCTGAAGGCGGGCGGCGATTTCATTTTCACGATCGTGAACTCGGTTTCGGATCTCCCCGGCGATCCACAGGTGCAGGCGAACGATTACATCGTCGAGTACGATCACCCGGCGCTAGGCCCCACGAAATTGCTCGGCATGCCGGTGAAGCTCAGCGAGACCCCGGGGGAACCGCGCGGTCACGCGCCCGAGCACGGGGAACATACCGAGTCGATTCTGACCGAGCTGCTCGGCTATAGCTGGGATGAAGTCGCGCGCTTGCGCGAGGGCGGCGTGATTTGAACGCCGGCTGCGCGGCGCAGCGCAGCCGTTCGGGAGGGGTCGCGATGGCGAACATCACAGGTACTTGGGAAGACCGCGAGGAAATCCGCGAGCTTTACGCACGCTATGCGTTGATGATCGACGAGGGGAAGTACCAGGAGTGGATCGATTGCTTTACCGAGGACGGCGTGTTTGAAAGCTCGCGGCTGGGCCGCCATGAGGGGCGCGCGGGGCTGCGGAAGTTCAGCGAACTTTTCGCCGCGTCTCTCGACGGCGCACAGGTGCGCCACGTGATTAGCAACGTGACCTTCAATATCGAGGGCGCCTACGCGACCGGCGCTTGCTACCTGATCTACTACCAGTGCAAGGACGCCCGCGTGCAGCAGTCGGCGGTGGGCCACTATAACGACACGCTGCGCAAGTCGGGCGGCCGCTGGCTCTTCGCCAGCCGGCAAGTCTGGTTCGACGGGCATCACTGAGGATCGCCGGCGCGGCCCGCGCGCCCGCGAAAAATTCTGCCGCCGAGGTGCACCAAACCGTAAGCGCCGGATCGGTAAAACCGATCCGGCGCTCGCGATCAATGCTAGTTGGTCAGAACGCGAGACTACTCAGAACGTCGCGTACCAGGGCATCTCGTGCGGGTCCTGAAGCTGGAATTCGATCCCGAACTGCTCCAGCAGCGTGCCCTCGTTATGACGCAGCGCGAGCTTGGCGTTCTCGAAATCGGTCTCAGCCTGCACCTGGTTTCCCTCGGCGGTCACTTCCTCCTCCTGGAACTGGAGGAGATCGTGCGTGGTTGCCATCCCGACCCGGAACCGGACCTCCTCGTCGTGGAGCGCCTGGCGGGCGAAATAAGTGGCCTGGGCCGTCGCCTGAGCGCGTTTTTCATCGGCATGCAGATTGGCGAGCGCGCTCTCAATGTTGTACACGGCCTGTGAAAGCGCCGCGCGATAGTTCAGGCGCGATTGCTCGTACAGGATGCGCGCCTGCGCCAGTGCCGCGCGCGCGACCGCATTATCGAGCGGATATTGAAACGACATCACTGCCGCGTAGTTGTAAAACGTGAAGTTCCAGAGTCTGTTCAGCGCGCTGCCGTAAATCCCGCCGAAGGGCACCTTCAATCCGTGGCCGTCGTCGCAGTTCCCGGTCGTGATGGTCCCGAATGTGGCGCAGGGCGCGGTTCCTGCTGCCGCTGTCGTGCCGATCTGCGCGCCAAGGTTGAGCTGGGGCAGCACCTGGTTCTCGGCGTACTTCTGTTGCAGCAATGCGCTGCGGATCGCCTCGCGAAATCCGGCGAGCGACGGCAGGTACTCGACGGCGAGTTCGAGCGAGCGCTCGTCGCTCTCGACGATCGTCTCCTGTGGATTCGGGGTCGTGGCGGGCTCGAGGTCCTCGGGAATGAAGGTTCCTTGGGGATTGAGCATCACGTCCTGGCGCAGCGCGATGCGCGCGCCTTTGAGGTTAGCCTCGGCGGTGTACACGTTTGCCTCGGCGGTGGCGGCGGCGGATTGCGCCTCCTGGAGGTCGAGCGGCGCCAGCGTGCCGACCTTCACCGATATCGCATTCTGACGCACGAGGTCCTGGTTGAATTTCAACGCCGCGCGCGCCACTGCGAGTTGTCCCTCGGCGTTCACGACCCCCCAGTACTCGTTGCCGATGCGCTGGACGAAATCATCGAGCGCCTGCGCGTAGCTCCATTGCGCCGCCCGCTGGCCTGACTCCGCAATCCTCACGTTGATGGTCGCGAACTGCCACCCGAAGTTCTGGAGCAGCGGCTGCGAGAGAGAAAGGGCAAGCGTCGGCGTGTAGGAGGGGTTGAGCGATGCGAAAGGGTTATTCGATGCCGCGCGATTGTTGGTGAATGTGACGCCGAAGGTGCCGTTGGTCACGGCGGAGACCTTGTCGACCGCAAAATTCCAGTCGTAGCTCTTTTGCACGTATGCTTCCGCGCCCGCGGTCTGGAGAATCGATGAGGTCGGCGTGACGTTCTTTATGATGTCGGTCTGCGAGGTCAGATTTGGATCGAAAGTCCCGTTCGCCTCGCGGACGGTTTCAGTCGATGCCATCGGCCCCAATCGCGCCGATGCGATCTGCGGATTTCCGCGAAGAGCCAGATAGACCGCTTCCTTCAGCGTGATGCTCCGCGCCTGCCGGTCGATCGTGCGCAGATAGCGCTCGCTGATGAGGCTCTCCTCGGGGACTTCCCGGCTGAGCGACCACTGATGACCGAGGATGCCTGGCAGCCAAATCGCCGAGTCGCGCTGCTCGAACGGCGCCGGCGACGAGGGTTGCACGTTGACTGGCGGCGCCGACTGCTGCGAGACCGGCGTCGCGTTGAGCTGGATCGGTCCGCTGATGGTCGGGGGGCCAAACGTGGTCGCGGGCGGCGGACCCGAGACCGCGGTTGTCAGCTGAGCAAACCCGGGCGAGGTTCCCGCCAGCCAGAGGGGGATGATCAGCAGCGCAACTAGACCATATTTCGTCCACGTCATACCTTCGGAACCTCCTTGTTCCACTTCGACTCCCCGGCGGCAGTGGCGGCGATGGCCGCCCCCACTGCGATAGTCTGATCAAGGTCAGAGAAAAAACTCGCGGCTCAGCCCGATTCGACCATCCGGCGCTTGCGCGGCGCCAATCGAGCCGCGATTATAACCAAGGCCGCCCGCGTTGTCTGCCGCACGGAGCCTGCGGGCGTGAAGCTGGATTCGCAAACCGGAGGGGAGATGCCTCGGTCAAGACTCGCTCTGGCGATCATCGTCATGATGTCCTCGGTATTTATGCTCGCGGTGGGCGAGTCAATGTTCGCTCGTCCCACTCTCGGTCAGGTTGCGCCAGCCGCGCCCGGACAGCCCCTGCCGCTCGCTACGATCGGGGCTCTGCCGGCGCTTGCGCCAGCGCCTGGCACTCAGGTGCTCCCGACCCCGATTCCGCAGTTCACGCCGGTCCAATTTACCTGCTCGTGCTCAGGACCAGGATCTCGCACTACATGGGTGGGCAAGGTTCCGGCCGCGAGTTACATCCTCGCCAGCCAGGCTGCGAGCGGCGCATGCACTGCCTACAACATCAACGCCCACGCGGAGTCTCCGTACATCAAGCCGCCCGGATCGACGCTCACCCAGCCCCCGGGAGTATTGTATGCTGCGCCCCCGGGCATGGTGGGAACGTTCCGCGCTTCGATTCCTCCCAACGAGCCGCTCATGCTGTCTGAGGAGCAGCAGGTGGTGGCGGCCTGCCAGCGCTGCGCCTGCAACTAGCAGGCCGGTGATAAATCACAGCCTGCTCCCCCTCTCTTGTCTCCCCCGGAAGAGACCGGTGGAGAAGTTGGAGGAAAACAGCCATCTTTCACGCAGGATGTTGAGATCGCGGCGCACTCGAAATGCGATGGTCACGCTTTTCTCAACATCCTGCTAGTGAAGGCAATCGCTCAGATCGGGAGGCAGGGGAGCGCGGACGGTGATGCGGCCCGCCCGCGACGATTCGAAAGCAACCTCGCGCAGATGAAGCCAGAAGCGGCCCGCATCAAGGCGCTCGTCGCGCGGCCCGCTGTAGAGAGAATCGCCCACGATCGGATGGCCCGCGTTCGCAAGATGTACCCGAATCTGGTGGCGGCTGCCGGTCTCAGGCGTGACCGAAACCAGCGTGTATCGCCCGACCCGGCGCGCCGGCTCGACGTGCGTGATCGCGCGGCGTCCCGCGCGCCTGCCGCTTAAGGCGCCCGCTACGACCGCGGTCATCTTGCGCGCATTGCGCGGATGATGCGCGATCGGCGCGGTCAGTTCGAGCGTGCGATCGACCACGCCCTCCACCAGCGCGTCGTAGTGCCGGACGATCGCGTGCGCCTTGATCGCCCGGCGCATCGTATCGAAGGTCTCCCGATTGCGGGCGATAATCAGCGCGCCGGAAGTCCCGTTGTCGAGGCGATGAACCAGACCGCCTTCGCGCGGCTTGTCGCCCGCATCCGCGGTCTCGGGGTATCGCGCGACGACCGCATTCATCACCGTGTCGCGCTCGCCGGGTTTCAGCGGATGGCATGGCAGCAGGCCCGGCTTGTTGATCACGAGCAGATTCGGGTCCTCGTAAAGTACATCGAGCGCAAGGCGCGGATTCGACTCGATAGCGGGCGGGCGGAATTCCTCCGTGACCGCGACCTGGTCGGTGGCGGCGACGAGTTGCCCCTTTCTGCATCGCCGTCCGTTGATGGTGACGATGCCGCGCGCGACCATCTCGCGCGCCGCGCGGCGCGACGGCGCAAATCCGAGCCGGACCAGGTGCCGATCGAGCCGCTCCTCTTGAGGCGCGCGCTCGCCGGCCGGGTGTTCAGAGGCATGAAATTCTGCGCGTTTCACCGTCGATGCGCCCGATATTATCCATACATGAATGCCGGCACGCCGGGTTCATCTTCCTCCGTTTGCGAGAGAAAAGTGTAGGGGGCGGATGCTTTAATTCCTCGCCCATTCCGGGAGAAGTCACGGTGAGAGCCCGCACCGACGCGTGTCTGTGAGTTTTTCCGGCGTGATTATTCCAGTGAGGCGGGCCGCCGTGCCCGCCGAAAGACGCGTGGGCGCCTCGCCCGTGCAACCCTATCACTCGGTCGCTCGAATTATGATGTCCCATTAAATTTATGTGACTTGGAGTCATCTCTCTTGACAGGCGGCCGGGGCTGGAGCGATTATCGCGGCGCCTTGAGTGAGGGGCGCATTGCCCGTATGCGCGAGCTGCGAACGGGTTACCTCTGACGGTTTCTCGTCGCTCGCAACCCCGCTCACGGGACATTGCGAAAATCCAAATAGGTTGCGCGGTCGTTGTGTGAGTGATGTGCCGAGCGTGCGCTCGGCGGGGGAGAACATCATGTTGCGCAAAATCGTGACGGCTACCTGCGTCCTGGCCTCGGTGATGGCTCTCGCTCGATTCTCATATTCGAGCGCGGCGCCAAAAACACAGTCTGCCCCTCGCCCACAAGCTCAGGCTCGACTCCTGCGATCCTACGGCAATCTGCCGCTGAGCTTCGAGCGCAACGACGGCCAGACTGATGCGCGCGTAAAGTTCCTCTCGCGCGGTCCGGGATACACATTGTTCCTGACGCCCGACGAGGCGGTGCTCGGCCTGCGCAAGCCCTCCAAGGATTCGCGCCCGGGATCGTCTTCGGCATCACGAGTGAAAGCGGGGGGAGGCGGATCCGGGATTCCTCGCGCGCTAGGCACGCGCGGGAATGACAAGGCAGGGAATGGTGCCTCAGCAAGTGCCGAGACTGAGGTTCTGCGCGTGAAGCTCGCCGGCGCCGAGCGGCAGGCGCAAATCGAGGGATTGGAGCAACAGACAGGACGAGCCAATTACTTCATCGGGAAGGACCCGAAGAAATGGCGGACGAATGTCCCGACTTACGCGCGCGTGAAATACCGCAACGTGTATCCGGGCATCGACCTGGTTTATCACGGCAGCAACCAGCGCCAGCTCGAGTACGATTTCGAGGTGGCCGCCGGCGCCGATCCCGCAAAGATCCGGCTGTGCTTCGACGGTGCGAAGCATCTTAACCTCAACGAGCGCGGCGACTTGCTCGTTGAAACGGCGGGCGGGGAGGTGATCGAGCATGTGCCGATTATCTACCAGGAGGCGAACGGCCGGCGCGAAACGATCTCCGGGCGATACGTGATTCGCGATAAGCGCAGCGTCGGCTTCGATCTCGCCGCATACGATGCGCGCAAGCCGCTTTTCATCGATCCGGTCCTGGCCTATTCGACTTTTCTGGCTGGCACGACGGGTTTTACTGCAGGCAATTCCATCGCGATCGATTCCTCAGGAAATGCTTACATTGCAGGACAGACTAACGAAAGCGATTTTCCCACGACTCCCGGAGCCTTCCAAGCAAGTTCCAATGGCAGCTATCAGGTCCTGACAAAGCTCAACGCCAGCGGCTCCGGACTGGTGTACTCGACGTACTTGGGCGGACACACGTTGAATGGCGCGGGGGCCTACTCCGTTGCCGTCGATTCATCGGGAAGCGCCTATGTAGCTGGATCAGGAGATTCGACTTTCCCGACCACCGCCGGAGCTTTTCAGACCAGTTGCGCGATTAGTAACTGCGGAACTGTAACGAAGCTAACGCCGGACGGCTCGGGGCTCGTTTACTCCACCTTTCTGGCGGGAAGCATTCAACCTAATGGCTGTTGCGGTGACACGGTTACAGCGATTGCACTCGACTCTTCCGCCAACGCCTATGTGACTGGAAGTGTCAATACTACTGACTTTCCAACCACTGCGGGGGCATTCCAAACCGCGAAGCCTGGCGCTGGGAACGCGTTCGTCACCAAGCTGAACACGACCGGCACCGAAGTAGTGTACTCCACGTACTTGGGCGGAAGTAACCAAGACACGGGTCTCGGCATAACCGTCGATTCCTCTGGCAGCACCTACGTCGCAGGAAACACTCGTAGTTCGAATTTTCCCACCACGGCTGGCGCGTTCCAAACGACTCTTTTTGGTTGCAGCAACGGCTTCGTCACGAAACTGACGCCAAACGGCTCGGGGCTCGACTACTCTACTTACCTAGGCGGCAGCAACAGTGACTGTAACGAGTATGCCAGTGCCATCGCCATCGACTCCTCCGGCGACGCCTATGTGACCGGCAGCGCGAATTCAACGAACTTCCCCGTAACAGCAGGCGCTTTTCAGACCTCCGGTAACGATGATGCGTTTGTCACTGAACTTAACCCGAGCGGCAGCGCTCTGGTCTTTTCGACCTATCTTGGCGGCACCAGCAGTTATTCACCCGCCTTTTCAATTGGGCTGGATGCAGCCGGCAATGTCTATGTCGGCGGCTATACGACCGCCAGCAACTTTCCGGTTACGGCGAACGCCATCCAACCGTCGTACAACGGAGGTAGCAGTGACGGTTTCATAAGCGAGCTCA
>DASPOF010000100.1:0-3144 GCA_035626155.1 Binataceae bacterium (SeqCode)
CTTGCGGATGACGTCGATGGTTTCGCGCAGGCCCTCGGCGGAGCCGAAGGGGCCAAAATAGCGGCCGCCGTCCTTTACGATCCGGCGCGTGACGGTGATACGCGGCCACCGATGGTTGGTGATCTTTGCACTGAGGTACGACTTGTCATCCTTCAGCCGGATGTTGTAGCGCGGCTTGTACTGCTTGATGAGATTGTTCTCGAGGATGAGCGCCTCTTTCTCGGTCGCGGTGACGATGGTGTCGAAGTCGCGCACCCGGCGCATCAGGAACCGCACCTGGAAGCGGCCGTCGCCCTCCCCTTCTCCGCTCGGCCGAAAGTAGGCGCGCACGCGCGAGCGCAGCGACTTCGCCTTGCCGACGTAAAGGACCTTGCCCGCGTGGTCCTTGAGCAGGTAAACCCCCGCGCTCGACGAAATCGCATCGAGCTTCTGCTGAAGCGGATTCGCGCCGGCCGCGGATGCGGTCTGCTCGGCGGGAAGCCTCAATGCGCCGCTATCGGCGGGATACTCGACCAGCGAGTCATAGCGCGGACCGGGAGTCGCAGCGGGCGCTTCGGATTTTTCGTCGGCCGACATCAATGGGGCGATTATACCATCGCGCCGGCGCAGAAGACTCGATGGTTCCGCAGCCTCGCCGGCCGGCCATTTCCGCCGTTTCCCGTCCGCTCGCTAACTGCTATTGGATTCGGGTCGCCGCAGCGGCAATGTCCGCAATTTGAGCGGCAGAGGAGTCCCTTCATGGGCAGACTCGATGGGAAAGTTGCGGTCATCTCGGGAGCGGCAAGCGGCATCGGCCGCGCCACCGCCATCCGTTTCGCCGGCGAGGGCGCCGCAGTCGTCATAGCCGATCTCAACGTCAAAGGAGGCGAATCCGCGGTCCGCGATTGCCGCGAGAACGGCGGCCACGCGGTCTTTCAGAAGACCGATGTCGCCAGCGAGGCGGACATCAGGGCGATGATCGCGCGCGCGCTCAAGGAGTTCGGACGTCTGGATATCACCTTCAACAACGCGGGACTCGGCGGCGCGGTCGGCACCATAGAGGAAATGACCGCCGAGAACTGGGACCGCACGCAGGCGGTCCTGCTGCGCGCGGTATTTCTCGGGATGAAATACTCGGTGCCTGAGATGCGAAAAGCCGGCGGCGGCTCCATCATTTCGACCGCATCGGTCGCCGGCCTGCGCGGCGGCGCGGGCCCGCACGCATACAGCGCGGCCAAAGCCGCAGTCATAAATCTCACCCGCTCGGTCGCGCTCGAAGTCGGCAAGGACAAGATCCGGGTCAACTGCATCTGTCCCGGCGGAATCAACACGCCGCTGCTCAGCACACGCATGCCGGGAGGCGAGGAAGGCACCAACCAGTTGCTCACCATCTTGCAGCCGATCCCGCGCGCGGGACGCCCGGAAGACATCGCCAACATGGCGCTGTTCCTGGCGAGCGCCGAGTCGGAGTGGATAACCGGCACCGCGATGGTGGTCGATGGCGGGCTGACCGCGGGCGGGAACATCTTCGGGCAGCAGCGCGGCGATGCAATGGTCATCCCGGGAGGGTTCTCGGGTCCATCGTTCGAGACCTGATACGCGGCGGCGGGCGGGCCTGGGCGGCAAGGCACGGCCGAGGTCCGCAGATCCGGGTGCTTATTCGAGCTTGCGAGCGAGAGGATAGTACTTCTCGATCATGCGCCCGGCCATCAGGCCGCCCTCGTATTCCGGAATGATTATTTCATCGGCGCCCGAGTTGCGTATCGCCTCGGCGTAGCGCTGCTGGCCGGCGCGCGTGATGATCTTGACGCTCGGATTGAGCGCCCGTGCGGTCACCGTGATGTACAGGTTGTCGGCGTCGTTATCGATAACGATGCAGATACCCTGGGCTCGCTCGATGCCGGCCATCCGCAACACGTCATGCCGCTTGGCGTCGCCGTGGATGGCGAGCATTCCTTCCTTTAACAGCTCGCGGCAAAGCCCTTCATTACTCTCGATGAGTACAAAGGGAATCTTGAGTCGATTGATCTGTTCGACGACAGTCCGGCCGACCTGGCCATAGCCGCATACGATAAGGTGGCCGCGGAGCCCTTCGATGCTGGCTTCGTTAATCATTAGATTCCAGGCCTCCCTTCCCTGTTTGCTGAAGATCGTCGCCAGGATGCGCTCGGCAATCCAGATCTGAAAACCGAAGACACCCGAATACACGAATAGCGAGAAAAGCTTGGTCGCGTTTCGTACCGTGCGATAGTCTATCGAGTGCGGGTGAGTAATCCAGAAAAGCGCATCCTGCCAGGACAGCCCTTCAAGGTCTTGGTATACCAGCACGCATACCGTGTTGAAAACGCAAAACACGGCCACCGGCAACCATAGCCGCTGAAGGAAGACGACACAGACACGGATGAATTTCACGCCGATGGACCCCCCCTCGTCGCGCGAATTCGCCCCACCCCGGCCGGACGCTGCGCTGGCGTCCCAGGATCCTACTTAGGCCGATCGGGGAGAAGCTTAAGCTTACCCTGGCGCACGGCCTGATTGCTCGCCGCGCCGCTGGCGGCGCCGGTCGCTGCGCCCGCACCCTTGCGCCCGCGAGTGCGGATGCCGACCTCGCTTACGGCGCGAATCTTGTGGCCCTCCAAGCGCCCGCGCCCGGCATCGCTCGCACGGCTGCCGGCCGAGCCGGGCGGCGGTCCCGGTGCGGGCTTCGGTTTGTCGACGCCGAACACTTTGCGTTCGAGCTTCTTGATTCGATCGCGCAACTCGGCAGCGAGTTCGTAGTCGAGCTTCTCCGCCGCCGCCATCATGTCGCGCCTGAGCGCGGCGATCCGGTCGTCCAGTTCGTGGGCCGGGATCAGCTCGTCGGTCCCGGTCTCCTCCTCGACTTCCGGCACGACCGCCCATTCGGGCGAGTACATCTCGACCAGCGACGCGTCGATCGCCTTCACGATCGACTTGGGCGTGATTCCGTGCTCCTGATTGTAGGCGAGTTGCCTGGCGCGGCGCCGGTTGGTCTCGTCGATCGCGCGCCGCATCGATTCGGTCATTGCGTCGGCGTACATGATCACCTTGCCGTGAAGATTGCGCGCCGCGCGCCCGATGGTCTGGATCAGCGAGCGCGTCGAGCGCAGGAACCCCTCCTTGTCCGCATCCAGGACGGCGACCAGC
>DASPOF010000101.1:0-22751 GCA_035626155.1 Binataceae bacterium (SeqCode)
GCGATGAGCGACGATCTCCGCCACTGCCGCGTGTTCTTCTCGCATCTGGAGGGCGCGGCGCATGCCCCGGCGGCGATCGCGGGCTTCAGGAGCGCCAGCGGCTTTATCCGGCGCGAGATCGGCCGGGCGGTCGGTCTCCGCTACACGCCCGACTTCGATTTCGAATTCGACTCCGGCCCCGAGCGCGCCGCGCGCATCAGCGCGCTGCTCCACGAGGCGCGCCCCAAGCAGTGACGCCGCGCGCGGGGGTCCCTGCGCGCGAATCGGCAGGCCCCAACGATCGCTTGCCCCGCTGATGCACTTCCATGGACGGAATAATCCTGGTCGATAAGCCTGCCGGAATCTCCTCCGCCGAGGTCGTGCGCCGCATCAAGGCGCGAGTGAAGCCGGCCCGCGTCGGGCATCTGGGCACGCTCGATCCATTCGCAACCGGACTCCTGCCCATCATGATCGGCGAAGCGACCAAGCTCGCCCCGTTTCTCGAAGGCGGCGACAAGGAATACTCGGGGCTCATCCGCCTCGGCGTCGAGACCGACACGCTCGATCGCGACGGCCAGGTAGTGCGCACCGCCGAAATTCCGGCGCTTACCGCTGAGCGCCTCGCCGATGTGGCCGCGCGCTTCACCGGCGTCATCGAGCAGGTGCCGCCGATCTTCTCGGCGATCAAGCGCGGAGGAGTCGCGCTCTACAGGCTGGCGCGCCGGGGCGATGAAGTTGAACCCCCGCAAAGCCGCAGGGTCGAGATCAGGCAACTTAGCCTTGCCGCCGAGGGCGCGGACTCGATCCGCTTCACGGCGCTGTGCTCGCCAGGGACGTACGCCCGGTCGCTCGCGCGCGATATCGGAGCGGCGCTCGGAAGCGCGGGCTGCCTCTACGAGCTAAGACGGCTTCGCAACGGAGAGTTCCGGATCGGCGATGCGCTCGCGCTCGATCGAGTGCTGGCTGCTCTGGAAGCCGACGGCGGAAAGTCGATACCTGTGATTGGACTTCGCGAGGCGCTCGGCCAAATGCCCGAGGTAACCATTGACGCATCGCTCGAGGCGCGGCTTCGCCACGGCGACTCGCGCGTGCTGGACGGGCTGGTACCGGCAGGCGCGCCGCTCTTCAAGGTCGTTTCGATGAAGCCCGCGCTCGTCGCGGTCGCGCGCGCCACCTCCCGCGTCACCGCGGTCATCGAGCGCGTGTTTGTGTCGTGAGGCCCCGGCGGCCGGCAGCGACGGGGGAAATCCGCTGCCCGGCCGCCGAATCAAGACTCCGATCGATCAGGCGTCGAATCCGTACCTCCACCGATTAATGATACTCGTGACCGGGTTCGTGGTGCTCGCGGGCTTCCAGCCACTCATGGTGATGTGCGTCCACCCAGTCGCGGCGATTGGCGACCCACCAATCGCGATCGTGCCAGACGTGACGCTCATCGTAAGCGCCAACTACCACCGGCGGTGGCGGGGCAACATACACCGGGGCCGGGGCATACGCGTAGCCGGGGTACCCGGGATAGCGCGGTCCGCCCCCGTAGAAGCAGGACTGGAGCGTGAGCGTCGCAAGTATCATGGACGGCGCTACCAGGAGCAGGAAGGATTTGTTTCTCATGGTGTTCCTCATCTCAGCAGTGCGAAGCATCAGGGATGCCAGTTGAACGATCGTGCGCATTAGCAAGAAATCTGTTTATCGGACGCGCGAACCTCAGCCGGAATTCGGTTGTGCCCGCTCCAAATGATGCAGAGCCGATTCTCCTTTTGCATGCGGGCGATGAGCCTGTGGCCCCGCGTTCTTTCGGTCTGGTCCATTCGCCTTTAAACATGGGAGGTGTGCTCTTACGCGACGTCCATCGGGGCCACAGACCCCATCACGTGTACGATGGACGGCGTCGATCCGTTACGCGCGCCGCCATTGCGGGAGCGCGCGTGAGGTCTGGTGAATCGGCGCGCCATCGGCGCAGGGCGGCTTTACTCGACCGGATGGCTCTGTTATTTTAATCGGCTAACAAAGGAAAAAGGGAAAAAAAGAGAAGATCTCCTGATGCCCCTCCCGGTCTCCCGAAAGCGGGAAATAGTCCAGGCTTTTGCCCGAAGCACGACTGATAGCGGTTCGCCTGAAGTACAGGTGGCGCTGCTGTCGGCCCGAATCGAGCAGTTGACCGCCCATCTGGGCAAACACCTCAAGGACCATCACTCGCGCCGCGGCATGCTCAAGTTGGTCGGCCAGCGGCGCCGGCTGCTGGACTACCTGCACTCACGCGACTACGCCCGCTACCAGGGACTGATTGAGAAGCTGGGCATCCGGCGATAGGCCGCAGCCTTATGGCCGCGTCGCCGGCGCGATCGCCGGCAAGGCGCGGACCCGGCAATCCGGATTAGCCCGAATGCGGGTGCGCCAGTGACGGCGCCCGGCGGGAAATTTCCCCGCAGCAATTGGGCGGCCACGTTCCTCCCTCAGGTGTCATCGAATGTACCGAAAAGTTCAGATTGATTTTGCCGGGCGGCCCCTGTCGCTCGAAACCGGGCGGCTCGCGAAGCAGGCCCATGGCGCTGTGCTCGCCCAATACGGCGAGACGGTCGTGCTTGCCACTGTCACCTCGGAATACACGAGCCGGGCGAAGGTGGATTTTCTGCCGCTCACCGTCGATTACGTCGAGAAGACCTTCGCGGCGGGGAAAATCCCGGGCGGGTTCTTCAAGCGCGAGGGCCGTCCCAGTGAAAAGGAGACCCTCACCTCGCGGCTGATCGACCGCGCCCTGCGCCCGCTGTTCCCCAAGGGTTACGACAAGGAAACCCAGATTATCGTGACCGTGCTGTCCGCCGATCGCGACAACGACCCCGATGCGCTCTCGCTGATCGCCGCATCGGCGGCGCTCCAGGTCTCCGACATCCCGCATAACGGCCCGGTCGCCGCCATCCGGATCGGCCGGCTGGACGGGAAGATCACGGTAAGCCCGACGATCGGCGAGCTTGAAAGCGGCGACATGTCCCTGATGGTCGCGGCGAAGCCGGACTCGATCGTGATGCTCGAGGGCGGCGCGCAAGTCGTCGATGAGGAAGTGATCGTCGAGGCGCTGTTCAGGGCGCACGAGGAGATGCGCCCGCTGTTCGATTTGCAGGACGATCTCCGGCAACTGGCCGGCAAGCACAAGCGCGAGTTCAGCCCCAAGGTGCTCGATGAGGCGCTGGTTGCGGCGGTCAAGGCGCAGGTCGGCGACGGCGTCGAGAAGGCCCTTGCGATTTCCGGCAAGAAGGAGCGCAACGCCGCGCTCTACGCGCTTTCCGACAGCACGGTCGCGGCGCTCGAGGAGCGCTTTCCCGGGTCTGCAGCCGAACTGGCCGACGCGTGCGAGCATCTGGTGCGCGACCGCGTGCGGCGTTCGATTATCGAGCACGACCGGCGCATCGACGATCGCAAATCCACCGACATTCGCCCGCTGAGCGCGCAGGTCCAGATGCTTCCGCGCACGCACGGATCGGCGCTCTTCACGCGGGGCGAGACCCAGGTGCTCGGGACCGTCACTCTGGGCACCGCATCGGACGAGCAGAAGATCGATGCGCTGCTCGGCGAGCGCTACAAGAAATTCATGCTCCATTATAACTTCCCGCCATTCTCCACCGGCGAGGTGAAGTTCCTGCGCAATCCTTCGCGGCGTGAAATCGGCCATGGCGCGCTCGCCGAGCGGGCGCTTGCGCCTATCCTGCCCGAGGAGGACGTGTTCCCGTACACGATTCGGGTCGTATCCGAAGTGTTCGAGTCGAACGGAAGCTCATCGATGGCTACGGTGTGCAGCGGGAGCCTCGCCCTGATGGACGCCGGAGTGCCGATCAAGTCGGCGGTCGCGGGAATCGCGATGGGACTGGTCAAGGAGGGCGAGCAGGTCCGCGTTCTCACCGACATCCTTGGCGACGAGGACCATCTCGGCGACATGGACTTCAAGGTGGCGGGCACCGCGGCCGGCGTCACCGCGATCCAGATGGACAACAAGGCGGGCGGAATCACGCGCGACATCCTCCGCCAGGCGCTCCACCAGGCGCGCGATGCGCGGCTGTTCATACTGTCCGTGATGGATAAGGCGATCGAGGCGCCGCGCAAGGAAATCTCGACCTACGCGCCCCGCATCGTGACCATCCACATCAAGCCCGACAAGATTCGCGACGTGATCGGCCCGGGCGGCAAGGTAATCCGCTCGCTGGTCGAGGAGACCGGCTGCAAGATCGACATCGAGGATGACGGCACGGTGCTTATCGCATCGGCCGACGGCGTCGCTCTGGACAAGGCGATCGCCGCCATCCAGGCGATCACCGCGGAGCCCGAGGTCGGCAAGATCTACAAGGGGCGCGTGCGGAAGATCGTCGAGTTCGGCGCGTTCGTCGAAATCCTCCCCGGCACGGACGGCCTGCTCCACATCTCGCAGCTCTCCAACGAGCGCGTGCGCCGAGTCGAGGACGTCGTCCATGAGGGCGACGAAGTGATGGTCAAGGTGCTCGACGTGGATCGCGGCGGCAGAATCCGTCTTTCCCTGCGCGAGGCGCAGCAAGAGCTCGGCTCCAAGGCCAAGTAGCCGGGCGATGATTCAAAAGAGCGTTCTCTCCAACGGCGTCCGCGTGCTGAGCGAAGCGATGACGCAGGTGCTGTCGTCGTCGATCGGCATCTGGGTCGAGAACGGCTCGCGCTACGAAACGCCGGTCGAAAACGGCGTCTCCCACTTCATCGAGCACCTCCTGTTCAAGGGCACCAAACGGCGCACCGCGGCCGAGATCGCCGAGCAGGTCGATGCGGTCGGCGGCGTGCTGAACGCATTCACCGGCAAGGAGTACACCTGCTACTACGCCAAGGTGCTCGGCGCGGACCTCCCGATGGCGACCGACCTGCTTGCCGACATACTGCTCGAGTCGTTGTTCGATCCCGCCGAGGTCGATCGCGAGCGCCAGGTGGTGCTCCAGGAAATCAAGCAGGCCGAGGACACGCCCGACGACTTCATCCACGACCTGTTCACGCTCAACTACTGGCGCGGCCATCCGCTCGCGCTTCCGGTCTTCGGGTCGATCGGTACGGTGAACTCGATCAACCGCGAGCTGCTGACCTCGTTCATGGCGGCGCGCTACCGCTCGGCCCGCGTGTTCATCGCGGCGGCCGGCCGCGTCGATCATCAGAATCTCGTGCGCGACTGCGAGCGGCTGTTCGGCTCCATCGAGGGCAACGGCCGCCCCGATTTGATCACTCCTCCATCGGCCAAGCCCTCGGTCATCACTCACGAGAAACAACTCGAGCAGGCCCACATCTGCATCGGCGGCCCCGCGATCAGCCAGGCCGATCCGCTCCGCTACGCGGGCTACGTGCTCAACACGGCGCTGGGCGGCGGGATGTCGTCGCGGCTGTTCCAGGAAGTGCGCGAGAAGCGCGGCCGCGTTTACAGCATCTACTCGTTCGTCCAGTCGTACATCGATTGCGGCTACTTCGGCGTTTACGCGGGCACCAATCCGGAGTGGGTCGAGGAAGTCCTCGAGGTGACGATATCGGAAATCGCAAAGCTCGCGCGCGACGGCCTTAAGCCCGATGAGCTTGCGCGCGCCAAGAGCCAGCTCAAGGGCAACATGCTGCTCGGCCTGGAATCGACCGACAGCCGCATGAATCGGCTGGCGCGCAACGAGATCTACTTCCACCGCGACGTCCCGCTCGAGGAACTCGCGAGCGGAATCGATGCGGTCACCAACGATGCGATCGTTGAACTCGCGTCGTCGTGGTTCCGCTCGGACCGGATGGCGATGGTCCTGCTCGGGGCGCCCAAGGGCCGCAAGCTCGACTCCGGCGTCTTCTCCGCGCTCGTGTGAAAGTGGCGCAGGCATCAGCCGGTATTATCCGGCAGGCGTTGTTGCGTCTGACGCAAATCAGGACGTAGGTGCGGTCGGCAGCTGGATAGCCATTTATTCTCACAGCCTCGCCGCTCGTCAAAAGATAATCTCCATCATTCCTCCCTCCGATCGCGGGCTAGGCTGGGGCAGGGTTGACTCTATCTGCCTGTCTGCCCTGTATTCCTATAGTCCTAAAACCGTACACGGCAGCGAAGGAGAATTTTTATGCCCCATAACATAGAGCTGAGCGATGCAACGTTTGAACGATTAAAAAAACTCGCCGAACCGCTGGTTGACACTACTGAGACCGTGATCGTGAAGTTGCTCGATACACAGGAAGCGGGTGGCTCGACGCGCGCGAACGGAGTCGGGAAGCCCGCTCAGAGCGCCCACCCGCAGGCGCGCGACTTCAGCGCCGCCTCGCCGCCAAGCCTCACGCACACCAAGGTGCTGGTCTTAAAGCTGAACGGTGCGCCGCTTCGCGATCTGACGTGGAACGGCCTGCTGGCGGAGGCGATCAAGCTGGCGAAGGCGGAAGTTCGCACCCAAGACGAATTGGGCAGGCTCGTGACCGTCCCTTTCGTCACCGGCCGTAAGGAGACAGAAGGATTTCATTTCATCGAGGGCATCGGCTTGTCCGTGCAAGGTCAGGACGCGAACGCGGCATGGAGGGCTTCGTATCACATCGCCCGACAGCTCGGAATCGCCATCGAAGCAGAGTTTGTTTGGAGGGCGAAGGACGGAGCCGTGTTTCCAGGCCTCACGGGCCGGTTATCGGCTTAGTACTCAGATTTCCCAGTTGGGTTAGAACGGGGGGTCAACGTAATGACGGAGCGCGAAGCTATTAAAGTTTTCGATGGCTTGAGGAAGGCGTGCCGCTCGCTCAACGTTCAAGACCAGGTACAAGCGCAAAACTTGCTCTCGCAGGCTCACGTCATCCCGTCGGCGCTCATGTATGAAATTCCCAAGGCGTTAGGTGCGCTGCGTGCCGTTTTCGATGCGATCGAAAAGTGGGAAGCGCTTCACCCAAATTAAACTTGGAGAAGAGATTTTGAGTAAAGGGCGTCAAATCGACGCTGCTTTCCTTCTCGATGAGGTGGTCCCGCGTCGGGGACTCTCGCGGGGGGCGAGGGTGGTCGCCTTGCGCCAGGATTTCGATTCTGGGACTAGTGATCGGTCAAATGCGGCATAGCGGACGGGTTGCAATGACTCCGACCGTCAAAATTCGGCGACTGCGCAAAAGCGCGCGGCCGTTGCCCTCGTATCAGAGCGAGCACGCGGCGGGAATCGACCTCGAGGCCGACCTCGATGCGCCGATTTTCATGGCCCCGCGCGAGCGGCGCGCCATCCCGACCGGCATCGCGATCGAAATTCCACCGGGCTTCGAGGGGCAGGTGCGGCCGCGCAGCGGGCGCGCGCTCACCGACGGGCTTACGCTTATCAACAGCCCGGGGACGATCGATGCCGACTACCGGGGCGAGGTGCGAGTCCTGCTTGTGAATCTCGGCGAGCGCGCGATCGAGATTCGCCCCGGCGATCGAATCGCGCAACTGGTAATCGCGCCGGTCGCGCGCGCCGAGCTGGTCGAAGTCGAGGCGCTTGACGATACGCCGCGCGGCTCCGGCGGCTTCGGCCATACGGGCCGTTAGCGCGACCAGTCTGAATTTCGCGGGATAAGGAAAAATAGTGGGACGGGCCGCCGTGCCCGCCGAAAGACGCGCGGACGCTTCGGCCGCGCAACTTTCGCGCCCGCCGGGCCGTCCTTACCTACACATCGCGGACGCGCTAAACTGTGATGGTGAAGCGTCTGCCTCCAAGCCCGACATTCCCGCACTCAGCGCGGCCCGCCCATGAGCGGCAATAAGGGCGAAATCGACGCCGCCTTGACCGCGGTCACGCCCATCGACGGGCGCTATCGCGCGCGCACCCGCGCGCTTGCCGACTACTTCAGCGAGTTCGCGCTCATCCGCTACCGGGTGCGTATCGAGGTCGAGTGGTACCTGTCGCTTGCGGCGAACCCCTCCTTCGATGCGCTCGGCGCACTTCCCGCAACCACCGTCGCCAAGCTGCGCTCGATTTACGACCATCTCACGCTCGATGACGCACGGCGAGTGAAGGCGCTCGAGGCGGAGACCAATCACGACGTCAAGGCGGTCGAGTATTTCCTCAAGGAAAAGATCGCGGCGCTCGACCCGAAACTCCCGGTCGAAATCGTGCATTTCGCGTGCACCTCGGAGGACATCAACAATCTCGCCTGGGCGCTGATCCTCAAGGAATTTTCCGAGCGCGAGCTGACTCCCCGCATCGATGGCGCCATCCGCGCGATCGCCGCGCTCGCGCATCGCCACAAGGCGGCCGCGATGATCGCGCGCACCCACGGGCAGGAGGCATCGCCGACCACCGCTGGCAAGGAGCTGGCCGTGTTCGCATCGCGGCTCGAGCGCCAGTTGAACCAACTGCGCCGCCAGGAATATCTCGGCAAGTTCAACGGCGCGGTCGGCAATTTCAACGCGCATCGCTTCGCCTGCCCCGAAGTCGATTGGTTCGCGCATTCGCGCCATTTCGTCGAAAGCCTCGGACTGGTGTGGAATCCGCTGACCACCCAGATCGAGAGCCACGATTTTATCGCCGAGATGTTCGCGGTCATCGCGCGAATCGACACCATCCTGCTCGGATTGTGCCGCGACATGTGGAGCTACATCTCGATCGGCTATTTCGCCCAGAAGGCGGTCAAGGGCGAGACCGGCTCGTCGGTGATGCCGCACAAGGTGAACCCGATCGATTTCGAGAATGCCGAGGGCAACCTCGGAATCGCAAATGCGCTCCTGGAGCATCTGGGAGCGAAGCTCCCGATCTCGCGATGGCAGCGCGATCTGAGCGACTCGACCGCGATTCGCGCCGCGGGCGCGGCGCTCGGCCACGTGATCGTCGCGCTCGCATCGATCGAGCGCGGCCTTGCGCGCGTCGAGCTGAACGAGCGGCGGATCGCCGAGGACCTCGATGCGGAGCAGGCGTGGGAAGTCGTGGCCGAGGCGATTCAGACCCTGATGCGCCGCCACGCCATCCCGCATCCCTACGAAACGCTCAAGGAGCTGACGCGCGGACGGGCGGTGGACCGACGGCTGGTCGAGGAGTTCATCGCGACGCTCCCGCTCGACACCGCCGCGCGCGAGAAGCTTCGCGGCCTCTCCCCGCGCGCCTACGTGGGGCTTGCCGCGGAGCTGGTCGAACGCTTCGCGCCGCGTCCCGAGCGCGATCCGAAGGCGGGCGGCCGTTGATCCGGGCGCGCGCGATCGGACCTCGTCTGTGAATAAGCGCTGATGTTTGTTGATAACCGAGCCGATACCTTCGTTGTCCGCTCCGGGCAGGTACGGTAGTTGAAAAGTAAATCAACCGGCGGAGAAACAGCCGTGGAAGTAACCCCCGAAAGGCTCGCGCAATTTTACGAGGGCAAGGCCAAGAAGCTCTACGCGACGTCCAATCCCGACCTCATCATCCAGTACTTCAAGGACGACGCGACCGCCTTCAACGCCAAGAAGCGCGGCACCATCGAGGAAAAGGGCGTCATGAACAACCGGATGTCCGAGCTGTTCTTCACCCTGCTCGAACATCAGGGAGTCCAGACCCACTTCGTGCGCCGCTTAAGCGACCGCGAGATGCTCTGCAAGCGGCTCGACATAATCCCGGTCGAGACTGTGGTGCGCAATCTCGTCGCCGGCTCGCTCGCAAAGCGGCTTGGGCGCGATGAGGGCGAGCCGCTCAAGCATCCCCTGGTCGAGTACTACTACAAGTGCGATGCGCTCGACGATCCGCTGATCTATCCCGAGCATGCGATCGCGTTCGGATGGGCGACGCAGAGCGAGATGGACACGATTCACACGCTTGCGCTTCGCGTCAACGAGGTGCTGAGGAAGTTCCTCGATGAGCGCGGGGTGATCCTGGTGGACTTCAAGCTCGAATTCGGACGCCATCATGGCGCGATTCTGCTCGGCGATGAGATCTGTCCGGACACCTGCCGGTTCTGGGACAAGGCGACCCGCCAGAAACTCGACAAGGATCGCTTCCGCCGCGACCTTGGCGGAGTCGAGGAGGCATACCACGAGATGCTGCGGCGGGTGGAGCAGTGACCGGACGCGGGTTGGTTCGGACCTCATTCGGCGCAGGCGCGCTGAGGGAACTGATTTGCAGGTAAAAGTATTCGTAACTCCCCGCAAGGGAATCCTCGATCCGCAGGGGCGCGCCGTCGAGCAGTCGCTCAAGAGCCTCGGCTTCAAGGGCGCCTCGAGCGTCAAGATCGGCAAGTACATCGTGTTCGACGTCGATGCGGCCACGGCGGGCGCGGCGCGCGCGGAGGTGCGCCGGATGTGCGAGCAGTTGCTCGCCAACCCGCTCATCGAGGACTACACATTCGAGGTTGAAGGCGAATGAAGTGGGGAGTCGTGCGGTTCCCGGGCTCGCTCGATGACAACGACGCCGTGTGGGCGCTCGCCGAGGTGATGGGCCAGGAGGCGTCGATCCTGTGGCACAAGGATGAGTCGCTGGGCGGCGCCGAATGCGTGATGCTGCCGGGCGGCTTCAGTTACGGCGATTATCTTCGCACCGGCGCGATCGCGCGCTTCTCCCCGATCATGAAGAGTATCGAGAAGTTCGCCGCCGATGGCGGGCTCGTGATCGGCACCTGCAACGGCTTCCAGATCCTGTGCGAGGCGCATCTGCTGCCGGGCGCGCTCACGCGCAACCGGACGCTCTCGTTCATCTGCGAGCGCGTCCACGTCCGCGTCGAGAATGCGCGCACGCCGTTCACACGCGCGATGCGCCAGGGCGACGTGCTCACCCTTCCGATCAAGCATGGCGAGGGGCTTTACGTCGCGCCGGAAAACGAACTGCGCGAGATGGAGGAGCGCGGGCAGGTGCTGCTGCGCTACGTCGACGCGGGCGGGCGCGAGAGCGATGCGGCCAATCCGAACGGCTCGATGCGTGCGATAGCGGGCGTCGCCAACGAGCGCTTCAACGTCTTCGGCCTGATGCCGCATCCCGAGCACGCGGTCGAAGAGATGCTCGGCGGCACCGACGGGCGCAAGATTTTCCAGTCGATCTTAGAGAGCCTGCGATGAGCGATCGTCCTGCCGGATTGCCCGGCGAGCCGGCGGTGGATCTCGCGCAGGCTCATGCGCACGGGCTGAGCGACCAGGAGTTCCGCGCCATCGAGCAACTCCTCGGCCGCACCCCGACCTTCACCGAGCTGGGCGTGTTCTCTGTGATGTGGTCGGAGCACTGCTCGTACAAATCATCGCGCAAGCATCTGCGCACCCTCCCGCAGCAGGGTGAACTGGTCGTGCAGGGGCCCGGCGAGAATGCGGGCGCGATCGACGTCGGCGATGGATGGGCCGCGGTGTTCAAAATCGAGAGCCACAATCATCCTTCCTTTGTCGAGCCGTACCAGGGCGCGGCGACCGGCGTGGGCGGAATCCTGCGCGATATCTTCACGATGGGGGCGCGGCCGATCGCGAGCATGGACTCGCTCAAGTTCGGCGCGTTCGATCATCCGCGCACGCGCTACCTGCTTGGCGGCGTAGTCGGCGGGATCGGCGGTTACGGCAACTGCGTGGGCGTTCCGACGGTCGCGGGCGAGGTCATGTTCGATGCGGCCTACAACGGGAACATCCTGGTCAATGCGTTCTGCCTGGGGCTGGCCCGCGCGGGCGAGTTGATGAGCGCGCGGGCGCGCGGCGCGGGCAATCCGCTGCTGTACGTCGGCTCCGCGACCGGACGCGACGGAATTCACGGCGCATCCTTGCTCGCATCGGCGGAGTTCGATGCGAGCAGCGAGGCGAAGCGCCCGACGGTCCAGGTCGGAGACCCGTTCACCGAGAAACTGCTCATCGAGGCGTGCCTGGAAGCGGCCAAGACCGGCGCGATCGTCGCGATCCAGGACATGGGAGCGGCCGGTCTCACTTCGTCGTCGAGCGAGATGGCGGCGCGCGGGAAGCTCGGCGTCGAGCTGGACCTCGACAAGGTCCCGCTGCGCGAGCCGGGGCTTACGCCCTACGAAATTCTCCTTTCCGAGTCGCAGGAGCGCATGCTGATCGTCGCCGAGCGGGGGCGCGAGGCGGAGCTTAAGGCAATCTTCGACAAATGGGACCTCCACGCCGTCGTTATCGGCGAAGTGATCGAGGATCGGCGATGGCGGGTGCGATGGCGGGGGCAGGTCGTCGCGGATATCCCGGTCGGAGCGCTTGCTGACGAAGCGCCGCTCTACGATCGCGCGCAAAAGCCGCCGGCGAAGGTCCGGCAAGCGCCCGTGCGTCGCGCCATTGCGAATCCTGAGCCGCGCGACGCGCTGCGGGCGCTGCTCGACAGTCCCAACGCCGCATCGAAGCGATGGGTGTTCCGCCAGTACGACTCGATCGTGCAGAGCAATACGGTTGCTGGACCCGGAAGCGACGCCGCGGTGCTGCGCATCAAGCGTTCGCGCCGCGGGATCGCGCTCAAGGTCGATTCCAACCCGCGCGCCTGCGCGCTCGACCCGTACTTGGGGACGATCGGGGTCGTCGTCGAGTCGGCGCGCAACGTCGCGTGCGCGGGAGCGCGTCCGGGCGGGATCACCAACTGCCTCAATTACGGCAATCCCGAGCGGCCCGAGATCATGTGGCAATTCGCCGAGGGCGTGCGCGGGCTCGCCGATGCGGCGCGGGCGCTTGGAGTTCCGGTCGTCAGCGGGAACGTGAGCTTTTACAACGAGACCGAGGGCCGCGCGATTCCGCCCACTCCGGCGATCGCGATGCTCGGAGTGTTCGCCGACGTGTCCGCGCACATGAAGCAGTATTTCGCGCGCCCCGGCGACGCGATCGCGCTCGTGAGCACCGCGAAACCGTCGCTGGCCGCGAGCGAATACGAGGCGCTCTTCGGCGCAGACGGCGCGGCGCTTGCCCCAATCGACCTGGCGCGCGAAAAGGCGCTCATCGAGGCGCTGGTTGCCGGGGCCGAACGCCGGTTGATAAGATCAGCTCACGACGTCTCCGAGGGCGGCCTGGCGGTCGCAATCAGCGAGGCCTGTTTCAACCCGCAGGCGACGCTGGGCGCCGACGTCGATCTTGCCGCGCACGGTCTTACCGGCGCGGTGGAGTTATTTGGAGAGGGCGCTTCGACGGTGGTGATCTCCGTCGCAGACCACGATATGGAGGGGGCATCGAGGCTGTTTGCCGCTCGGAGCCTCGGCTTCCGCGTAATCGGGCGAGTCACGCAGCAGGCGCGGCTGATGCTCCGGCCGCTGATCGACGAGGACCTCGAAGAGTTGCGCGCGATCTACGAAAATGCGCTGCCCAGGAGGCTTGCGGGCCATGACTGAGGACGAGCGGCTCTCAGTCGAGGAATCCAAATTCGACGCCTTCCACGATGAGTGCGGCGTCTTCGCCGTGTACGGACATCCCGAGGCCGCCAACCTCGCATACCTCGGGCTGTACGCATTGCAGCATCGCGGCCAGGAATCCGCCGGCATCGTCTCATCCAACGGCAAGGCGCTCATCGCGCATCGCGGGATGGGACTGGTCGCCGATATTTTCAACAGCGAAATCATCTCGCGCCTGGAAGGCACCAGCGCGATCGGCCATAACCGCTACTCGACGACCGGCTCGACCACCATCAAGAATTGCCAGCCGGTCGTGGTCGAGTACAAGCGCGGCGGGCTTGCGCTCGCGCACAACGGCAACCTGGTGAATTTCGAGGAACTCCGCGAGCGCCTGGAAAACACCGGCTCGCTGTTCCAGTCGTCGTCCGACAGCGAGGTGATCATCCATCTGATCGCCGCCTCCCACGCCCCCACGCATCCCGAGCGCGTGATCGAGGCGCTCGCGCAGGTGCGCGGCGCTTACTCTCTGGCGGTGCTCACCGAGACGAGCATAATCGCGGCGCGCGATCCGTTCGGCTTCCGGCCGCTCGTGCTGGGCCGGCTCAACGATGCGACGATCCTCGCCTCCGAGACCTGCGCGCTCGACCTGGTCCGCGCCGAATACGTGCGCGAGGTTCAGCCCGGCGAGGTGCTGGTCATCGATGAGAACGGGATGAGGTCGATGATGCCGTTCGCGCCGGTGCCCCCGCGCAGGTGCATCTTCGAGTACGTTTATTTCGCGCGCCCCGACAGCCTGCTGTACGGCCGCAACGTGTACCAGGTGCGCAAGCAGCAGGGACGCGCGCTCGCGCGCGAATGCCCCGCCGACGCCGATATCGTCGTGCCGGTGCCCGACTCGGGCAACGCCGCGGCGCTCGGCTATGCGGAGGAATCGAAGCTGCCGATCGAGATGGCGCTGGTGCGCAGCCACTACATCGGCCGCACCTTCATCGAGCCGCGCGAGTCGATTCGCCACTTCGGGGTGAAGATCAAGTTCAACCCGGTCGCCGAGTTGCTGCGCGGCAAGCGCGTCGTGCTGATCGAGGACTCGCTCGTGCGCGGAACCACTCTGCGCAAGGTGATCCCGATGCTGCGGCAGGCGGGCGCGCGCGAAGTGCACATGCGAATCGCGGCGCCGCCGACCACCCATTCCTGCTTCTACGGGATCGACACGCCGACCCGCGAGGAGCTGCTCGCATCGTCCAATTCGGTCGAAAGGATCCGCAGCTTCATCGGCGCCGACTCGCTCGGCTACTTAAGCTGGGAGGGCCTCTACTCGTTCCTGGGCGAGGGCCCGCGCGAGGGCTTCTGCGACGCGTGCTTCACGGGGAATTATCCGGTCGAGATTCCGGCGCACAACGGACCGCATCAGTTGCACCTGTTCGATGCGAACGAGCGGGGCGCCTTGCTGGCCGCCCGCAGATAACCCGCAAGCTCAAAGTCGAAGTTCGTCTATGCGCGCGCGCGCAACGACACTCGGGCGAACGTGGGTCATTCCGCCTGCTGGCGCAGGTTTATCCACCTGAGTCCGGCGAAGATCGCAAGCGCGACGATTACGACCGCGGCGGCGACCGGCTGTGCGGCCTGGAGGCCGAACCCCTCGAAGCGATCGTAGATGAGCACCGGCGCCGTCATCGGATAGTACGCGAGCACCACCACCGCTCCGAATTCCGAGAGCGCCCGCGCCCACATCATCACCGCGCCCGACACTACGGAGCGGCGCGCCAGCGGCATCGTCACGCCGAAGAACACCGACCACGGTCCGCGTCCGAGCGTGCGCGCCACGCCCTCGAGGCGCGGGTCGACTGCGGCAAATCCGTCGCGCGCGGCGTTGACCAAAAACGGCGTGCTCACGAACAGCATCGCGATCACGATCCCCGGGACCGCGCCCGCGAAGTGAATCCCGAAGAGAGAAAAGGCGCGCCCGACGAAAAATCGCCGCCCGAAAACGAACAAAAGCGCGATGCCCGCAATCGGATGCGGAATCACGATCGGGAGATCGATCAGCCCCTCGACGAGCGCCTTGCCCGGAAACTGGTGGCGCGCGAGCAGGTACCCGAGCGGAAGCCCCACGAGCGCTCCCAGAGCCGTCGCCCACGTTGCGGCTGCGGCGCTGAGCAGGATCGCGCCAAGCACGGCCGAGTCCGCAAACGACGCCGCAAGCAGCCGGGAATCGCTGGTCACGACCAGCTTGAGCAGCGGCCCCACCAGGAACATCAGCGCGATTCCCGCCGCTACGGAGAATAGAGCGGTGCGGCTGCGGCCGCTCGCGTGGGAGGGAAACGGTTGGCGCGCGATTGCGTTCAATGAAGCGCCGCCGTGATCATCCGCCGGAACTCGTCGACCGGCCGGAGGCTCACCAGGACGCAGTAAAAATCGCCCTCAGGGTACTTGGTCAGGCAGAGGCTGTGGCCGCGGTATCGGAAGAACACGTGGGCTCCGCTCGCAAAAGTTTGTCCGCGCGGAAGCTCATCCTCGCGCGCCTCAAAAAACACGCAAAAGATCGAATCGTTCTCCCCACGGTACAAAGTATAGACAACGTCACGGCCGTCTTGCAGGCGGTCGAGGCGCCTGCCGGCAAGCTTGTACCCTGAGGTGCCGAAGTTCCAGATGTAATCGGGCATCTCATGGCCCATAAAGTGGCCGAGATACGCATTCGAGGTGTCGCCCGGCGGTATCGCCTCCACATTAGGCTCGAAGTGGACCGCGACCGTTTGGTAGCTCGAAATTGCGATGTCGAAGACCGGGACGGGGGTCTCGCGTGCGAAACGCCCCGGCAGCACAAGGAATATGACCGCGGCCGCCGCGGCCAGCACCAGGGGAACCCACACGCGCGCGCGCCTGAGCACCGCGAGCGGACTTTTTCGCTTGTCCTCATCCGCAATCGCAGTGAGGATTTTTTCACGCACGTCGGCGGGCGCGCTCATCAGCGCCGCGCCCTCACGCAGCATCGCCTTGATTGCGCGTTCCTCGAAGAGGCGAGCGCGGCACTCCGCGCATCCCGCGAGATGTTCGTCAGCGGCGCGCTGCTCTTCGCCGCTCAATTCCCCGTCCGCATGGGCCGAGAGGTAATTTTCTATGTATGTGCTGCAATCCACTGAGTTATCGCCAAGCTTGCTCGAACTGCGGCGCTGTCGCGGCCTGAGCCGAGCCAGGTACGCGTGCGCGGCCGCGGTTCGCAATGAAGACGCAAGTCTAATGGTTCAAGATCGTATTATTCCGCGCTCCCTTGCGAACTTCACGAGCGCCCCTCTGAGCATCGCGCGTGCCCGCGATACTCGTGATTTGACCGTTCCGATCGGGACGGCCAGGACCTCCGAAACTTCCTGGTAGTTGAGTTCCTCCAGGTCGACCAGCAGAACCGCGCTGCGGAACTCCTCGGGCAAGGATCGCAAGGCCGCTTCGATCGCGGGGTCCATGCGCGCGGTGGCAACCAGCGCCTCGGGGTTGTTCTGATCCAGGTCGCCGCGAAGGCTCTCCGCCTCTAGCCGGTGTTCGAATTCGTCGGCAGAGGAGGCCGGCTGCTCCCGCGATGTGCGCCGATAGCCGGTACGAAGGCTGTTGAAGAGGATCGCAAGCAGCCAAGCCCGGCAATTCGTACCGGGGGTAAATTGATGGAAGAAGCGGTAGGCGCGCAGCATGGTCTCCTGCAGAAGGTCGTTGGCCTCCTCGGGATTGCGGACCAGCCGCACCGCCATCGTGTACACCGCGTCGAGGTGGGGCAGCGCCTCTTGCTCGAAGAGCCGCCGCTTCTCGTCGGCGCGCTGCTTCTTTCCGGCCATATCCGACGATTATCACAGTCATGCCCTGTAACAGTAAAACCCTCGGGAGGGGCAGAATGTTCCCGAATATTCCGGATTTTTTATTGTCTCGGCGTTCATTGCATTCTTTGATAAAGTCGGCGCGTGCGCGGTTGGCGATTGTCGCGGCTGAATGATCTCGGCGGCCCTAGGTTGCTCGGGGGCTCGTCGGGTCTGGAACGAGGGTACGGCAGAGGGGAAAAGCGCTTGGGTCAGCGCGCGGAACCCCTCCGAGGGCCTCAGCGCCTTCACGGCCAAAGGCATCGTGATGGTTTCGCGCAAGCGTGAGCGAACGGAGGCGGGCGGGCATCTTAGGGCCATGGCGAGGTAGGGGAAGCACCGGGCAGGATGGCGGCGCGCCGGTACGCAATCGGACCGGCAGGCACGCTTGCGAGCGCGGTTGTCGTATCACATGGAGCGCCCCGATTTCCTTTTCGGCTTCGGCGCCGGGCTTTGCCGGCCGCACTACCGACAAGTGATCGAGAATCCTCCTGGAGCCGGATTAGCGCGGGTCGTCGCGGGAGATTTCATGGCGTCGGGCCGACGGCCGCCCGAAATGCTTGAGGCGGTACGCGAACGCTATCTAATTGTCATGCATGATGTCTTGATGTCAACCGGACTGGCCGGCCCCTTGGATCGCATCGTGCAACCCTGCTCCGCCGCCCCGTGGAATTACGCCGCTGGCCTGCCAGGCGCGCACGGCAAGCCGGCGCGCGCCGTGCGGGTGATGCGTTCGTGAAATTCAGCGTCGAGCGCATTTCGACCCTCGAGGGCATCGCGGAGTTCGCGCGCTTCCCGTTCCATGTCTACGCGCATTGCGACGCATGGTGGCCGCCCGAGGAGCAGAACGAAATCGATCTGCTGGCCGGGCGCACCAGGTTTGCGTCCTACCTCGAAATCATGCCGTTTTGCGCCCGGCGCGATGGGCGGCTCGTCGCGCGGGTGAGCGCGGTCGTAAATCGCCGCTACATCGAGCACTGGGGCGAACAGCTCGGACAGCTAATCCACTTCGAGGCGCTCGACGGGCAGGACGATGCGGCGGCGGAGATGCTCGGCGCGGCGGCCGAGTGGCTGCGCTCGCGCGGGATGCGTGCGGCTCGGGGCGGCTTCGCCGCGTTTCTGGACTACCCGTTCGCGATCGACAATTACGGCCGCCTGCCCTCATTCCTCCTGCGCGGCAATCCGGCCTGCTACCATCGCTACTTCAAGAACGGCGGGTTCGAAACCGAAAAAGGCCTTGTGGATTACACCGCAACGCTCAGCCCCGATCTCATCGCGCGCTACCGCTCGATGGTCGAAGCGGCCGGGGCCGCCGGCGTCGCGGTTCGCAGTTGGCGCGAGTACGGCTTCCCGATGGCGATCGATGCGTGGACCGACATCACCAACGACGCATTCTCCCGGCATTGGGGATGGAACCCGGTGACGCGAGCCGAAGTGCGGCCGATGCTGATGTCGCTCTGGGAGACACCGGTGGCCGACCTCTCGATGCTGGCCGTTGTCGGAAACGAACTCGTGGGCACGGTCTTCTCGGTGCCCGATCTGAGCACTACGCTCGCGGTGGTGAGAAGAGGAGTCCGGATCGATCCCGAGCGGGGAGGGGGCACGCGCGGCGCGCTCATTAATATCGGCGTGCGGGAACACGCGCGCGGACGCGGTATCGCGGCCGCGATGGCGGCGCGCTCGTTTCTCGAGATGGCGTATCTCAAGATGCAGTACGCCGGGTACACGCTCGTGCTCGACGATAACTGGCCATCGCGCCGCACCGCCGAGAATCTCGGCGCGCGAGTCACCGGCAACTTCGTGACGTACCGCTGCAACCTATGACACGCTGCGCCGTGGTGAGAACGGCCCGGAGGAGCGCGGCACGGTCACCGTGCGGGACATCGGTTTCGATTCGAGACGGACGTTTGCGATGCCACCGCCCGGGGCGATACAACCCCATACGATGCTGAGCCTTCGCCTGGCGGTGCTTTTCGTCCACGTCGGCGCTGTGATCGTGGCGCTGGGCGGATCGCTCTTCAGCACTTTCGCGCTGACTCCGGTGCTCGCCGAGGAACTCGAACCGCCCGCCCGCATCAGAGTCGTCCGGCGTGTGATTCGCCGGCTCGGCGCGATTGTGCTCACCGCGCTGGCTGTCCTGATCGTGACCGGGTTTCTGAACGTTCTATATTTCGGCGGGATAAGCGCACTGCTCGCGGTGAAACTTGTTCTGGTGGCGGTGGTAATCGCGCTTGCGCTCTACCAGTACGCGAACCTCGGCGTGCGAATCTGGCGGCTCTCTGCCGATGGTCCCGCGCCGGAAGTTGCGCCGCTGCTTGCGCGCCTGCGCCGCGTCGGAATGATCGTCGCCTGCCTGGTGCTCCTGATCGTTTACCTGTCGCTCGGCTTGTCCCGCGTCCCGAGCATAATCGTGGCCGCCACCGCCGGTTAGCCATGGCGAAAAAGAATCGTCCGCCCTATGCGCGCGCGCTTAAGTGGCTCACCGTCGCCACCGCCGTCATCGGCGTGCTCGCGATGCTCAGCTACGCGACCGGCGCGCACATCGCGGTCCGCTTCCTCAATCCGCACGCCGGAGCGTGGTGGAATGAGCACGAGTTCTCGATCATGGAGACTGCGGCGGCGGCGCTCGGGCTGCTGATCGCGATTCGGGCGGGCGCTCGGATCGTGGATGGCGCGGCGGTTCGCCGGCGCGCGGTGATCGCATCGGTAATCGCCGGGGCCCTGCTCTTGCCCGTGCTGACGGATATCTCGGCCGCACTGGCGCGGATGGGCTGGAATGCAAGCAGCGGCGCGATTTTCGATCGCGTGATTTCTCTCGCCGGCTACTCCATCGGATCTATTCTTGACAAGGTTGTTATAGCGGGGATTTACTTCCTCAAGACTGCGGCGTTCTCGCTGCTCGCGGGTTTCGCGTTGATTGCAGTTGCAAGCGCGGCCTCGATCGCCGCCGCAGTTCCCGCGTCCCGGCGCTCGGAGGCATCCTCGCGATGAGTTCTGACCGACGCAAGCCGACCCGTCCGCCTGCGATCACGCGCCGTTCGTTTCTGAAGCGTGCGGTCGCGACCGGCGCAGGCGCGGTCGCCGCGACGTTGGCCCATTTGCCGGCCGGGGAGGCGGCCGGCAACGAACTCGCAGAGGGGATCGCCGAGCACCTCGGCCCTGGTGCGGTCGCAATCGATCTCAGGATCAACGGCGAATTGAGGCGGATCGCGGTCGAGCCGCGCGTAACGTTGCTGCGCGCCCTGCGGGAGCATCTGGGGCTCACCGGCACCAAGCTGGTCTGCGACCGCGGCGCTTGCGGCGCATGCACGGTTCATCTCGACGGGCGGCCGGTCACATCGTGCATGATGCTCGCGGTCGATGCGCGCGGCCATGAAATTACGACGATCGAGGGGCTCGGAAGTCCGGCGCGGATGCATCCCGTGCAGTCCGCCTTCGTCGAGGCCGACGCGTTGCAATGCGGATTTTGCACGCCGGGGCTGGTGATGTCGGTTGCGGCGGCGATCTCGCGAAATCCGTCGGCATCGCCAGATGAGATCCGCCGCGCAGTGGCGGGAAACATCTGCCGATGCGGCGCGTATCCGCATGTCTTCGACGCGGCGCTCAAGCTGGTGCGCGGTGGGCGCAAGCAGGGGATTGCCTGATGTCGCGCCGCGTCACGCTGAGTCTCGGAATCGAGGGCGCCACCCGCGACGTGACCGTCGTTATTCCCGACGACGAGCCGACTCCCTGGCAGTGGGGCGACCGATTTGAGATCGTGGGCCGGCCCACTCCGCGCGTGGACGGGCCCGTCAAGGCCACCGGGGTTGCGCGCTACAGTTACGATGTCGATCTGCCCGGGATGCTGTACGGCGCGATTCTCAGAAGCCCGCATCCGCACGCCCGGGTCCGCCGTCTCGATCTCTCAGCGGCGAGCCGGCTTGCGGGGGTGCGCGCGGCGATCTCGATGGGCGTACGCGAGGTGCGGTTCGCCGGCCAGGAAGTAGCCGCGCTCGCCGCGGTCAGCTCGGACATCGCCGCTGATGCGCTCAAGCTGATCGACGTCGATTATGAACCGCTTGCGTTCGTAGCCGACATGGATCTCGCCGCATCGGATTCGGCGCCGCGGGTATTCGAGGGGCGCTTAAACGTCGGCAAGTCCAGCTCGTCGGGTACGGGCGATACCGAGCACGCGCTCGCGAGCGCCGCGGTCGTGCACGAGGCCACCTATACGACCGCGGTGCAGACCCACGTTTCGCTCGAGACGCATGGCGCGGTGGCGCGATGGGACGGCGATTCGCTCACCGTCTGGTGCTCGACTCAGGCGATATTCGGCGTGCGCGACGATCTCGCGGTTTATTTCAACCTTCCTCCCGAGAAAGTCCGCGTTATCTGCGAGTACCTCGGCGGCGGCTTCGGCTCGAAACTCGGCAGCGGCCCGGAAATCGTGATCGCATCGCGGCTTGCGAAAGCGGCTGGCGCTCCGGTCAAGCTGATGCTTTCGCGCGACTGCGAGCACATCGCGACCGGCAACCGCCCCAACTCCGAGCAGAAGGTCAGGCTCGGGGCGGACCGCGACGGCACTTTGACCGCTATCGATCTCGTGGAGCGCGGCAGCGGCGGAATTGGCGGCGGTTCCGGCAGCGCGGGGCCGTTCCGATCGATCTACCGATGCCCGAATATTCGCACCCAGGAGACGAACGTCTTCATCAATGCGGGTCCGTCGGCGCCGATGCGCGCACCGGGATGGCCGCAGGGATGTTTCGCGCTGGAACTCGCGATGGACGAGCTTGCGCGCAAGCTCAAGATTGATCGGCTCGAATTGCGCCGTCGCAACAATGTCCATCCAGTGCGTGCGGTTGAGTTCGAACTTGGCGCGCGCGCCTTTGGGTGGGCCGGGAAGAGCGCAGCGAAAAAGCTCAACGGCCCGATTCGGCGCGGAATCGGCGTGGCCGGCTCCGGGTGGCCCGGGACCGGCATCTCGGGTCCGGAGGCGCTCGCGATCGCGCGCCGCGACGGCCGCGTCGAGGTGCGTATTGGCACCCAGGACATCGGCACGGGCACCCGGACGATCATCGCGATGGTGGCGGCGGAAGAACTGGGCATCCCGCTCGAGCAGGTCGTGTGCGAAATCGGCGATACCCGCTACCCGTTCTCGGTTCCTTCGGGCGGCAGCCTCACTGTACCATCGACCGCGCCGGCCGTGCGCCAGGCTGCCTCTCATCTGAAGGAGAAGCTCTTCCGGATCGCGGCGCCTCTGCTCGGCGCGGAGCCGGGCGACCTCGAAACGCGTGGCGGCGTCATCCGCGTCCGATTCGATTCCTCGCGCGCGCTCAAGTTCGCCGACGTATGCCGCCGAATTCCCGGCGACTCGATCTCCGCGCAGGGCGAACGCGTGATGAACTACGAGGGCTTTTACAACCAGCAGGGCGGATGCCAATTCGCCGAGGTCGAAGTCGATGTTGAGACCGGGATCGTGCGCGTTCTCAAGGTGGTCGCGGTTCACGACGCGGGCCGCATCATCGACCCGCTCACCGCGCGCAACCAGATCAACGGCGGGGTCCTGATGGGCGTCGGGTACGCGCTTTTCGAAGCTCGCAGGATGGATCCGCAGACCGGGCTGATGGTCAATCCGACCATGGATGATTACAAGCTGGTCGGCCCGCTCGACGTTCCCGAAATTGAAGTGATGTTCGTCGAGGTTGCCAACGGGTACAACAACACCGGCTCGATCGGCCTGGGCGAGGCGGC
>DASPOF010000102.1:0-29337 GCA_035626155.1 Binataceae bacterium (SeqCode)
TCTCGGGCGATTCGATCTCCACCGGATGCCAACCGTCGCCGTCAACGGCGAATATCCGCTCCTCGCCACTCCGCCACCACCGCACTGGAATCTCAACGAAAAACTCCTGCTCTTCGGATTGATGGCCTCCAGCCGTTGTCACTTCAACTATGGCCTGGAAAGTTATCGGAACCTCAAAATGCTCCTGATTACCCGGGTCGGCATTCATGACTTCTAGCTTCCGGTACCGGTCGATGCCGGTCTTCTTCCAGAAGATCAGACGCTCGGCGTTGTCCTCGCCGGCATGAGCCGTGACGACGAACGGAGCCTCGTCTATGGGAGCGGGGGCAGGAAGAATCGGCACCAGATATTTCAGCGAGAGCGGGTACTCGCGGTCGGGATCTCGAATCGTGGCAATGAGTTCTTCCTTACTGTAGCGGCGGGTGTCCGGCTCCGAACGCTGCGCTTCGGCCAGCTGCTCGCGCTTTAGTTCGGCGCGAGCGGCCCGTCCTGGCAAGCCTCCAAGGTTCTGAAGGGCGCCCGCGGCCGTGGATCTTACCGTGTTGCTCTTGTCCTTCAGCGCAAGCATTAACCCGTCCATCGCCTCGGGGGTGGGCGGCTTGACGTCGGCAAGCGCGCCAACGGCCGCTTGCCGCGAGTCGAGGTCGAGGCTGCCCTTCCTGAGCGCGAGCGTCAGCGCGCGCACTGCCGCAGGAGCGACCGGCCTTATCGCCGCGAGCGTCTGAACCGCGTCTTCGCGCACCTTAAGGTCCGGGCTTTTTGAAGCGGTCACCAAAGCTGGTATGGCAGGACTCCCGAGCTTCGTAAGAGCGTCGGCCGCCGACCAAGGTTTGCCGAGAGTCGCAATCAGAGTTGGAATCGTCTGCGGACAAACTGGCGATATCTCTACTATCGCGTTGGCAGTCCCTACGCGGACTTCATTTATCGAGTTTGTCGCGTCGGTAACCCATCCGCGGGCTAGATCGTTCTTGTTACCCACGATCGCTTGCGCCAATGGCGCGCACGCATCAGTGCCACCGATCTTCGCCAGCGCGTGCGCCGCGTTCACACAGATGAGCCAGTCGCGGTTGCCGGCCAGGATGCGTTCCAGAGCCGGGATGGCACTTTTCGCGTTGCTGCCCATGTTCTGCAGCGCTCCAATTACTTCGAAGTTGGCACCGCGATCCAACATTTGCCCAAGAATCGGAGCGGCCCGCGTGTCACTGGGGTCCGCATAGGCGAGCGCGAACGCGGCGTGATCGCGAACTTCCGAGTTGGGGTCGCTTAACAACTTGACTAACTGGGGTGCTGCGGGGGCAAGATCCGCGGGCTTTGAGTACCTGACGCCCACGGCATTGCCGGGCATGTGTCCCATGTGAGCCAGGGTATCAGCGGCGCCGGCACGTGCGCGCGGGTCCTCGTCCGTCAGCGCTTTTACCAAGAGAGGCACCACGGGTGGGCCGGCCTTCGCAAGCTGGGACGGCACGGCACTCCGGATATCGCTAAAGTCGCTCTTGAAAAGACCGACTAGAACCGGCCACGCGCCTGGTTCTGAAAAAGCCATCCGGCCCAGCGTCCAGACCGCCTGCTTGTTCCCGGTGTTGGCCAGCGCGGCCAGCGGTGTTATTGCCCGCGGTCCCGCTTCACTGAGAGCTTTAATGGCGTACTGAGCTTCGTTGTAAGGTGCCGTTCTCAGCATTTCCACCAGAGCCTCAATTGCTTCAGGCGGGAGCGGCTTTATCTTGTCGAATTCACGGGCCGCGTGTACCCGCTTCTGCGAATCAAGGCTTTTCAGTTGTTGTATGAGCTGGGAAACGTCAGGTGGAGATTGGGAGCCTGGCTTGCCGTTCTGCGCCCATGCCGCGCCGGCTGCGATCGTCGCAATCACCATCGCCACGATGAAGATGCGGCCGGCCAAAACAAAGTATCGAATCATCGCTTCCGCTCCCACAAACCGATACGGGCACGACGGGTTCAGGTTACAATAGCGGATCGTCGGATTCATCGCCCCCCTAGGCAGTCGTCCCAATCCATTCTCGATCACGTTCTGATGGCGGATCGAAAAGGTCGTCCGATCCGATCGCTGGAAGTGGTCTCCCAAGAGAGCCTTGGGACGACGCCCTGAGAATCGGAAGTAATTGGCCTCCGTGAAGAGGCCAAAGCTCCCTTGGGTCATTCTGCGTGAAGAAGAAGAGGCTGATCGCGACAACGTGTTTTCGCCTGGCGTTGATAGCTCGTGAACGCGATCGTCCTCTGGCCCTATGTCCACGCAAGGCCTGCCGAACTTGCGGTAATGGAGCGCGTGCGAGCCGGTGCAACGCGTTCGAAAACCGCCCCGGTCGGCTGGCCTCCAGCCCGTGCCGTCGGAGCGAACTGACTCCTACGGCTATCGTTTGAGATTCCGGCGGTGTATGACTCGTCCGGGTGTTCTGAAGCAATCTCCGATGGCTGTCGTCACGACGCTCCAAAAGTGGTGCGAGAATTCAAATCCGGCTTACTCTACACCGGACCCTCGATTCCCTCGGAGTTTTCGCGGCCGCGATGTGTTGCGATCTGACGCAACAGGGACTTTGATCTGACCTGGGCGACCCGGCAGTGGCACAGGAAAAGATCGCGCTAGAGCAAGCGGACCGCGTCGAAATCACCACCGTTCTCGACAACACCGTGGACCTGCTGCTGCCTTCGAGCGAGGTGGCGAAGCGGTATCAATCGAGAGCGAAGCTCGGCGAAAAATGGCTGATTGCCGAGCACGGCTTTTCCGCGGTGGTCAATGTCTTCAGTAACAGTGGCGCCGAATCGCTATTGTTCGATACCGGATTGAGCCGCGACGGGATGATGCACAATCTCGAGGTGCTCGGGATCAAACCGCGCGAGTTCCGCGCTGTCGTGCTCAGTCACGGCCACGCGGACCATACCAACGGCCTGAGCGCGCTGCTGGGCCACCTCGGCGGACGCAGGATCCCGCTCGTGATGCATCCCGACGCGATGCTGGCGCGCAAGGTGATAACGCCCGATGGGCGCGAAGCGATCCTCCCGCCGCCCGACAAACGCGCGCTCGAGCATCCGCGAGTCCAACTCGTCGCGGAGCGCGGACCGTCCTCCCTGCTCGGCGGCCTCGTCCTCATCACGGGACAGATCCCGCGCATCACCGAGTTCGAACAGGGCTTTCCGATCCATTGGGCCAAGGTCGGCGGCAAATGGCAGCCCGACCCGCTCATCCAGGATGACCAGGCCGCGGTTGTGAACGTCCGCGACAAGGGACTGGTCGTGCTGACTGGATGTGGACATGCCGGCCTCATCAACACGATCCATTATGCGCGCGAACTCACCGGCGTCTCGCGAGTGCATGCGATAATTGGCGGCTTCCACCTGTCGGGGCCGATGTTTGAGCCGCGGATCGAGCCCACGATAAGGGCACTTTGGGAATTTGCCCCGGATATCATCGTGGCCGCGCATTGCACAGGCTGGCGTGCGACGCACGCGATCGCGCGAGAATTTCCCGACGCGTTCATTCAGAATAGCGCCGGGACGCGTTTCGTCATCTGAGCCGCGGCTCATCCAAATCGAGCCCTCCGACCTGTTTCCCCCACGCAACAAGCGATTGTCTGCGTTGCGCAATTGCCACTGATTTGTCACTGAACCGCGCAGGCTTCCAAAACTTCCATTAACTTTGTTTACGAAATGCTTTGGCACGATTAGTGCCCCTCATTCCTTCCGGCGAAATCTTCGCTGTGAGGTGACAACTAACCTTGGCGAGTGCGGGGCAGGCGGAAAACCGCTCGAATCGCGGTAAGCGGTCGGGCAGAGAGGGGAGTAGGGCGTGAACAAGTTCGGAGCGAAGCCGCGGCCCGGCGGGACGGGAGCGCGCCGCCTTTTTTGCGGCGGCGCCGGCCAGGCGGCCGTCGAGTTTGCGATCGCCGTCCCTCTGATGCTCACCATCCTTCTCGCCGTGGTGGTGATGGGCATTGCCTTCAATAACTATCTCGCCCTGACCTTCGCCACGGACACCGGTACGCAGGTCCTATCGATCAGCCGTGGGCAAACCACGGACCCGTGCGCGACGACCAGCGCGGCCGTTTACGGGGCAGCGCCGCAACTTACGCAATCGAACCTCAAGTTCACGATCGTGCTCAACTCAACCACGGTCGCGAACAACGTAGCCAGCCCGTCGTGCAGTGGAAGCCAACAATATCTGGTGCAAGCCAGCAACGCCCAGGTCACAGTTACCTATCCGTGCAACCTCAAAATTTTAGGATTCAATCCCGTTCCAACCTGCGTGCTCACGGCGCAAACGGCGGTGCTTATCCAATGATGAAACTGAAAACCGGATTTGTTCACTCGATCGTTCGATGGATGCGTGGGAGGTCGCGCGGCCAGGCCATGGTGGCAATGCTCGGCGCGGTAGTCGGCCTCCTTGCAGTGGCCGGGCTGGCTGTCGACATGGGCCATGTTTATTACGCCTATCAGCAACTCCTGGCCTCAACTCAAATATCGGCCCTGGCGGGAGCCGAGGTTCTAATGACTGGGACCGCAACCAGCGCGATATCGGAGGCGACTACCTATAGCGCTGTGAGCGGGGATAAGAACGCAATTTCCGGCCTGAGCAACGTTACGATGGTGAGCGGATATCCCAAGGTGAAGTGCCTGTCGAGCATCGGGACCATCTGCACTGCCTATCCGTCCGGCGATAACGCCATTGCAGTGTCTCAAACTGCCAGCGTGCCGACGATATTCCTGGGCGCGATCGGCATCAAATCGATTCCAATCACCGTGACTGCGACCGCGGCCGCCGCGGGCGGAGCCGGCGGTCCGTACAACGTGGCGATCATCCTCGATACAACGGCATCGATGAACAATACCGACAGCGACAGCCAGTGCAATAGTTCAAGACTGGCTTGCGCGGAGGCCGGCATCCAGACCCTCCTGCAAACGCTCTCGCCCTGCGCGGCAGGACTGACAAGCTGCGGGACGGCCTCAACGGAAACGATTACCTCGGGCGCCAACGTCCCGAACCCGGTGGATGAGGTCGGCCTTTATGTTTTCCCGGGGCTGACATCGTCATCGTATGTAACCGATGACTACGTTTGCCCGACATCAAACCCCCCGACTACCCATTACAATAGTTCGCCGGTGTACCAGATCATTCCGTTCTCGAGTAACTACCGTACTTCCGACTCGGCTACCACGCTGAACTCGAGTGCCGATCTCGTGATCGCGGTTGGCGGAGGAAGCTGCAGCGGCATGAAGGCTCCGGGCGGACAGGGAACCTTCTACGCGGGCGTAATCGATGCGGCGCAGGCGGCGCTGGTCGCCAATGCAAGGACGAATACGAAGAACGTGATGATTATCCTGAGCGACGGCGATGCAAATGCCAGTGCAAGCCAGATGTCGAATACGAATTCGCCGTACCCGCAGACTCAGCAATGCCACCAGGCGATCACGGAGGCCCAAAAGGCGGCGACAGCGGGAACCATTGTTTATTCGGTCGCTTACGGTGCGACGTCCTCGGGATGCTCGACTGACACCAGCCCGACTATCACTCCGTGCCAGACGATGGAGCAGATCGCATCCTCCTCGCAGAACTTCTTCTCTGACTATACGGCGACCGGGGGCAGCAGTTCATGCGTCTCAGCCGCCCGGCCGACCAGCAACTTGAACCAGATCTTCCAGCAGATCGGACAGAGTCTCACCGTCGCCCGGTTGATACCCAATAGCGCGACGTAATCGCCGAAGCGAGATCGAGGGCGAGCGGGCCGTGATTTATCACGAGCCTGCCCGCCCTTTCTTGTTTCTCCCCGAAGAGGCCGCGGGAGAAGTCAGAGCAAAGCGCCCGTCTTTCGCTCAGGAGGTTGAGGCCGCGGCGCGGTCAAAGAGCGATGATCGCGCCGTTATCGACATCCTGCTAGGATTTCTTCGCGGGCCGGACGCGGGGATGCGAGCGGCTTGATGGGATCCCGGCCGATGCCTGTTTGCGATGGAGATCATCCCCGATGAGAGGCAGGTGCGAAAGGCGCATCGAATGAGAAAAGGAACTCTCGCGCTGATCGGATTGTTGCTAATCGTTGCTGCGGCGAGTGCACGGGCCGACGAGGTTGCCGAGGGGCGCGCGATTTACATTCAGTACTGCGCGTCCTGCCACGGCGTATCGGGCGCGGGTGATGGTCCGCTGGCTCGATTGCTCACCACGCCGCCCACCAATTTGCGCCGGCTCTCCGAGCGCTACGGCAACCCGCTGCCCGAGGAGAAGATCGCTCCATTCATCGATGGCCGTGCGGACGTAAAGGCCCATGGCCCGCGCGACATGCCGGTGTGGGGCAGGCGTTTCAATTCGGGGGCGCAAGGAGACGAGCAGGCGGGCAAGGACCTGATCGCCAAATTGGTCGTCTATTTGCAGTCGATACAGACCGGCCCGCGCAGCGCATCCAGAGACTGACTCGCATCGCGATCTGACGGCTCTAACTCCTCACCTCCTCTCTTACTCCTCTTCCGGAACGGGAGAGGGAAGGGTGAGGGTCGTCAGCGTCGCGCGATCGTCCTCGAGCGCGCGACATTAGATTCTGATCGCAGGTCAACGGGGACCATAGGGAATCTCGGATCCGGGATTCCTCGCGCGCGCCAGACACGCGCGCGGGAATGACAGCAAAACAGCAGGCACGCGCGGGGATGACGTAAGACACGATGCGCGGGTGCGCCGGGCCTACGTATCACCCGCCGGCCCCGCGAATCGTCGGCTTGTTCCCCGATCACCCATCGATTAACTTTGCCGTTACGGACGGCGCGCGCCTGAGCGGAACGCGCTCCTCCTAAGCTCTTGCGAGAGGTTGCCCTTTGGCAGCGACGAATTTACGCACGGACAAAATCTGGATGGACGGCGCGCTGGTGCCCTACGACGAGGCCAAGGTGCACGTCCTCACGCACAGCCTCCATTACGGGCTTGCAGTGTTCGAGGGGATGCGGCTGTACAAGTGCGATGACGGCCGGTCGGCGATCTTCCGCGCCCAGGAGCACATCCGCCGCCTGCTCGACTCCGCGCATATCCTCGAGATGCCGGTGCCGTACAGCTCGGAGGAATTGCTCAAGGCGTGCGCCGACGTGGTCCGCGCCAACAAGCTTGCCGAGTGTTACCTCAGGCCGATCGCGTTTTATGGCGAGGGCGAGATGGGCCTGGCGGCGCGCGGCAACAAAACTCGCGTCGCGATCGCGGCATGGCCGTGGGGCGCATACCTCGGGCCCGAAAGCGCGGCCAAGGGAGTTCGGCTGAGAACCTCGTCGTTCGTGCGATTTCATCACAATTCGCTGATGCCCGCGGCGAAAGCGTCGGGCCATTACGTGAACTCGATTCTCGCCGCCTACGAAGCACGCCGGGGCGGCTACGACGAGGCGCTCCTGCTCGATACGGAGGGCTTTGTCGCGGAGGGGAGCGGCGAGAACGTGTTCGTCATCCGCGACGGGATCGTGCGCACGCCGCCGCTCGCGAATATCCTGCACGGCATCACGCGCGATTGCGCGATAAAGATCCTGGCCGACATGAAGATCGCGGTCCGCGAGGAACCATTCACGCGCGACCTGATGTACATCGCCGATGAGGCCTTCATGACCGGCACCGCGGCCGAGGTCACGCCGGTGGTCGAGCTCGACGATCGCAGGATAGGTTCGGGCCAGCCCGGGCCGATTACCTATCGGGTCCAGGAGACCTTCCAAGCCGCGCTACGTGGACGGCAGGCACGCTATCGCGACTGGCTGTATTACGTCTGACGCGCGCCATCCGCGGAACTTTTTCACCGAGCCGCGCGTTGAATCTGCACCGGGGGCAGGAGTTGGTTTATGAGAATGCCCGCTGCAGGCGTAGTTCTCCTCGCGGTCGCAATTCTCGCCGTTGCGGCGCTTTGGCCCCGCATCACGCGCGCTGAATTGCTCAAGGAAGGCGACGTCGCACCGTCGTTCTCGACCCAGATGGTGCAGGGCGATCAGATTGCGCCCGTCGCGCTTGCCGATTTGCACGGCAAGAAGGTCATTCTGTACTTCTACCCGAAGGACGACACGCCCGGATGCACCAAGGAGGCGTGTACATTTCGCGACGGATTCGCGCGTTTCCAGAGCGCCGGGGTGGTCGTGCTCGGATGCAGCATCGATACTTCGGACTCCCATCGCGCCTTCATCAAGAAGTACAGCATCCCCTTTCCGCTCCTGCTCGATCCCGACAAAAAGATCGCGGCCGAGTACGGCGCGGCAAACGGGATTCCGATCCTCGGGCTGGACCGCCGGATCACCTACGTGATCGACGAGGACGGAAAGATCCAGAAGGTCTATCCGAAAGTCGATCCGTCTCAGCACGTAACGCAGATCCTCGCCGATCTCCACGTACCCGAGCATCCGGTGGCGGCCGCTCCTGCGGCCAGCCCCGGCGCCGCGATGAACTGACGAGCGGCACTGACGCGGCCACGGCGCCCCTGCACCGAACAGCGCGATACCGCGCGCCTCTGCTAGTATCGGTGCGGTGACGAGCGCCGGCGACCAGACGAGGCTTGTGCGCAGTTGCGACTCGATCGTGGTGCTCGCGCCGCACACGCGCGCCGGGGCGACGATGCTCGCGAAGAACAGCGATCGTTTCCCGCTCGAATGCCAGGCGCTGTTCCACGCGCCGCGCCAGCGCCATCGCGAGGGCTCAACGGTTCACTGCCAGTATCTCGAAATTCCCCAAGCGCCCGAGACGTATGCCGTAGTCGGCTCGCGCCCGTTCTGGCTCTGGGGTTTCGAGCACGGCCTGAACGAGTTCGGGGTCGCGATCGGCAACGAGGCGGTGTTGACCAGGGAATCGCTTCCCGCCACGGGGCTGCTCGGAATGGACCTGGTCCGCCTCGCGCTGGAGCGCAGCCGCACGGCGCGCGAGGCCGCCGAGATCATGGGCGCGTTAATCGAGCGCTTCGGCCAGGGCGGTTCGAGCGCGTACGATTTCGATTTCCGTTACTCGGGTGGTTTCATGATTGCCGATCACGGCGAGGCATACGTGCTCGAAAGCTCGGGCCGGCAATGGGTTGCGCGAGCGGTCGCCGATCGCGCGTGCATCTCCAATATTCTGACCACTGCGGGGTACGATTTCGGCTCTGCGGATGCGAGGGCCTACGCGGGCGAGCGCGGATGGTGGGACGGCGCGGAGCCGTTCGAGTTCGCGGCCGCTTATGGAATGGGGCGCGATGTCGATCCGCTGTCAGCGCTCGGGCGACTTGCACGCAGCGATGAACTGGCGGGCCGGCGCGGCAAACGCACGCTGCGCGAGATGTTCTCGATGCTTCGCGATCATTACGAGATGGGCGAGATGCCGATTATCACCGTTCCCGCCGACAACGCGCACAGCTACTCGCTTTGCATGCACAATATCCAGGGCACGACCGCGAGCATGGTCGCCGAGATTGCGCCGCCCGGCGCGGACTCGATCTCCGTGATGTGGGCCTCGTTGGCGGCCCCGTGCACCGGCATCTTCTTCCCGGTCTACCCAGACGCGGCGATTCCGCCCGCGCTCGCCGTGGGTGCGGCGGAGCCGACACGCCAATCGCCGTGGTGGCAGATGAAGCGGATCCAGGACCTCGTTGCGGCCGACCCAAGCCGTCGCGCGCCGATTGCGTGGGAGCACTTCCGGCCGCTCGAGAACGCGATAATCGAGCGGGCCGCAGAGGTCGGGAACAAGGCGTCGCGCCTCGATCGCGCCGAACGAGCAAGCCTGCTATCGAATTTCATGACCCACAATGTGGTTCGCATCCTGAAGGCCGCGGAGCAGGTCGAGGAGTCGCTGGCGCGCGCCGCGAGCTGAAGACATGGTGGGGCCAATGAGGCGGCGGCCCGCGGGGCTTGCCCGCGCGGCCTAAGGACGCTACTCAAAAGGCGGCGGCTCGACTACGATGCCAGTCGATCGCCGACTCTAACGGGAGCGTCGCCAAATGGATTTCACATACACCGCAGAGCAGGAAGCCTATCGCATGGAAGTGCGCCGCTGGCTCGAGGCCAATCGGCCGCCAGCGCTTACCGAAGATGAAATTCAAGGTGCGGGCGCCGAGGCCAACTGGGACCGCCTCAAGGCCTGGCACAAGAAGCTCTACCATGCGGGATGGGCCGGGCTTACCTGGCCGAAGGAGTATGGCGGCCGCGGCGCGACATTTGTCGAGCAGGTCATCTTTCAGCAGGAACTCGGAAGGCTCAATCTGCCGATGGGGTGCAACACGCTGGGGATCATAATGACCGGCCCGGCGTTGATGCAGTGGGGCACGGCGGAGCAGAAGCAGCGTTATCTCCAGCCGATCCTCGCGGGCGACGAAATCTGGTGCGAAGGGATGTCGGAGCCGGGCGCCGGCTCGGACCTCGCGTCGCTGCAAACCCGCGCCGAACTCAAGGGCGATTACTTTGTCGTCAATGGGCAGAAGGTCTGGACCACGCTCGCCCATCGCTCCGACTTCTGCCAGCTCTTCGTGCGCACCGATCCCGCCGCACCCAAGCACAAAGGGCTAAGCGCGCTCCTGGTCAGCATGAAGAGTCCGGGCGTGACGGTCCGCCCGCTCAAGCAGATTACCGGTGATGCGGAATTCAACGAGATTTTTCTCGAGGACGTGAAGGTACCCAAGGACCAACTGCTTGGCCCGATAAACATGGGATGGCAGGTGCTCGTGTCCACGCTGATGCATGAGCGGTTCGGAATCGGCGAGACGCTGAGCGGTACCGAGCAGATGCTGGGAGCGCTGGTCGAGCTTGCGCGGCGCTCCAATATCGGCGGGCGCCCCGCAATCGAGGACGACTCGATTCGCCAGCAGCTCGCGCAGTTCGCGATCGAGGCTGCGGCCAAGAAGTACAACGGCCTGCGCGCGCTCACGCGCCGGCTCCAGGGGCTGCTACCCGGTCCGGAAGCGTCGATCTCAAAGCTCAATACGACCGACCTCGGCCAGAGGATGGTCAAATATTCCGCGCGGCTGCTCGGCGAATATGCGACGCTCGATCGGGAATCGCCGTTCGCGCCCGAGGGCGACTGGATGAAGCGCATACTCGGGTGCGAGTCGATGACGATCGCCGGGGGGACTTCGCCGGTCCAGAAGAACATGATCGGCGAGCGCGTGCTCGGCCTGCCCAAGGGCTAAGCGTCAAGAACACCGCGCCGGCGAGGCGGGCGGCTATCGATCAAACTCACCGGCCATGCGCCGGCTGCCCGTGCGCGCCGCCTCCAGGCTGCGGCGCGGCGGCGCGCGACGGCTGGGCAGGGTGAAGCGCGTAGGCCTTCATCCGCTCCGCGTGCTGGCGCTCCAAAGCCATCTGCTGCTGAACGTGCTGATGGGCAAGCTTCTGCTGCTCCTGCATATGCTGGCGCGCAAGAGTCTGCCGTTGCTCCATATGCTGCCGGGTCGCCGCCAGCATCTGCTGCTCGTGCTGGCGCTGGATCGCCTGCATCTGCTCCTGGTGCGCTCGCTCAAACTCGGCTGATTGCTGGCGACGCGCTTGCTCCGCCCCTTTTGGCGGGGCGGCATGCTCACGTTCGAGCGCTTGCAGTTGCTGAGCGTGCTGGCGCTCGAGCGTCTGGATTTGTTGCTGATGTTGGCGGTCGGCGTCCTGCTGGCGCTGGGTGTGCTGAAGCTCGGATTCCTGGAGCTTTTGAGCGTACTGGCGTTGCAGCTCCTGCTGCTGCTGGACATGGTCGCGTTCAGCCGCCTGCCGCATCGCGCCATTCCACTCGGGATGATGCTCGAGGGCCCACTTGGGATTTTTCTCCGCCCACCAGTTCGCATCGCGCCAGACGTGACGGTCGTCGAAGTCGCCAATCCACTCGGGATGGTGCTTGGCCGCCCAGACGCGATCATGCTGATACCACCAGGTATCGTCGCGCCAGAGGTGATGGTCATCGAAATCGCCCCACCACTCGGGATGATTGGCGCGAGTCCAGTTTGCCCGATTTTGCCACCACCATGCGGCGGGCCGCCAAACGTGCTGGTCATCGAAGTCGCCCCACCACTCGGGATGATTCGCGCGTACCCAGTCCGGACGGGTTTGCCACCACCATCCCGCGGGCCGCCAGACGTGATCATCGTCGAAGTCGCCCCACCATTCGGGATGATGCTCGTAACACCAATCCGGCCGAGTCTCCCACCACCATCCTGCGGGCCGCCAAAGGTGATCCACGTCGAAGTCGCCCCACCACTCAGGATGATGGGCGCGCGCCCAATCCGGATGCCTGTCCCACCACCACGGAGCCGGGTACCACACCCCCTCCCAATAGTCGCCCCACCAATCAGGATGGTACGCACGGACCCAGTCGGGCTGGAATAGCCACCACCACGGCGCTGGGTACCAGACGCCCTCCCAGTAATCACCCCACCATTCGGGATGATGGAGGCGGACCCATGCCGGTTGGAACATCCACCACCAGCCGGCCGGGTACCAGACACCCTCGTGGAAGTCGCCCCACCATTCAGGATGATGAGCGCGGATCCAGTCGGGCTGGTATTGCCACCACCAGGCGGCCGGGTACCAGACGCCCTCGTAATAGTCGCCCCACCATTCGGGATGATGGGCGCGGACCCAATCGGGGTTGTATCGCCACCACCAATCCGCCGGGTGCCAGAAGTTTTCCTCGTCGAAATCGCCCCACCACTCAGGATGGTGCGCGCGAACCCAGGCGGCGCGATTCTGCCACCACCACGCCGCATCGAGCCACGCATGACCCTCGTCGAAGGCGCCCCAGTGCGGCTCGGGAGGGAAAGGAGTGGGCCATGGTGCGAGCTCGGCGAGCGCGGGAGTCGCCAGGGTAAGCAGAACCAGCATCGCGCCCAGCAGGATTTTGCCTCTGCTCATCGCTCGCAACCCTCCGCTCGCTTGCGTCAGCCGCTCCTTATCGCTGCATCGCCTGAAAGATCATCGGAGCGGCCTCGGCCATGATCTCGCCGACGATTTCGGAAAGCGGCTTGCTCGGGGTGGCAAGCTTCTCGGTGAGCGAGCGCATCACGAGAAGATAGTGCGTCTTGGTCTCGCTGCTGATTGTGCCGAGCCGGACGGTTTCCATCACCTCGACGAATTGGCGATGGACCTCGCAAATCTCGATATCGGTTGGATCGGTGAACTTTCTGCGGCGCGCCATTTTGCTCCTTCCTCGAATCGCTCTCTCAGCGCGATTTTCGGGTAATCAGGTGAGCTATGGCAAGAGCAGCGGGCGCCCATCAGCAGTGGGCCGCGAAAATCAGAACAGGTAGCGGCGGCTGTTGATGCTGATGAGGATGCCCATCGCCGCCATCATCGCAATCAGCGACGATCCGCCGTAACTCACCAGCGGGAGCGTGATGCCCACGACCGGCAGCATCCCGGTCGCCATCCCGACATTGATCGCCACCTGCCAGAACACGATCGCGGTCAGCCCCACCGCGAGCAGCGACCCGAAGCGATCGCGCGCGTGGCGCGCCACCCACGCCCCGCGCAGAATCAGCGTCGTGTAGAGGGCGAGCAGGAGCACGGAACCTGCCAGCCCGAACTCCTCGGCAAACACCGCGAAAATAAAGTCGGTGCTCTGCTCGGGCAGGAAGTTGAGCCGTGCCTGCGTGCCGTTGAGGAACCCCTTGCCCAGCGCGCCGCCCGCGCCGATCGCGATCTCGGACTGGATGATGTGGTAGCCGGAGCCGAGCGGGTCGGCCTGCGGATCGATGAAGCTCACCAGGCGCTGGCGCTGGTAGGGTTTCATATAGTGCCAGCCTACCGGCGCTGCCATGATCGCGAGCAGCGCCAGGATCGCCATCTTCCGCCAGTTCATCCCGCTCACGAAAATCAGCGTGACCGTTATCGCGACCAGAATCAGCGCGGTGCCCAGATCGGGCTGCCTCAGCACGAGAACTACCGGGACCCCGAGCAGGAACGCCGGGATGATCATCTGGCGCAACTGCCATCCACCCTTGGGCGGCTCGTCGCGGAAGTAGCGCACCATCACTAAGACCACCGCGAGCTTGGCCAGTTCCGACGGCTCGAGCTTGAACAGTCCCAGATTGATCCATCGCCGCGAGCCGCCGGTCGCATGCCCCGTGATCATCGTGACCCCCAGCAATGCGACCGCGATCGCATAGAACGGATAGGCGTAAGTCTCGAGCGCGCGGTAGTCCACCAGCACGGCGCCGATCATGACCAGCGTACCCGTTCCCACCCAGATCATCTGGCGGACCACGAGCGGGTCGAGCGGCTTGCGCGGTCCCGCATACGATGCGCTCATCACGCTCAGCAGGCCGATCCCTGCAAGCGTGAGCACGCTCCAGAAAACCGTCCAATCGAAGTGAAGGATGAGCCGCCGGTCAAGCGCTGGCACGTGCCCCGGCCTCCCAGCAGGCTGGTGATAAATCACAGCCTGCTCCCCCTCTCTTATCTCCCCCGGAAAAGACCGGGAGAGAAGATAGAGGAAAGCACCCACCTTTCATGCAGGATGTTGAGACCGCAGGGCGGTCGGACTGCGAGGCTCTCGGGTTTCTCAACATCCTGCTAACGCTCGGCCGCGGTATCGTCGTCGTCGAGCACGCGCGCGATCGCGGGCGCATCGCCCGCGCGGGTCACCTCTGGCGGCGCGCTTTGGGCGGGCGGATAGAGCTCGAAGAAGCGCTTCATCACGTCGTGCACTCCGGGGGCCGCCGCGCTGCCGCCGTGGCCACCGTGCTCGACGATGCATGCGACCGCGATCTGCGCGTGCTCCTTGGGCGCGAATGCGATGAACCAGGCGTGATCGCGGTATTGCTCCGGAATCTTGTCTTCATCCTCGCCCGCGGTGAAGCTGCCCTTGTCGCCGACCACCTGAGCGGTGCCGGTCTTGCCGCACACCGTGATGCCGGGGAGCGCCGCCTTGTGCGCGGTACCGCCCGCGCCGTTGACCACGTCGGCCATCCCGTCGCGCACGATGTCGAGGTACTGAGGGTCGATGTTCAGGCGCTTCTCGACGACCGGCGGATAAGATTGCACCACGCTCCCATCGAGGCCCTCGATCATCTTTACGAATTGCGGCCTGTAACGGATGCCGCCGTTGCCGATCTCGGCCGCAAGCTGAGCGAGTTGGAGCGGCGTGACCGAGACGTAGCCCTGGCCGATCGCCACCGACAGCGTCTCGGCCGGGTACCATCGCTCGTGGAATCGGTTCTGCTTCCACACCGACGACGGCATCACGCCGGTCTTCTCGTTGTCCAGCTCAATTCCGGTCTTCGCGCCCAGCCCAAGCAAGCTGCCCCAATGCGCGAGCCGGTCGATCCCGAGATGCTCGCCGACCTGGTAGAAGTACACGTCGCACGAGCGGACGATCGCATCGTGAAGCGCGATCGAACCGTGGCCCTGCTTGCGCCAGCAGTGGTACTCGCGTCCGCCGAACCAGATCCCGCCCGGACATGAATAGACAGTGTCGGGATGCAGGGTGCCCTCTTCGAGGCCCGCGATCGAATCAACCACCTTGAAGGTCGATCCCGGCGGATAGATTCCCTGGGTCGCACGGTTCTCGAGCGGATGGGCCGGGTCGCTCATCAGATCGTGCCATGTCGCCGGCTTGACGCCTGCGCCGAACACGTCGGGGTCGAAGGCGGGACGCGACACCATCGCGAGCACGTACCCGGTGTTGGGATCCAGGGCGACCAACGCGCCATTGTGGCCCTCCATCGCCTGCTCCGCCGCCTGCTGGATGTCGAGATCGAGCGTGAGTATGACGCTCTCGCCGGGGCGGTCGGGGATTCGCTTGAGCACGCGCAGGCGCCGTCCCACCGCATCGACTTCGTACTCCTCGCCGCCGGCCTCTCCGCGCAGGAACTGCTCCCACCCGCGCTCGAGGCCGAATTTCCCGATCTCGTCGCCCATGTGATAGCTCGTAAGCTTCATCAGCTCATCGGGACTGACCTCGCCGACATAGCCGAGCAGATGGGCCGCCAGCTTGCCGTAGAGGTAATGACGCCCGGGAGTGATTTCGAGGCTCACGCCGGGAAGGTCGAGCTGATGCGCCTCGAGCGCGACCACGTGCTGCCAGTCAAGCCGCTCCTCAACCGTGACGGGGTCATAGGGCGGACGCCCCTGATCCTCGGCGGAAGCGAGCTTGTCCGCGACGTGATCCTCGCCTAGGTATTGCTCGAGTTTCTCGATAGTGGCGGAGAGATTATCCGCGTCCTCAGGGACGATGACGGCATCGAAGCTCGGGCGCGTATCGACCAGCGGCCGATGGTGCACGTCGTAGACCAGTCCGCGCGGAGCGGGCACGCGGCGGATGCGAATCCGGTTGCGATCGGCAAGCTCGCTCAATTCCTGGTGGCGGAGAACTTGAAGATAGTAGAGACGCACGCAGACCACGGAGAACACAATCGCGACGAGCGCGGTGAGGATCGCGATACGCGGCTCGAGTTTGGGGACCGGCCGGTTCTGTCTGCGCCGGAACTTCGCCAACTGCTGCTTCCCCCGTTAATATCTATTCACGCGCCGCTCCGGCAGGCAATCCGATCGCCTTCTTGCATCGGGCGAGCATCGCAAAGATCGGAGGCGCCAGGAGCGCGGTAATCGCGGCGTCGCCCGCAAGCCTCGGGAACATCGGCCCCAACTGCGCCACTGCGTCCATCCCGAACCCGATCGCCAGCGCGCCGGCCGCGGCAATCAGCGCGCCGACGAACACCGCAACCGCCCCGACCAACGCATTGGTCACCATAAGCCGGCGCGAAACTTCGTAACTGAGCAGATAGATCAGCGTTATCAGGAACGCATTGAGCCCGAGCACGCTGCCGGAGAAGGCATCGGTCGCGTATCCCATCGCGAACGCGAGCAGCGCCGGGAAGGCCCCATGATGGCGCAGGCCCAGGTCCACCGCGAGGATTACCACCAGGTTCGGAAACAAAATCCCCAGCGGAAGCCAGTACGGTATCGCGGTCTGGACCGCGAGTGCGCCTAGCGCGGCGATGATAAACAATCCGGCGAGGCGCACGAGGCGGTCAGCCCTTGGCGCCGTCGTCGGCGCGCGGCGGCTGCTGCGTGACGACCAGCACCTGCTCTAGCGAGCGGAAGTCGACCGCCGGCGCGACCGTCACCCCCAGGAACAGCCCGGGGCCCTCGCGATTCACTTTCTTGATGGTCCCCACCAGCAGCCCGCGCGGGAACATCCCGTCCAGCCCCGAGGTCACCACCGTGTCGCCCTCGCGGATGTCCTCGGAGCGGTCCACGTATTTCATGATCAGCCCGACATCGACCAAGCCGGCGACTATCCCGCGCCCGCGCGATCGTTCGTCGAAGCCATCGAGCGCGGAATTGTGATCGTCGATCAGCAGCACGCGCGCGGCATGCGCGCTGGTCGCGATAATCCTGCCCACGACGCCCTGGTTCGACAGCACCGCCATTCCGGCGCGCAGCCCGCTCGACGAACCCTGTCCGAGTATGAGCGTGCGCGAGAGCCCGGTCGCATCGCTGCCGATTACGTTTGCCGCGACCGCATCGAGCCCGAGCACGTCCTTAAGCTCGAGCAGGTCGCCCAGGTGGCTGGTTTCGACTTCGAGCTCGGCAAGACGCGTGCGATCGCTGTGGACGCGCGCCAGTTCCTCTTTAAGTTCGGCATTCTCCTTGCGCACGCCGACCAGGTCGATGTAGTCGCGGACAATCGAGGTTGCGCCCTCGCCCAGACGGGCGCTTGCGGCCTGCACGGGCCGCAGGATTTCGAGCAAGGCCGATGCGGGTGCGGCGGCCGCATCGCCCCGCCGTATTCCAACCGAAATCATGTGAAGCGAGATCACCAGCAGCGCGCCGCTTGTCAGCAGCACGCGATTGCGCCAGAGAAATGTCCCTTTCACGTGCGTTCGCCCTGCGACGGGGCGCCGATGGCCAGGCGCGGCGGGTGGTGCCGGCGGTTATTCCACAGTCACGTCGCGCAGCAGCGAGAGCTCATCGAGCACCTTCCCCGCGCCCATCACCACCGCGGTGAGCGGATCGTCGGCAAGGGTGACCGGAAGCCCGGTCTCTTCGCGCAGCAGGACGTCCAGGTTTCTTAAGAGCGCGCCGCCTCCGGCGAGCACGATTCCCTTGTCCACGATGTCCGAGGCGAGTTCAGGCGGCGTGCGTTCGAGTGCGATACGAACCGACTCGACCACCTGGCGCACAGGCTCCATCAGCGCCTCGCGGATTTCCTCATCGGTAATCTCGATGATCTTGGGCACGCCCGCCACCAGGTCGCGTCCCTTGATCTCCATCGTCTGAATTTCATTGCCGGGATAGGCCGATCCGATCGTGATCTTGATCAGCTCCGCGGTGCGCTCGCCGATCAGGAGGTTGTACTTGCGCTTGATGTGCTGGATGATCGATTCGTCCATCTTGTCGCCGGCCACGCGCACCGAGCGCGAAAACACCACGCCCGCGAGCGAGATCACCGCGACTTCGGTCGTGCCGCCGCCGATATCGACGATCATGTTGCCGGCGGGTTCGGTTATCGGCAGCCCCGCGCCGATCGCGGCCGCCATCGGCTCCTCGATCAGGTAGACCTCGCGCGCGCCGGCCGACTCGGCCGACTCGCGCACCGCGCGCTTCTCGACCGCAGTTATCCCGAACGGGACGCAGATCACGATTCGCGGGCGCGGGCGCACCAGCGTCTTGCCCGAGTGAATTTTCTGGATGAAGTAGCGGAGCATGTTCTCCGTGATCTCGAAGTCCGCGATCACGCCGTCCTTGAGCGGGCGGATCGCGACGATCGAGCCCGGAGTTCGCCCCAGCATCTTCTTGGCCTCGGCGCCGATCGCGAGCACGCGGCGCGAGCCGCGCGAGTCCTTCTGCACCGCCACCACCGACGGCTCGTTGCAGACGATCCCCTCGCCCTTGACGTAAATCAGGGTGTTGGCGGTACCGAGATCGATCGCCAGATCGTTGGAAAACCAGCCAAAGATCGAATTGAGAACCACAGATTTTTCGCCTCTTGCCGGCCCGGGACTAACGCTCCGAACCTGGCCCGGCAATACCCCTCGAGTGATATCCGCCGGCGCGGAATTTCCAAGTGAACACGCGGGTATTTTGTTCCACCGCCGCCTGCAAGAAAGCTAACAGACTCTCGACGCGCGGGGCAAGCAGGGTACCGCAATTGCGCACAGAAACAGGCCTATCGTAAGATAAAATCGTTATGTTAGGTGGACTTCGCAAGTACGGCCAGACCTGGGTCACGCGGATACTGCTGGGCGGTATAGCCTTCCTTCTGACGTTTTGGGGAATCGGCACGGGCTATTTCAGCCAGGTGCGCCCGGTTGCCAGCGTCAATGGCGTCCGCATCCTGCCCAACCAAATCGAAACCGAGGCGGAAACCATCCGCCGCAATATTCAGTCGATCTACGGCGCCAACGCACCCGCGGTGCTCAAAACCGAGAATCCCCGCGCGATGGCGCTCGACCGGATTATCGAAAACGAACTCGTCGGCGAGGAAGCCCGACGCCTCGGCATCGAGATCAGCGACGCGGCGCTCGAGCACCGGATCGAAACCGAGCAAGCCTTCCAGCGCGATGGCCAGTTTGACTTCCCGACTTACGCGGATGCGGTCCGGTCGGCGGGGATGCTTCCCAATGAATACGAGGCCGGGCTGAGGACCTCGATGGTCGAGGAGACGCTCAGGCAGATGGTCGAGCAGGGCGTGCAACTCAGCAGCGACGAGGCCCGCCACGCATACGATCTCCGCAACCAGAAGCTAACGCTGAGATATATCGAGTTCCCATACTCGGGCTTCACCGCCGGGATTTCGCCGACGGCGCCGCAGGTCGCCGCCTATTACAAGGCGCACACCGACGATTTCCGCGAGCCCGAGCGCGCGCAAATCGAGTTCATCCACTACGAGCCGCTGATGCTCGCCGCGAAGTTCACGCCATCCGAAAAGGAAATCAGCGACTACTACAATCGCAACCTCAAGAGCCGCTTCACTCATCCCGATCAGGTGAGCGCCCGGCACATCCTGATCATCGTGCCCGAAGGAGCCACTGAAGAGGAAAAGGCGTCGTCACGCGCCAAGGCCGAGGACGTCCTCAAGCAGCTAAAATCGGGTGGGGATTTCGCCAAGCTCGCGGAGAAGTATTCCCAGGATCCCTCGACCCGCCTCAAGGGCGGCGACTTGGGCGCGTTCGCACGCGGCCAGATGATCAAGCCCTTCGAGGATGCCGCATTCAAAATGAAGCCGGGCGAGGTCGGGATCGTCGAGACCCGATTCGGCTATCACGTGGTAAGGGTCGATGCGGTGATTCCGGCGCATACCGACACGCTGGCGCAGGCGCGCTCGAAGATAATCGACGCGCTGCGCACCGATCTCGGCGCGAAGCTCGCGCGCGATGCGATCGGCCAGGATGTAACCGCGGCTCTCGGCGGTGCAAGCCTCAAGGAGATCGCGGACAAGCGCGGGCTCGACGTATCTGAGCCGCCGCCATTCGCCCCCGGCGAGCACATTGCGGGAACGCCGAGCGATTCCAAGCTGGCGCAAACCGCCTTCAGCCTCGAGGCGGGACAGGTTCGAGCGGTTCCGGAGGCGGGCGCGCCCTATCTGCTCAAGGTGATCGCGCGAACTCCCGCGCATATCCCGCCGCTGACCGAGATCGAGGCCAAGGTGCGCGATGCGATGGTCCGTTCGAGCGCCGAATCCGATGCGCGCGCGGCCGCGCAGAAGCTGCTCGCGCAAATCAAGAGCCCGGCCGACTTTGACAAGCTTGCCATCGCAGGCAAGCTCGATGTGCACACGACCGAGTCGTTCACGCGCTCGAGCAATTCGGTTCCGGGAATCGGCGAGTTCCCCGAGGTGACCGAGGCCAGCGCGCTCGTGCCTGCGGTTCCGGGCACCATCGATCGCGTGATGGTGCAGGGCGGCGACTCGTACATCTTCGTGGTCATCGCGCGCACCGCGCCGAGCGATCAGGAGTGGAAGAGCGCCGAGCAGTCGTTCACCGATGAGTACCTCGCGCAGCGCCGCACGGAGGCCTGGACGAACTTCGTCGATCAACTGAAGTCGGACGCGGACATCGTGGTCCACAGCGACCAGCTCGGCGGAACGGCGTCGATGTGACCGGCGCGCGCGATGTCACCGCTCGAACCATCATGACGCCATCCGGCGACTCTGCGCTGCCATCCGCCTCGGCAGTGGACAAGAGCGAGTTCTTCTTCCCCGGCGCGGGCGCAAGCGCGCTTCTGATTCACGGGCTGAGCGGCACGCCCTACGAGATGCGCTATCTGGGCGAGCGGCTGGCGGCTTCGGGATTTCGGGTGCGCGGCGTGCGGCTTGCGGGACACGCGGGCGCTCCCGAGGAGCTGGGCGCAGCCACTCACGAGAACTGGTACGAAAGCGTCGTGCGGGGATTCGAGGAATTGCGCCAGTACGGCGATCCCAACGTGGTCGTGGGACTTTCAGCCGGCGCGGTGCTCGCGGCGCGGCTGGCGAGCGATAAGCCGGAGGCGGTCGCGGGAATCGTGATGCTTTCGCCGGCCTTCTTTCTCCCCCGCGCGCCGGCGGCGGCGCTGAGAGCCATCGCGCGCCTGGGACGCCTCGCAAGCCTCCTCTACCTTCACAACACCAGCGGCTCGGACATCCACGATGCCGCATCGAAGCGGATTCATCCGACCGCCCGGCTGATGCCGCTGTCGGCGCCGATCAACCTGCTTAAGCTCTCGCACATGACGCGCCCGCGCCTTGGCCGCATCACGCAGCCGATGTTGTTGATTCACAGCCGGCGCGATCACACCTGCCCGATCGATCGCAATCTGCCCTACGTGATGAAGCACATCGGAAGCGAGCGCAAGCGCGCGCTGGTCCTTGAGGAGAGCTATCACGTGATCACCGTCGACAGCGAAAAGGAGCGCGTCGCTACCGAGGTCGGAGAATTCATCGGGCAGTTCCGCGCAGGCTCGCAGCCTCGCGGTCAGCGCGTCGCGTCGTAATACTCTTCGAGCAGGTACTTCACGTCGGGGCGGCCGAGCACCTCGACGAAGCAGATCGCGCCATCCTCGTTGAGGTCGATGATGAGCTGGCCGTCGATCGTGTGGAGCTGGACGTAGTTGGCGACTTTGACGACCTCCATCGTGGAGAAGCTCGCGCAGTTCTCATCGCCGCAATCGCAGATGGATTCGATCCTGAGCGCGCGCAATTGCGTCTCGAGCGGATCCGCGCCCTGCTGCTTGAGCAGGTAAACCATCTCTTCGAGGAGGTCCGGAAGAATCTCGTTTAACATCGGTGAAGCCATAGCGAATAGAGCCTAGCAGGATGCTGAGAAAAGCGACATCCGCGCGGTTCGACCGCCGCGCCGTCTCAACATCCTGCGTAAAAGATCGCCGCTTTCCTCTATCTTCTCCCCCGGTCTTTTCCGGGGGAGATAAGAGAGGGGGAGCAGGCGGTGATTTATCACCAGCCTGCTGGTCGAATCGCCGCGCCGATCAAGTGCGGCTCAATTTCATTCGCTCGTCGCTTGCGCGCATCCCCGCCCTCTGCTCCGAATCTGTCATGCGCGCGGGGCCCCGCGCGCATCGGTTCTCCCCGTCATTCTACCCGTACCTCGCACGGAATGACGGGGAAAAGAGGCATGCGCGGAATGACAAGAGGTGGCGCGGGCGAGACGCCCGTGCATCTTTCGGCGGGCACGGCGGCCCGCCCCACTATTAGCGCCGCGAGCGGCCCGAAGAATGACAGGCGAAAGGAGGCGCTCACGCGCGGCCAGTCGCATGCGTGCCCTCGACATTAGTCATTGCACAAACCTCCCGGCCTTGCGCGCATCGCCCAAATCAGTCCTTCCCGCGCGCTTCATCCCAACTCCCCAGCAGACACGCTCCGGATTAGTCATTCCCGCGCGCGCGTCTGGTGCGCGCATCTGTTCTCCGGTCATTCTACGCGTGCCTCGCGTAGAATCCCGGATCCGAACGTCCGCAATCGTTCGCGTTGCGAGCAATGCATGAGCGCGAATGACTAATGAGTAATGCGGAGCCGACGCGCCCGACCCATCATACCCCGCGGGTGACGGGGGGCCAGATGTGCTTGTGCAATTGCAACTGGAAGCGCGCGGGTAGGCGATCGGCGAGCATCCACTCCGCGAGCCGGACCGGTTCCATCTCTCCTAGGACGGGACTCAGCAGCACCGCATTGACGCGGGAGGCGAGATTGCGCGAGCGGATCACCTCGCGCGCCCATTCGTAGTCGGCGCGATCCGCGATCACGAACTTGATCTCATCGCGCGCCGTCAGATGCTCGAGATTGCTCCAGAGGTTGCGATGCGACTCGCCGCTTGCGGGGCACTTGAGGTCCATGATCTTGATGACTCGCGGGTCGAGCCGGCTCACATCGGATGCGCCCGACGTTTCGATCAATACCGTTCGCCCCGATTCGATTAGCGCGTCGATTAGCGGATAGACGGCCTCCTGCAAGAGCGGCTCTCCGCCGGTTATTTCGACGAGCCCGCATCCGAATTCGGACACCGATGCGACGACTTCATCGACCGCCATCCTGCGACCCTCGGAAAACGCATACTCCGTATCGCACCATCGGCACCTGAGATTGCATCCTGCAAGCCGCACGAATGCGCACGGGCGGCCCGCGTACGTGGATTCGCCCTGGATGCTGAAAAAGATCTCGTTGATCTGGAGCCAGGCGGGTGCCATGTCAGCCGAGTTGCTTGCGCGCCGCCTCGCGCGCCTCCTCGATTACCGCCCTGAGCGCGACCTTGTGCTCGCGCGCCGCGCGCCGGCAGTCATCGTACTCGGGCGAGATCGTCGCAGGCGTCGCGCCCGGCACTCCCGATAGCTTCACGCGGATTTTTCCGAAGCGCGTTTCGACCTCGCGAATTTCGCGATGGAGCTTGAGGCGCGACACCGGATGGAAGCGCAGGCCAATCGTCGATGTCTCGGCGAACACGATCTCCGCAAGCGCATCGCGCGCCGCCGGCTCCGCGATCACGCCGAGCATCACGCCCGGCCGTCCCTTCTTCATCATCGTGGGCGTGATCGTCACGTCGCGTGCGCCGGCCTCGAACAACCGTTCCACCACGTAATCGTAAATCTGCGGATTGAGGTCATCGATATTGGCCGATATCTCGACCATCTCATCGGTCTCGAACCGGATGCGCTCGCGCCCGATCATCATCCTGAGCACGTTGGGCCGATCGGCGAGCGTCCGCGTGCCGGCGCCGTAACCGATCCGCTCGCACTCGAACGCAAGCGGGAGGGTGGCGGGCCGCGCGAGCGCCTTGATGACCGCGGCTCCCGTCGGCGTGACCATCTCCGCGTCGCCATCGCCGAGCCTGACCGGAAAGCCGGCGAGCAGTTGCGCCGTTGCCGGCGCAGGCACCGGAATTGTTCCGTGGCGCGAGCGCGCAAAGCCGCTCCCGAGCGGGAGCGGCGATACGATCACGTCGCCGACGCCGAGCGAGTCGAGTCCCCAGGCGGTTGCGACCACGTCGACAATCGAGTCGGCCGCGCCGACTTCATGGAAGTGCACGCGCTCGGGACTGGTCTGATGGATTTTCGCCTCGGCCTCCGCGAGCGCCTCGAAGATCGCGCGCGCGCGCCGCCTGGCCGCATCGGAGAGCGCCGATGCGCGTTCGATCATCGCGCAAATCTCGCCGAGATCGCGCTCGGGCTGCGGCTGGTCCACCTCGACGTCGAATTTGAGCGCCGAGATTCCGCTCACCTCGCGCCGGCGGATCGAAAGCCGCACGCCCTTAAGTCCCAGCGATGCGACCGCGCGATCCAGCGCGCTCACTTCCGCGCCGCAATCGAGAATCGCGCCGGCCAGCATGTCGCCGCTCAGTCCCGAGAACGCATCGAGATAAGCCGATTTCATCACGTATTCTTTACATACTAGCAGGGCGCTACTAGAATTAAACGCTCGGCTCCGGGCCGAACCAAACGCTATGAGGCAGAGAGACCTCAAGCTCTTTCGCAAGCTGCTCCAGGAACGCAAACGCGACATCCTCGATGAGGCCGGACGCGCGGTGGGCGCGATGAACAACGGCGCCGAAGAACCGTACGCCGACCCCACCGATCGCGCCGCGCTCGAATCCGATCGCAACTTCCTGCTCAGGATGCGCGACCGCGATCGCAAGCTGCTCACCAAGATCGAGGAGGCGGTCGCGCGAATCGAGGATGGAACCTACGGCCGATGCGAGGCGTGCGACGGCGAGATCGGCATCGAGCGCCTGCGCGCCCGCCCCGTCACCACGTTTTGCATCTCCTGCAAGTCGGCGCAGGAAGAGCGCGAGCGGCAGGGCTGACGCGCGGCCCGAACGCAGCCGCAATCGTCAATGAAAGTCCGCAAGGCGGTGATCGTCGCGGCCGGCCTGGGCACGCGGATGCTGCCCGCCTCCAAGGTGATCCCAAAGGAGATGCTGCCGGTGGTCGATACGCCGGCGATCCAGATCGTCGTCGAGGAGGCGGTCGCATCGGGCATCGAGGAGATCGTGATGGTGGTCGCGCCGCAGCGCACCACCGTGCTCGAGCATTTCCGCCCGGCCCCCGCGCTCGAACGGGAGCTTGAGGCGCGCGGCAAGCGCGAGATTCTTCAGGCCGTGCGCAGGACCAATCACCTCGCGCGTTTCACGCAGGCTGAGCAGGCCGAGCCGCTCGGACTTGGGCATGCGGTGCTTCAGGCGCGCGATGCGGTCGGCGGCGAGCCGTTCGCGGTGATTCTTCCCGACGATATTCTCGACTGCCCCCGCCCGTGTCTCGCGCAGTTGCTGGCCGCGTCGGAAAAGACCGGCGGCGCGCCGGTGGTTGCGTTGATGAGGGTCGCGCGCAGCGAGATTTCCAAGTACGGAATCGTCGATGCGAAAGCGGCGGGCGAGCGGCTCTACGAACTCGCCGGGATGGTCGAGAAGCCATCGCCCGACACTGCGCCGAGCGATCTGGCGATCGTGGGGCGATACATCCTCACCCCCGATGTCTTCGAATTTCTCGCCGAGGGCAAGCGCGGCGCCGGCGGCGAGATTCAGCTCACCGATGCGCTCATGGCGCTGGCGAAGCGCCGCAAGTTTTACGGCTACGAATTCGAGGGCGTCCGCTACGATTTGGGCGATCGCCTCGGATACATCACGGCGCAAATCGGATTCGGCTTGAAACGGCCCGATCTGGCTGATAGGTTGCGGGCTTACCTGAAGTCCGTCATCGCGCAATCGTAACTGCGCGGGAAGTTTCCTGATGACGCGATTCGCGGGATAATTGTCGTCTCGCCGCCGAGTGGGGCAGTAGCTCAGCTGGGAGAGCACCACGTTCGCAACGTGGGGGTCGAGGGTTCAAATCCCTTCTGCTCCACACCCAAGTCTCCTACTTTTGGGACATTGCCGAGAATCGCGCGAAATCCGCGCGTGTGCGCGCGATTTGCGATCACACGTGGGACCCGGAGAATGCCTCCGAGGGCGCTAATCGCCAGAAATCTGCAAATCCTATCCCGGCGCGATTTTGCTAGGTCCCAGATCAGGCTGGGTCGCCCGCCTTCCCATGTCGGCGCGACAGAGCGATGTGTGCTGATGACGGCCGGTCGCGCCGAAGCCCCGGCCCGAGAAGGAGAACTCACGTGAACGCGAATACCAAACCCGTCGCCGCCGAGCCGAAAGATACTCCGCCCTCGAAAATCAGGAAGGCCGCATCAACGCCTGCGGAGTCATCGCACGCCCCGGCCAGGGGAGGGAGGCTGGTCTGCCGGTACTGCGGCAGCGATGATCTCGCGCGTGCTTCAAGAAGCGCTACGGTTCACCCGCGCGGAAGAAGGGGAGTACCCATACTCGGAAGGCGAAGGCCGCGAAGTAGCTTCGCGGCGCGCAACCAATCGAGTCGGGGCCGGGCTCCTCGAAGGGGTCCGGCCCCGTTCGTCTTCGGCCCGTGAATCAGCGGATGCCGAGCGTCTGTTCCTTGGCGCTCCAGAGGAGAGGGAGATCGACCCGGCGCATGAGACCGATCACGGTGAGGTCGGGCGGCTGGCGGCCTTCCGCGATCGCCTCGACCATTCGCGGCGGCAGAAACCCGAGCGGCAGCAACCGCCGAACGGATCGGCGATCGATTCCTTCCCGCTTCGCTAGCTCGTAGTCGGACCGCAGCCGGCCGATGCGCCCGGCGACACTACGGCCCGCCGCCGAAAATCGCCGCCATTTTCAAAGTCTTCTGAATTTTTGGCAGCCACAGGCGCCTACATAAGCAGCAGTCGCACGCGGCGCGTCTCAGGGCAGGTATGGAAACGGCGGGGGTCCAAGCTGCGTCGCCAGGATACGCTGCGCGTCGTGGACGAACTCCAGCAAACGGGCGCGGGTCTCGCGGGGATCTATGATGTCCTGGCCGGTCGCCTCGGCGGTGAGGAAGGGCGAGGCGAGCGCGTCTAGCCGAGCTTCTATCTCCTGCCGCTTTTGGTCCGGCTCGGGAGCAGCCTCGATCTCACGTCGGTAGGCTGCGGACACGCCCCCGGCAATGTGCATGGAGCCCCAAGTGGCTGACGGCCACGCGAAACGGCGGAACATGCCGGAGGGCCGGTGATGGCATTGACCGGCGACGCCAAACAACTTGCCAATAACGATGGTGATCCAGGGCATGCGACTCATGCACACGCTTGCCACCAATCGCGCGCCGGCGCGCTCAATCCCTAGTTTTTCGGACTCCGGGCCGACCATGAAACCAGGCTCGTCCGCCAGCGAGACCAACGGCAGATGAAAAGTGTCGCAGAGCTGAATCAACCGTATCACTTTCGACCCCGCGGCAACGTCAGTCGCACCGCCGTAATGGCGGGGACTGTTGGCCATGATGCCCACAGGATAGCCGTCGATGCGTGCAAGGCCGGTGATGCGCGCACGTCCGTAGTGTGGTGCGATTTCGAAGAACGAGCCGCGGTCCACAATCAAGTTCAGCAGTTCGTGCGCATCGTAGATCTGGCGCCGGTTGCGCGGCACGATCGTCAGAAGCGCTTCTTCCGCGCGAAGAGGGTCATCGTCCACCGGTCCGCGCGGCGCGGGTTCGTTCACGTTCGACGGCAGGAAGGAGAGGAATCGGCGGATTTGTGCGAACGCGTCGGCCTCGGTCTCTGCGAGGTTGTCTATGCACCCGCTGACGCGCGTATGGATGTGATCGCCGCCGAGTTCCTCCTTGGTGACGTCGATGCCGAGCGCCGCCTTCACGACTGGCGGGCCACCCGGGAAAATCTGGCCAATATCCTTCACCATGACGCTGAAATGGGCCAAGCACGCATAGATCGCCGGCAACCCCGCAACCGAGCCAAGCACCGCCGAGACTGTGGGCACCAACGACAGCGCCTGCACTTCGTAGATGGTCCAAGCGTTGCCGTCCGGCAGGTAGGTGCGGCCGATTTCCTCGAACGACCGGACGCTTCCGCCTGCGGCGTCGAGCAGGCGGATGTAGGGCAGCTGCCACTCGAGCGCGCGCTGCGTGGCCGAAAGTTCCTGGCCCAGGCCGCCCCGAGCTCCGCCGGAACCCCCGCGGACCGTGAAGTCGCCCGCGGTGACAAATGCCTTGCGGCCATCGATGGTGATAGTGCCGTTGACGAAGGGTTTCGGCGTGAAGCCGGTCAGTTCGCCGCTTTCGTAGGTGCCGACGCCCGACAGCGCCATAAACTCGCGGAAACTGCCCGGGTCGGCGAGAGCTGCGATCCGTTCACGCGCGGTGAGCTTGCCCTGGCGGCGCTGGCGGGCGATGCCCTCGGGACCGCCCATTGCCGCGGCCATCGCCTCTCGGCGCCGCAATTCGTCGATCTCCTTTTGCCAAGACATGCGGGTTTCCTTTTCCTTTATCCGGTCCCCAGAACTACTCCCATTATTCGCTCAGACGTCGACTGGGACGTTTGTGCCTGACACACCCCATTCGCCAGCATTCGGCGTCTGAATAGACCGCGACGGTGGCCACCCCCATTCGCATGCTTCGAATTATCCGGAATGCGATTTCTCCTCGATAGGCGATCAGAATCTTTTCGGACATGGCAGGCTCCACGTTCGCCCCACGATCATCGACTGATGACGAGCAGAGTCTGGCCTTCCGCTACGGTCGAGCCTTCCGATACGAGGATCGACTGGATAACGCCGGCGAAAGGTGCGGCGACGGGGATCTCCATCTTCATGGAAACGAGAACCAGCAGAGTGTCGCCCTCGGAAACCCGATCGCCCACGGAGGTGTCGATTTTCCACACTATGGCGTAGAGTTCCGACCTGATGCTGTGCACACTCAACCGTTCCGCCTCCTTTCGGCAAACCCGGAGACTCACCGCCGCAGCGAAATAGGAGCTCTCACCCCTATTTTTAGGCTGTGCCTTGTCAAAACCTAATCCGCCCATAACTCGTTGGCAAATCTAGCCGTGCCCCTCGTTTCACGACCGGTCCGTGTCGAATTCCAATTCACGTGGCGGACGGAGTCTGAAATAAGCCCTTGCAATGTTGTCGC
>DASPOF010000103.1:0-9647 GCA_035626155.1 Binataceae bacterium (SeqCode)
CTGCTCTCCGACGACGCATCGTACATCACCGGCACGGAACTGATCGTCGATGGCGGCCTTAGCATCCGCTGAGGGCGCGCTCGGCATCGATCGGAAAGGGACTCACGCATGCGCAAGATAAAGTTCGGCTACCAGCTCGACTTCCGCAATCCGCCCGGAGCGCATCTCAGCTTTGCGGCACTCTATCGCGACATGCTGGCGCAGGCGAAGGCCGCCGACGCGCTCGGACTCGATACGATCTGGCTCACCGAGCATCATTTCACCGACGACGGTTACCTTCCCGCAACCATGACCGCGGCGGCCGCGATCGCGGCGGCCACCACGCGCGTCGCCATCGGCACCTTCGTGTTGCTCGCGCCGTTCGAGCACCCGCTGAAGCTCGCCGAAGATACGGCAGTGATGGACGTGATTTCGAACGGGCGGCTCAGGCTCGGCCTCGGGCTTGGCTACCGGCAGGAGGAGTTCGACGGGTTCGGCGTTGCGCGCGCGGAGCGTTTCGGCCGCACCATCGAGACGATCGAAATCCTGCGGCGCGCGTGGACCGGCGAGCGATTCAGCTTCGATGGCAAGTATTTTCAAATCCGCAACGTGCGCGTGCTGCCGACGCCGCAGAGCCGGCCGCATCCCGAGCTGCTCTGGGGCGCGGGTGCGCCGGCGGGAATCCGGCGCGCGGCGAAGCTGGATTTGGGATTCGCATGCGTCGGCGGGCGGCGCGAAATCGGAATCTACCTCGACGCGCTCAAGGCGGAGGGCAAGGATCCCGCCGCGTACACCATCGTCGCAAGCCGCGTCGTCTATATCGCGGACAGCGAGGAGCAGGCGTGGCTCGAGACGCGCGACGGGCTGATGTATCAGGCGGAGATGTACGCGAAATGGCTATCCGCCTCCTCGGGCACTGATCCGTCGCGCGCGCACATCAGGCCCGATCCTGAGCGGCTCAGGCGCACGAGCGTGCTCGGGTCGCCGGAGCACGTGCGCGCCCAGCTCCGAGAGATCATCGATGCCACGCCGCTGACCGAGCTGAACCTGGTGACCCAGTTGCCCGGGCTCGATCCGGCCAAGGCGATGCGGTCGCTGGAGAGATTCGCCGACGAGGTAATGCCTGACCTTCAGGCACCCGCGCGCTGATCCGCGATTCTACGCGCGCACCGCCCTTCTTCTTCCGGTCATTCTACGCGTGCCTCGCGTAGAATCCCGGTCCTGCCCTTTCTTCACGAAGGAACGCGCCGCCCGCCACATTACGATCAGCGGGCCGCGCTCTCTTTTCCCGGTCATTCTACGCGTGCCTCGCGTAGAATCCCGGTCCTTTTTCTGCCGTTCCTCATTCCTCGCTCAGGTCCCGCCACTGCGGGTTCATCGACTCGATCAGCCGAATCTTCTGTGCGCGCAGCATCCGCTTAATCGCGTTCTCGCGCGCGATCGCCGCGCGAGGGCTGTCGAAGCGTTCGAAATAGACGAGCCGCTTCACGTTGTACCTTGCGGTGAAGGAACCCGGCGTACCCGTCTTGTGCTCGTGGACGCGTCTCTCGAGGTCGTTGGTTACACCCGCGTAAAGCGTCCGCGACAGGCTGCTCGTGATGTACACGAAGTAGGCGCGGCGATCAGGCATGGAGGAAAAGGATCCGGGATTCTACGCGAGGCACGCGTAGAATGACCGGAAAAAATGAGGCGCACGCTGATCCGCGGCGACGCCAACTCGCGCTAACCTGAAACCGCCGAACTCCGCCGTCTTTCCAGGATGTTGGTAACAGTCTGGGGCCTGTTAATAAACGACCGGAGACCGGATTGCCAGCGCCGCTCCCGGCTGGTATTCAGGCTAGTGCCTTGAAAAATCCGACGACCTAGGCGTGCCCCTTTGGGTCCGCTCTAGGCCGTCGGCGGCTATCGTTCGGGGCGTGGTGCAATTGGCGAGCACACCGGACTTTTAATCCGGCTATGGGGGTTCGAGCCCCCCCGCCCCGAAGCTCTTTAGATCAACCTATCCTTATCCTCCTGCTCTTGCACCCCGGCCGGCTTGAGTCAGCTTACAGTCTCTGGCTCCTTAGGGAATGGCGCCGGGACAGAAGCCAAACGGGTAAGACGTCGAAGTTCCACCAGCGTTGGGATACAGCGATGTATCCTCGGTGTAGCACTCGAAGTAATCCATCGAGTACGACACGTCGACGCTATTGCTCGGCGGCGTTTCTGGAGCTGTGACCGGTTCACCAATAACCGCGACCAGGTCGGTAACATCGACGAGGAGCTGCAGCGCCGAATTATTGCAGTTCTCGTCCTTGTACGTGGGACTCGCGGCGCCATCGTCAGTAATCGAGCAGAGGAACTCCCTGACAGGATAAGCTCCGGTTCCAGGAGCACCATTGGCGTGTTGGTAGTCTTCGATATAGAAGTTGTACGCGCCGCCAAGCCCTCCTGGACGCGGGCTGATATGGAGATGGAAGTTCTGAAGGACTCCGAACGAATCGCCACCGGTGCGGAGCCAGTCGTTGGGAAGCGGAACCCAGGTGCGCGCCCATTCGAATAACAAGTGGGCAGGCTGCGGACCATTTCCCATTCCCAAAACCAAGTTTACGAGATACGGAGTCAAATTGACGCTGTTTCCTGCGCTGAGAGTATGTCCGAGCGTGCCACCCGTCAGCAGGATCGCGTTCAACGTATCAAGCCCGGTCGGACCTGTCGGTCCCGTTGGCCCCGTCGGTCCTGCAGGACCCGTGTCTCCGGTAAGACCGGTGGTCCCAATCGGACCCGTGGGACCCACTTCGGTGCCTACCGGCCCCTGCGGCCCCTGTCCGCCCTGCGGTCCCATGGCGCCCGCCAAGCCGGTGCTGCCAGTTGGCCCCGGGTCACCGGGAGTACCAGCCAGACCCTGCGGCCCTTGCGCACCCTGCGGGCCAGTCACCCCGGTCGGGCCCTGAGAGCCTGCCAGTCCTACTTCACCCTGCGGGCCTGAGCTGCCGGTCGGGCCTGTCGGTCCTCCGGGACCCGCCACGCCCTGCGGGCCTTGCTCACCTTGGGGTCCCTGAGAGCCCGTTGGGCCCGTCGGCCCTACGGGGCCTACTGGGCCTTGCGTCCCTGCCAGTCCCTGGTCACCCTGCGCGCCGGTAGGACCCGTGGGGCCTACCGCACCGTTCGGGCCCTGCTGCCCTTTAGGGCCCATCGGGCCAGTCGGGCCGGTTGGCCCGGTTGGACCAGTCGGGCCGCTCTGATACCAGATGAGCGCTGTTTGGGAACCGGTGCAGTTCGCCACGCTGTCCCCAACGTTTATCGCCTTGATGATGCCAGATTTAGTGACGCAAATCGAAACCGTCGGCTGAGCAGCCGCTGTCACTGGCAGGCCAGCAACGATCGCGACGGCAGCCGCAGCACCCGTGAGCCACAGCCAGCCGCTTTTTGCTATTCGAGGCATTCCAGTTCCCTCCCGCGCTTTCGACATACCCAACCGTGAAAGGCTCTCCACTTTCATTATCCCAATGGTCACGGCGATGATGGTACGAAGTTCGCCGACCACGCGACATCGGTTGTCGCGGCGCCGCCGGTAGCCGTTGCCGCCACGCCGATCACCTCGCCGTCAGAGATGGCATCCCTATGCGTTTCATCCCTGCAATACCTGCCGGTACCGGAAATCGTGCACGTCGCGGTCAAGGGGGTACCTTGGTTATCAGTCGTGAAGGTGTAGCTGTTAGCACCTCCCGGCGCCACGCTCACCGTGACTGTCAAATCGCCCAGCATCCCCGCAGGGAGCGGAACCTCCGCGCTGTCGTCAGTGGCTACGCCGTTCCCGGGGCCCAAAAACAGCGGCGAGGTACCCGGGCTCAACTGGACCCCGTAGTTTGCACCGATAACACTACCCAAGGTTCCACCAGTGAAAATTCCGAAGTCGTCACCCTGCCCCGGCCCCGTTGGGCCAGTACCAGACGGCCCAGTCAGTCCAACAGGTCCGGTCGCACCAGTCGGCCCCGTCGGCCCGGTCGCGCCAGTCGCGCCGTAAGGCCCTGGAGGTCCTTCCGACCCTGGGACTCCCGGAGGTCCGGGGATACCCGTCGGGCCCGTCACGCCGCGCGCGCCCGTATCTCCAGGCGATCCCTCCGGTCCCACAGGTCCCGATGGCCCTGTCGGCCCGGTGATTCCGGTCGGCCCCACCGTACCCTGATTCCCGACAACGCCTGCCGGCCCCGCTCCACCGGTCGGCCCGGTTGCACCAGTTGGCCCCACAGGTCCCTGCGGACCGATTAAGCCCGGAGCGCCCGTCGCTCCTGTCGGCCCGCTGGGACCCGTTGGCCCTACATTCCCTTGCGGTCCCACAATACCCTGCGTGCCCGCCGGTCCGGTCGGTCCAGTCGGACCCGTCGGTCCGATCGGTCCTTGCGGTCCGACCACGCCAGGATTGCCGGCGACACCCGTCGGTCCGGTCGGCCCTAGCGGCCCTGTCGGTCCCACTGGTCCCTGGATATTCCAAACCAATTGGACCTGGTTATGTTTGCAGGCAGTTACATCGATCGCCGCGATCTGGCCGTCTCTCGCGATGCAGATCGATATCTTCGCCACGCCGCCATTTGCCGCGCTTGCGGGCGCTGGCATCGCGAACATTGTGATCGCGACGGTAGCGACTCCGAGGAGCCCCCGCCACGCATATTTCACGCGCTCAGACATGCTCTTCCCCTCCCTGAACTCTGCATCCCTGTCCAATGCCCATAAAGTTCTTCACCGAGTTCATCGGCGTGATCAGCGTGAAGACTGCACCCCGAAGACGATCACTGGCGCGATCGACGGCACAGTCTGATCGAACTTGATCGACCACGAAACGTCGGCCACTCCTGCACCGCTGCTCGAGACGGCCTCGACAGAGAACATGTTTCCGTCGAGGACCGGCGCAGTATCAGTCGCGTCATTGCATGTGGCTGCCCCGGAGTTGTCACAGGTAGAGCAGTAGAAATACGGCGGAGCCGATGGCGACGGCGGGAAACTCAGCGACGCCGGGAGCATACAGCCGTCCAGCGCCAGCGGGTTAAGACTACTCGTCGCGCCTACGCAGACGGCGAATACATAGCACTCGCCCGCGCCGGGACCACTGTCAGTAGAAATCCACAGATCGTGGAGCGTTCCGGCGGGCATAGGAACCGCGACCGTGTCCTGCTCGGGATCGGCTCCATCCCCAGGGCCGAGGAAAATCGTCGTGGTCAGGCCACCCACGGCACCAAGATGGACGCCTGACGTGACCACTGGCGTGACGAAAGTGCTCTGGATAGTGTCGCCGAGATTGCCGCCCGTCAGCACCTCCGCGTTCACCGCGTTAGGCCCGGTCGGTCCGGTCGGCCCGGTTGGTCCGGTAGGACCGGTGACTCCCGTAGGACCCTGAGCGCCGGGGAAGCCTTCCGGCCCCTGCGGTCCCGGAGGCCCAGTCGGTCCGGTCGGTCCGACTGGACCGACGTCACCCTGAGGACCAAATGGTCCGAGCTGCCCCACATCGCCCGTAGCGCCCTTCCCTCCAGTCGGTCCCGGAGGTCCTTGCGGGCCAACAATGCCTTCCGAACCGGTCGGTCCGGTTGCGCCAGTTCCGCCGCGAGGTCCCGGTGGTCCCTGGGCGCCAACGTCACCCTGCGGACCCGTGGGTCCGGTTGCGCCGGTTGCACCAGTCGGTCCCGGTGGTCCTGCCGCGCCCACCGTGCCCTGAGCGCCCGTGGGTCCAGTTGGACCAGCTGAGCCGGTAGGACCGATCGGGCCGGCCGGGCCGTACACGCCCTGCGCACCCGTAGCGCCAGTCGGTCCGGTGGGACCTTGCGCTCCGGTAGGACCGGTCGGGCCGGTGGGGCCTGTCGGGCCAGGGACTCCAGTCGAACTCCACTGAAGCAGGACCAGCCCCGGCGCGCACGTGGCGGTCGGGCTGGTACTGATGGCCTTAATGTCACCCTGCCTGTTCACGCACAGGGTAATGGTTTCTGGGGTTACCGTTGCGTTACCGATTGCCGGAACGCATACGAACATTAACCCCGCTGCGGCGCCGAGGGCCCAGCGCCACACGTGCTTCGAAGAGTCATGCATTCTCGTCCCCTCCCTGTACGACTACCAAGTCCGCATTCGGTGTCCCCCCGAACAGCAGGCAGGAACTCCCGGACCTCCTCCTGGTCCATAGAGGCAGCACAACCTTTCTGCCAGAAAACCTGGGGCTTAGTCAAACACCCCAAGGGTTTTTTTTGGACTCCTCGCTCAGTTCGATACGCGCATCAGCGCCGGATTGGTCAAAATTTGGCGCGCTCGCTCATCGGTGCACGCGCGGGCGGGCTTAGGCGAATCGGCACGACTTTCGCCCAGACCCGATCGAACGCGAGCCTTCGCCGCACGATCTGCAAATGCAATTAATCTCGATTTCACGCCGCTTGTTCTCACGCTCATCGGCTCGCGATTTGCTGCGTGCGCATCAACTCCGATGATTTTCTCCGCTCTCTCGCACTAACGTTTTTCTGTGCACCGCCAAATCGAGGATCAACTTGAGATGGCGCCATCCATCGCGAAACGGCCGCAGATGCGGCGCGCGGCTGCGGCCCGCGGGCGAGTGCGTGATCGGAACTTCCTCGATGCGCAGGCCGGCGAGCTTCGCCTTCACCGCCATCTCCGAGGCGAACTCCATGCCGGGCGCGCCAAGCGACATCCGCTGCAACGCATCGCGCGTGAATCCGCGCATCCCGGAGTGCACGTCGGAAATCCCGGGGCCGAAAAGCACGCGCACCAGCATCGCGAAAAAGAAATTGCCGAACCGGTTGAGCGCGGGCATCGCGCCCGGCTTGATCGTTCCCTTGCGCCGCGTTCCGATCACCAGGTCGGCGCCCGCGGACAAGCGATCGATGAACGGTCCCAGTTCGCGGAGATCGTATGAGTCGTCGCTGTCGGCGAAAATAATGAATGGCGCGCGGGCCTCCTCGAAGCCGCTCATCAGCGCGCTCCCGTATCCGCGCCGCGGCGCATTCACCACGCGGGCGCCGGCGCGCCGCGCGATCTCCTGCGAACCGTCGGTGGAACCGTTGTCGGCAACCACCACCTCGCCCGCGACCTTGAGGCGGGTGAGCGTTTCAACCGCCTTGGCAACGCAGATGCCGACGGTCTCGGCCTCGTTGAGACAGGGCATCACGACGGATACCTGCAACGCATCGGCGCGCTGCGCGGCGTGCGGAGTCTTTAATCGATCATCGCTCATTGGTTTCGCGTCGGCCGCGAGAAGACGTCATCGAGCCGTTCAAATCCGCGGCGGAAAATTATTGCGCCGAGCAGCACCGCCGCACCGATCGCGAGCAGCGCGATCTTGATCCGTCCCGATACATATTGCGCCTGCACGTCGTGCGTCCCGGCCGGCACGCGCACTCCGATGAAGCTCGGCGAGACCATGAAGTCTTCCGCCGCGCGCCCATCGATCGTCACGCGCCAGTTCGGGTGATACGTGGTCTTGATGACGAGCACGGATGCGCCCGGCGCGCTCACCTTGAACCGCATCAGGCCCGGCTCAATGCGCTCCTCCGAGACCGTCCCGCCCTGCGGCATCGGCGGATAGAAAACCCCGCCGAGCGTCCCGCTGCCAAGCCGGTAGGACCATCGTATGAACCGCCCCGCTTGCGGGCCTCCGCCGGTGAGCCACGCTTTGTTCCGGTCCAGCAACATCTCGCGAGAGACCGCAACGCCGGCCGCCACGCTCTTGGCCAATTCGCCGTAGCCGCTGGTTTCAACCCCGTAGAGCACGTATTGCCCGGATTTCTTGATCGGCTTGACAAACGAGGGCATCGGAATGTTGTCCATGGTGACCACGTAGCGCGCGTCGAAGAGATCGTAATCCGCCGGTTCGTTCTCATTGAAGAAGAAGGGCATGTCGCAGTTGAGCGAGAGTCCCTGGTAAGGCGGCGCGACCAGGTCCACGTCATTGAATGCGAGCACGTCGTAGAGGTGGAGTCCCCCGATCTTGGTCTTGTCCGCCCAGGTGGATCGCAGGCCCGCATAGGTTCGGCCCGGCGGCAGGGTCTTGAGCGTGCCGACGATCTCCCGCAGGCCGGTGGCGCTGTCGAGCGACGACTTCGCGTACCGCATCCAGGCCGTGTTTGCGCCGTAGAACTGGTAGCGCTCGACGAATGCGGGGATCATCAGTGCGACGATGATCGCTCCAGGAGCCAACGCGCGCCACGGCTCGCCGAGCCGCGAGAACCTGCTCCAGATCCACTCGCCGCCGATTCCGATCAGCAGGACCGCCGCAAAATCGACGCCGCCGATGAATCGATGCATGAAGATCCCGTCGGACATCGGGAGCAGATCGGCGATTTTGCCCCAGGTGGCGCGGCCGAAATAGATCAGCAGCCAAACCCCGAACAGCGCGAGCGCAAGCTTGCGCGTGCGCGCGCGCTCCACCATCGCCGCCGCGCCGCCCAGCGCGATCAGCAGCGTCAGGACCGGCAGGCGGCCGTGATCGTAGAGGTTTCCGCCGAACAGGAGAGCAAGCGTGTCCAGGGCCGGGAACGAATCGTACTTGTAGCGCTGCAGGTAGGGACTGATCTCGAGGTACTGCTCGTAGCGCAGAAAGGGCAGCCACAGGTACGACGTGATGATGCCGCCCGCCACGCCAACCACCGCAAGCCGCACAAATAGCGGGAGCGCGCGCTCGCGCCGGTACACCACGATGAAGAAAAGGATCGCGGCCAGTACGATCATGGCGCGTCAGACCCCCTTCTCAGCGCGAGCAGAAAAAGCACGATCGCGCTCCCGGCCATGATGTAGGCGTACAGGAGATGGGAGAGCGCAAGCGCCGAGGTCGAAACGATCGCGGCGAGGTAGCCGGTCCCGCGCGTCAGCAGCCGCTGCAGGCACGCGATCGATATGAAGAACAGGTGCACGCCCCAAAGCTGCGTGTACATCCCGAAACCGATCCAGATGTAGCTGTCGAAATCGAAGCCGTAGTGAAAGTCGGATGCGAACAGCGATGAGCACGCGGCGCCGATCGCCGCGGCGATCGCGGAGAACCCCATGGTCCTCATCGACCACAAGACCGTCACCGGGAAAAGGACCATGAGCAGATAGCGGACAAGGTTGAACAGCGTGAAGAGCCCCACCTGCTTGAGCAGCAGCCGATGGAGCGCCACGACCGCGAGATGCGGGAGATGCTGGTAATAAAGGAATTGGGGAAAGCCCAACTCGAGCTGCGGGAGCCAGAAATCGAACGGGTTGGCGCCCTGCTCGAGGGCGGCGCTCGCCTGGCGCACCATCAGAAAGTGCGCGTTGCTGTCGTTGGTGGTAGGCACCGGGACCGTCAGTTCGGGCAGCAGCACGATCGCATTGAAAACGATCGGCGCAACAACCAGCAGCGCAAGGATCGCCCGCGTCCAGCGCTGGTTTTCGAATTGATCCATTCTCTCCACCGCGTTCACCCCTGGCTGCGTAAATCGGCGCTGCGGCCCTTCGCGACGCGCGCAATTCTACGCAACCGATGCGAGGGTTTCTACGCGCGAAGGTGCGCGCTCGCAAGCGCCATCGAAAACCGGCCCGCAAAGCCGCGCGGGCCCGGAGCGCTTGACCTTGGGCGCCGCGATGCGCAATCAGTGATGCCAGTGCGATCGGGAGAACGCTTGCCCCGGTCGCCGCGGGAAGATGTCAGTCGCCTACATTCCGCGCACGCGCGAGCT
>DASPOF010000104.1:0-36194 GCA_035626155.1 Binataceae bacterium (SeqCode)
CGCAGCTCCATCCGCGCGAGAAAGTCGGATCGCGGACGCGCGGACCCCTCGATGGGCTGCTGGTGCTCGACTTCGCCAGTTACATCGCGGGTTCTTACGGGCCGATGATCCTCGCGCAGCTCGGTGCCAACGTGATCAAGGTCGAAAGCCTCGAGGGCGACTCGTTCCGCCAGTTCGGATTCGGCTTTCTCGGATGGAACCAGGGCAAGCGCGGTCTCTCGCTGGAGCTTGGGAGCCCCGATGGCCGCGAGATCATCTGCGCACTCGCCGACAAGGCCGATATCCTGGTGGAGAACCTGCGCCCCGGGCGCATGCGCCAGTTCGGCCTCGATTACCCGACTCTCGCGTCGCGCAATCCGCGCCTGATTTACATGTCGGTCAACGGCTTCGGGAATCGCGGACCCGAGCACAACCAGCCCGGCTTCGACCCGCTGCTCCAGGCGCGGTCGGGCATGATGGCGGCGCAAGGCGGCCATCACGGCCATCCGGTGTATCTCACCTGCGCGATTTGCGATTACGGTGCCGCGATGACTTCCGCGCTCGGCTGCGTGCTGGCGGTCCGGGCGCGCCAGCTCACCGGCCGCGGACAGTTCTGCGAAACCTCGCTGCTGCAGGCCGCGATGGCGATGCAGGGGGGCGAGTTCGTCTTTTATGACGGGCGCCCCGACATGGAGGACGGCGGAGCGGAGCGTCGCGGAAGCGGCGCACTCGCGCGCGCATACCGATGTCTCGACGGCGAGTGGATCTTCATCTCGTTGCGCACGGCGAGCGAATGGAACGCGCTTCGCTCGGTGCTGGGCGCGACGCCGGCGCTCGATTGGGCCGCGGCATCGAAGGAGCCAGCCGAGGGCCGGCTCGCCGCGGCGCTGGAGGAGCAGATCGGCAGACGTGGACGCGCCGATGCGCTCGCGGTGCTGCGATCGGCGGGCGTCCCCGCGCTCGCGGTGCGACATCTGAAGGACCTGCTCGAGGATCCGCAGGTCGGCGCGAACGATCTGATCGTGGAGCTGCCGCACTCGCAATGGGGAATCGTCCAACAGACCGGGTTACTCGCGAAGTTCTCGGCGACGCCCGGGCGAATCGAGCGCGCAGCGCCGCTGCTCGGCGAGCACACCGACGACATCCTGTGCGAGTATCTGGGCTATGACGCCGCGAAGATCGCCCGGCTGCGCGCATCGGGCGTGATCAAGTAGGCCGCGGACATACGAATTTCCGGCGGCCACCATCCTATCAACGCATTCATCAGGCCCATCGAGCCGATAACGAGAGGAGAATGACGATGCCACTGCTTACGCCAGAGACCGTCAGGCAGGTCCTGCACGATATGTGGGGCTACGATGTCGCCGGCGATGACGCCGAGAGGATCGCGAACATGGCGGGCGCGCTGGCGACGGGCGCGCGGCATCTCAGCTCGCTTGGGCTTGCGGGAATCGAGCCGCCGTTCGGTTACCCGATGCTGATCGCTGATGCCGCGCGGCTGGCGGCGGAGAAGAGGTGAGCGATGGCGCATCCATACGAAGAGTTGCTCTCCCTTGATGTCGCGCGGCTGGCGGAGAAGCTTCGCGCCAGGGAAATCTCGCCGGTCGAGCTGACCGAGGCGTACCTGGACCGAATCGCGCGGACCGATGAGAAGATTCGCGCCTACATCACCGTCACCGGCGATCTCGCGCGCAAGTCGGCGCGCAAAGCGGAGCGCGAGATCGTGGCCGGGAAATGGCGCGGGCCGTTCCACGGCGTCCCGATCGCGCTCAAGGACCTCTGCTACACCAAGGGCATCCGCACCACCGGCGGCTCGAAGATTCTTGCCGACTTCAAGCCCGATCACGACTCAACAGTATGGTCGCGGCTTTCGCGCGCGGGCGCGATTCTGCTCGGCAAGCTCAACCTGCACGAGTTCGCCTACGGAATTTCGTCGTCGAATCCGCACTGGGGAATCGTGCGCAATCCGTACGCTCTCGACCGGATTCCCGGCGGCTCGAGCGGCGGCTCCGCAGCGGCGATTGTTTCGCGCTCGGCGGCCGCGACGATCGGCACCGATACGGGAGGCTCGATCCGAATCCCGGCGACGCTGTGCGGATGCATCGGGCTGAAGCCGACCTGGAGCCGGGTGAGCCGTCACGGGGTGCTGCCGCTCGCGTACACGCTCGACCACGTCGGCCCGATCACTCGCACGGTGCGCGACGCTGCGCTGATGTTGGGCGTGATAGCGGGCTACGATCGCAACGACTCGACTTCCAGCCGCGAGCGGGTGCCCGATTACACCGCGAGCCTCGATGCGGGCATCGAGGGGATGCGCATCGGCGTGATTCGCGAACTCAATGACGGGCTCTCGGACGACGTAAGACGCTCATTCGATGCGGCGCTCGCTCAGCTTGGCTCGCTTGGGGCGTCCGTGGATGAGGTCTCGATAGCGTCGTTGCCGCTGGCCGGTATGGTGAACAGCGTAATCACGTTGGCCGAGGCCATCGAAATTCACGAGGAATCGATGCTCACGCGCGCCGCCGATTACGGGACTGACGTGCGCCGGCTGCTCGAAGCCGGGATGATGGCGAATGCGGTCTCGTACATCCGGGCGCAACGCGCGCGGGCGCGAATCGTCGCCGACGCGCTCGGCGCGCTCGAGGGGCGCGATGTTCTGGTGGCGCCCGCAAGCGCGATTCCCGCGCCGCGAATCGGCGAAGACCGACTCCTCGACTCATCGGGCGGCGCCGTTGACGGGGTGGCGGCCATCCTGCGCTTCACCTCGCCGTTCGACGTGACCGGCCAACCCGCGCTCGCGATTCCGACCGGGTTGTCCGGGGAAGCGTTGCCGCTCGCGATGCAGATAATCGGACGGCCCTTCGATGAAGCGCGCGTGCTTCGGGTCGCGGCCGCGTATGAGAATGCGCGCGGCGCAATACCGCCTCCGCCTGCGCTGTGAACGAGGACGCCGTCAGATGATTTGCAGGTAGTCCGGCGGGGGCAGCGGAGGGAACGCCGCCGCCGGCTGAGTCTGGTACCAATACGCGACCGAGGCGATATCGTCCTGCAGCGGAAGGAACTCCGCACCGCGCCGCGGATCGCCCCGCCAGCCGAGCGCCTGAATCGTCACGCGCAGGTCCGACTTGAATCGGACCGGATCCGGGATGTGCCATCGATACATCCCGAATCGCATCTGCGACTGGTAGAGCCCGTCGGGCCGAATTACCTGCGCCAGGCCCGTGTACGGCGTGGTGAATTCGCGGTAGCCGCCCTGCTCGCGTCCGACGTCGAAATTGTATGAGCCGCAGAAATAATCTTCCGTGCCGGTTCCGCAAATCGTCGGGAACTCGCCGTCGCCATCGATGTAGAACTTGATCTCGCCCTCGCCCCACCATCCCGTGTTGTGCACGCCCCACGCGAGGTAGGTGCCCGCGTATTGTCCCTGGCCCCGCACCCCATCGAGGATTGTGTAGACCTCTTTGTACGGCAGCGGATTCACGCGCCGGAATTGCGCGTGGAAGAATGCGACATCATCCGGAACATCGGTCAGCGTGTAATTGATCTGGTAGAAGAGGACCACCGGCGACTCGCCCGTGTTGGTCATCGTGATGCGCGCGCGCTTCCTGAACGGCATCTCCCAGTAGCAATTGAGCGCGCTGCCGGGATTGACGCACACGGCGAGCGATGAGATCTGCGCATACCGGTTCCATCCGCACGCGAAAAAATCGCCGACCGGGCACTCGACCGACGGATTTGCCGAGTCATCCCAGTAAATACGGAGAATCAGGCTGCGCCACGCCCCCGTCGGGGTCATCCAGATTTGTTGGATCGCGCCGGAGCCAGAGATATCGGCCAGCACGCGCACCTCGCCCGGCGCGATCGTGATGTACGGCGAGACTTTCCAGCCGCGGCCCAAGTTTCGGGCGGGACCGACCGCGGGATCGGGCGTCGCCATCGCGCCCTTGCCCTTCTCACCACTTGGATTTTCCGCGCTGATCGAGCGCGACTCGGCGTTCGACAGGCGCGGAAGATTGCCGAGATGCATACCAAGGCCGTTGAACGGTGCCATTCGATTCGCCTCCGGCGGACGGCATTCTAGGCGAATGGCGGCGCTGCGCGAAACGACCCGCGCACGCCAATTTACCGTTCGATATCGACGAGGACGAAATCGTGATCGGACGCGCGTGGCGAAAACAACGACGCCCGCGCCGGAACCACCGCCGCGGAACCGGCGACCGGCTTGACGCCGCGCGTCGCCAGCCAGTCGAGCTTCGGGCGCATCCGGGTTGGAACGAGCCGGCTGAAAGTAAAAGTCGGGCAGTCCATCACGTTGGCGCCTTGAATTTCGAGCCCTCGCTCCGCGATTCGCTCGAACAATGGTTCGTACGATTGAGGCGAGCGGTAGCGGGCGGGGTTGACCGCGATGTGCAACGCGGTGAGCGCGATCGCGCGGAGGTTCTTGAGTTCGGTCGTGGTGGTGTTGAGGTCTCCGCCGAAGACCGCGGGCCCATCGGGCGGGAACTCCGCCAGGTAGGTCGCCATCTGCCGTTCGCGCCCCGCGGGACTCGATCGGCTGCTCGGATGCGCGACGCCGATCGTGATCGTGTCGCCCCCGAACTTCGCTCTGGTTATCAGGCCGGCGGGCCGGCCCGACCGCAACTTGTGAGCATACCCTCGCGTCCTGCGTTCGACCGACGGCATCGCAACCGCCCGCACGTTCTCGAACGGCTCGGCGCTGAGGATGGCGTTGCCAAGAAACGCGTCGATCTCGCCGCCCGTGCCCCTGATTGCGAACTCGGGCCCGTAGGCGAAGCTCATGTTGAGGAGCGCCGCGAGTTCAGCCGCGGTTTCGAGTCCGCCGGTGCGGTCGGTGCGCCAGTCCGATTCGCAGAGCAGGATTATCGATGCGCGGTTCAGCGGATCGCGAGTGAGGCATTGCGCGATTCGGTTCAGACGCACGCCGCCGCGCGCGTTGAGCAACACCACCCTAAGCGGCCATCGCGAGCCTCGTGACGCGCGATTGACCACGATCGGTTCGAGCAGGCGATCAATCTCGCGCTGGTCGGATTTTGGTTTTGCGGCGACGCTGCCCATCTCGGCCGTCAATCGGCGAGTTCGGCCTGAAGCTCGCGGAAGGCGGTAATCGGCGCGGAGCACGCCCGCTCCCGGCAGACGTAGGCCGTCAGCCGTCCATCGACCTGATGCTTGCCGCGAACCGCCTCGGGGATGAGCTGGCGGTCCGCGCCGGCGTCGGGACCCGCGGCGAAAAGCGCGAGGTTCGGGACATAGAGCAACCCGAGGCGCTCCAGCCATTCACGCATCTCGGCCGAGTCGCGACGCTCGACCAGAACCACCTCGGTGGGGCCGCGAAGGTACAAATCCAGCGCCTCGAGCATGTGCGAAAAGCCGAACGGCTGCTTCTCGATGAACTCGCGGAAGAGCTTGAGCGTACGCTCGGCCTCGATGCGGCATCGCTCCTCGCCCGTGTAAGCATGAAGCCGCAGCAGCGCCATCGCCGCCGCGCTGTTGCCCGACGGCGTCGAGCCATCGAACGCGGCCTTGGACCGCGTGATGAGCGCCTCGTGGTCATCCGAGGTGAAGAAAAACCCGCCGTTTTCGCGGTCGAGAAAGCGATCGAGGATGACATCGGCGAAGGTCCGAGCACGATCGAGGTAGCGCACGTCCAGCGTGGCGGCGTGGATGTCGAGCATCGCGTTGGCGGCCAGCGCGTAATCCTCGAGGTACGCGTTGAACCGCGCGGCGCCATCCTTGAATGACCGCTTGAGCGCCCGCCCGTCCCACATCCTGGCGATCATGAACTCGGCAGCGCGCTCGGCCGCCGCGAGGTAGCGAGTTTCGTGCAGCGCGCGGTAGCCCTCGGCGAACGCCGAGATCATCATCGCATTCCACGCCGCCAGGATTTTCTCGTCGCGCGCGGGTTTGATGCGCTTTTCGCGCGCCGCAAACAGCTTCCCGCGAATCGCGGCGATCGCATCCGCAATTTCCGCCTCCGGCTTGGCGAACATCCGGGCGGCATCGGCCACCTCCAGCGTGCGATGGAGAATATTGGCGCCCTCGAAGTTGCCCTCCCGGCTCACGTCGAAGTAGCGCTCGGCGAGCCCGGCGAGATCTGGTCCAACGATCTTTTCCACTTCCTCGGGCGACCAGAGGAAGAACTTGCCCTCGACGCCCTCGCTGTCGGCGTCCTGGGTCGAATAAAAGCCGCCCTCGGGCGAGGTCATCTCGCGCAGGACGTAATCCAGAATCTCGCGCGCGATGCCCAGGAATTCGGGCTCGTTCAGCGCGCGGCCGGCATCGAGATAAAGTCTCGCGAGCAGCGCGTTGTCATAGAGCATCTTCTCGAAGTGCGGCACCAGCCAGCGGTCATCGACGCTGTAGCGATGGAACCCGCCACCGACCTGGTCATAGATTCCGCCGTGCGCCATCTTCTTGAGCGTATGGCGCACCATCTCGGCCATACCCTCGTCGCCGGTTGCCTGGAACACGCGCAGGAACAGAGAGAAAACGAAGCTGCTGGGAAATTTCGGCGCGCGGCCAAGACCACCGTTTACGCTGTCGTATGCGCCGGCGAGCGCGCGCGCAGCCTCGACGGCCGAGTCGGCGCGGATTTCGCCCTCGGATGGAGTGTAGCTCGCAAGCGCGCCGAGCGCCTCGGTGAGTTTCTCGACGTTATGGGCGACCTCGTGCGCGCCGCTTTGGAATGCGTTGGCGGCGGCCAGGAGCACGCGCGGAAATCCCGGCATCCCCTGCCGATCCTCGGGCGGAAAATAGGTCCCGCCGTAAAACGGACGGCCGTCGGGCGTCAGGAAAACCGTCAGCGGCCATCCCCCGCGGCCGGTTATCATCTGGACCGCGTCCATGTAGATCTGATCGAGGTCGGGGCGCTCCTCGCGATCGACCTTGATCGCGACAAAATTCTCATTCATCACCCGCGCGATCGCCTCGTTCTCGAACGATTCGCGCTCCATCACGTGGCACCAGTGGCACGCGGAATACCCGATCGACAGGAGGATCGGCTTGTTCTCCTCGCGTGCGCGCCTGAGCGCCTCCTCCCCCCACGGGAACCAATCGACCGGATTGTAAGCGTGCTGGCGGAGATACGGGCTCTGCTCGTTGATCAGGCGATTGGGCTTGCGCCCGGCGCCTGCGGGTGAATCGGGATGTTCGCTCATCTGGAGTGGGTGGTGGCGGATTTGGCCGGCCGTCGCTGGCAGCGGGCAGAGCGTCAGCGGGCCGGCGCCACCGCATCCGTCGCCAAATCGACCGTATCATGCACCGATGACCATTGCCACGCGATTTGTTCGACGCGCGGCGAGTGGCGGGAGTATCGGGCAGCCGGATAGAATCCGGCGCGATGAGTTCGGTCCAGGATGCAACCGCGTTCGGTGCGCAGGCTCCACCTGCCACGCAAGTCGCGACGGACCGGCGATGGTGGCTGTGGTTCAGCGCGGTTCTGGCGGCGACGGCGGTACTGTTTTTCGCCAGGCTCGGTTCGCGCGCGCTTTGGTCGTCGGAATTCCGATGGGCCGAAATCGCGCGAGAGATGCAGCTCACGTCGAATTATTTCTGGCCGACGCTCAACGGCCGCGTCTATTACGACAAGCCGCTCGGAACGTACTGGCTGGTTCTGGCGGCATCGCATCTGACCGGCGGCCTCGATGAGGCTGCCGCCCGTCTTCCCTGCGCGATCGCGGGTCTGCTTGGCGTGGCGTTGCTGATGCTGCTCGCGCGGCGCCTGTACGACGCCCGAACCGCGCTGCTCTCGGGCTTCATCCTCGCGACCAGTTTCAGCTTCGTGTTCTTCTCGCGGCACGCCTCGGCCGACGTGGAGACCGTGACCGGGGAACTGGCGGCGCTGCTTTTGTTCATTCGTAACGAGGATCGCCAGGACGGATGGTGGGTCGTGGCGCTATGGATCATCATGGCGGTCACGTCCCAGATGAAGGGGCTGCTCGGTTTTGCGCTCCCGCTTCTGGTCATCGGCACCTGGTGCTGTCTCGGCGCGGGATGGGCCGAGTTTGGCGCCCGGCTGATGTACGGTCGAATCGGCGAACGAATCCACTGGCTGATCGAGCGCAACCGATGGCTGTTCAACTGGAAAACGCCAGTAGCAATCGCGCTCGGGTTCGCGATCTATTACGTCCCCTTCGCCATCTCAAACCGCGTCGTCGGCTCAAGCAAGGGCATGGAAATGGTCTGGCGTGAAAACATCTTGCGGTTCTTCCATCCTTTCGATCATCGCGGCCCGATTTACCTTTACGTCTATGTGATCTTCGCCCTGATGGCGCCGTGGTCGATGTTGCTGCCGGCGGCGCTTGCCCAGGCGCATCGCCGGCACCGCGAGGGCGCAGAAACCAATCGTGCTGACCGGTTCTCGCTGGTATTTTTCTGGGCGACCTTCGCCTTTTTCACCCTCTCCGGTTCAAGGCGTAGCTATTACATCCTTCCGATCCTCCCCCCGGCGGCGATCCTGATCTCCCGCCTTCTCATAGCGCCTGGAGTGCGATCGAAGCTGGCAAATCGGCTGCTCGCGATCGGTTATGTGATCGTCGCAATTTCAGCGGTTGCGACCATCGGCCTGCTTCTGCCCCCGTCGGCGATTCTCCGCGGACCGCTTGCAGCTCTGCCTGCGGCACCCGGCCAAGCCGCAATCGTCCTGTCCTGGCTGATTTCAGTGGGCGCCATCATCTACACGATTAGGGCCTACCGCCTTAAGCGAGTCGCCCTGTCGGTTGGGATCATCGCGTACTGTGCGATGGTCTACATCTATATTGTTGCGATGCCGGCGGCCGAGGCGTATCGCGGCGAGAAGCCATTCGGCATCAAAGTTCGCAGCCTGCTCGGCGGCAACACTGCGGACCTCGCATTTTACAAAACCCAGGGTCCGCTCTTTTATATCAATCCGCCCGCGCCGCTCCTCGAATACGATGAGCGGGAAGACCTGCTAAGTGCGATCGAGAGCCATAAAATCCACTGGTTTATTGCTCGCCGGCGCGACGTACCGAAACTCGACGTGGCGGAAACGATCGAGATGGCCGAAGCGTCGTATCCGTGGGAAAGCGATGCCGACGTTCGTAATAAGGTCGTGTTGATCCGAGTAGGCCCGGCATCTGGAAGCGGACCTTAAGTGACGGATAGCGGCAGTGAAGCGATGCTTACTTGGCCGCGTGCGATTTTGCGCGATGCGGAAAAGGATTGCGCAGCCAGTTGGCAGGATGTTGGGACCGTAACGCGGCCGAACTGCGAGGATCTCGCTCTTCTCAACATCCTGCTACAGGCGCATCGGCATGACCACGTAAGTGAATTGCTTGTCGGACTCGCTCGCGACTACGCCCGGACTTACGTCATCGGTCAGCCCGAGCGTGACATCGGTCCCCTGCGGAATCACCCCAAGCACTTGCTGCAAATAATTGGCGTTGAACCCGATCGCGAACTCCTCGCCGGTGAACTCCACGTCGAGCGCTTCACTCGCCTCGCCCATCTCGGGACTGGTCGAAGAGACCGTCATCGTGCCCGCCGAGAGTGCGAATTTAACGCCGTGGTATCGCTCGTTCGAGAAGATCGCCGCGCGTTTGATGGCCGCAAACAGGGTATCGCGTTTGACCGGCACCTGATGGCGCGACTTTTTCGGAATTACACCCCGATAATCAGGGAACTCGCCCTCGACCAGACGCATCGAAACTTCGGTCGGATCGCGCCTCAAGTAGGCGAGCTGGCCGTCGATCGTGAGAGTGACCTCGGCATCGCTCTCCGGATCGAGAAGTTTGCGGATTTCCGCGAGCCCTTTGCGAGGAATGATCGCTCCGGCCTCCATCCGAAAGTCATTGGCCTTGACCTCGCGATCCACCATCGACAGCCGATGCCCATCCGTCGCCACCATCCGTACGACACCAGGTCCTGGCGACTCGACGTACACGCCGCTTAAGTTGTAACGCGCCTCGTCGGGGCTGACCGCGAAGATGGTCTTGTCGATCATCTCCGCAAGCTTGCGTTGTTCAATTTTAAGATCGGCCTTCGCGCCTCTCTTGACCGCGCCAGCCTCGGGCTTGGCAACGCTCTGACTCGGCATCGCGGGGAAGCTTCTCGGGTCAAGCCCCATCATCTTGAACTTGGCGCGCCCGCATTTGAGCTCGACCCACTCGTTGTCGAGCGCTTCGAGCCTGACCTCATCACCCTCCGCCTCGTGGACAATTTCGAACAACTTGCGGGCGTTGAGCGTCATGCTCTTGTCCTTGGCGGACCGGCACGCAACCTGCGTGCGAATCCCGACCTCCAAGTCGGTCGCGCTCAATTGAAGACCTGCTTCAACCGGTTCCAGCAGGACATGACCAAGAATCGGAACCGTCGTGCGGCGTTCGACGATGCCCTGCACCAGGGCAAGGGCGTTTTGCAAAGAGGCGCGTTCGATGACAAGTCCCATGAGTCGAATGACCGGTTCTGGATCCTAGTATCTTAGATTCTCTAAAGAAAACCTTAGCAGTAACAGTAGAGGATGTTGATCTGTTGAGAAATGTTCCAAGCCCGCATCATCTCTGGCCGAATCATCGCGGATAACTTGTTGGCGCCTCGACCTCTAGATCCATCATCCGCGCCACGCTGGCACCAGCATGTTGAAAAGTGCCTCGCTGTCCCCCGCATCTCAACAGGTCTATGAACCTCATGCCGCGTGCGCGCGTATCGCTTTCAACTCGCGTTCGATCTTTTCCAGCGAGAGGCGGAACGCGGAATCGCTGGTGACCCTCCTCTGGATCAGGTTGTAGGCGTGGATGACAGTCGAATGATCGCGGCTGAAATGCTCTCCGATGGTGGGAAAGGAGCTGTCGGTCAGCTTGCGGCACAGGTACATCGCGACCTGCCGGCAGAACGCGATGTGCTGAGTGCGCTTCTTCGACTTAAGGTCGGCGAGGCGGATGTGAAAAAAGTCTGCCACTGTCCTCTGGATCATTTCGACGTCCGGCTTCGCATCATGGTTGCGGATCAGAAAATGAAGCGCCTGGCGCGCGAATTCAAGCGTAATCGCGGAATTTTCCGGGGTCTTGTTCAGCGATGCCAGCGCGACGAGCCGCGTCAGGCACCCCTCCAGCTCGCGCACGTTGGACTCCACGCTCTGGGCGATATAGAGCGCGACCTCGGACGAAAGCTGCAATTTCTCCAGCACCGCCTTCTTCTGCACGATTGCGACCCGAGTTTCCAGGTCGGGCGGCTGGATGTCCGCGATCAAACCCGATTCGAATCGGTTGCGCAGCCGCTCCTCCAGTCCCGGAATCTCATGCGGCAACTGATCGGAGGTGAGCACGATCTGGTGGCGTTCGGCGTGCAGAGAGTTGAACGTGTGAAAAAACTCCTCCTGGGTCCGCTCGCGACCGGCAAGGAACTGAACGTCGTCCAGGATCAGGGCGTCCACGCGCCGGAATTTTTCCCGGAATTCGTCCATCTTGTCGCGACGGATCGAATTGATGAGTTCGTTCATGAAGACTTCGGCCGGCATGAAGAGCACCTTGCGCCCGCGATCGCCAGCGCAAATATGGTGGCCGATCGCGGTGACCAGGTGCGTCTTGCCCAGCCCGACACCCCCATAGATGAAGAGCGGGTTGAACTTCTCGCCAGGCTGATTCGCAACTGCCTGCGCCGCTGCATGGGCGAACTGGTTGCCCGAGCCCACTACGAACTCCGCGAACGTGTAGCGCGGGTTGAGCTTGGGGTGCCGATCGTGACGCGCCGCTTCACTTGGCGCCGGCACATGGTTGGAGCGCTGCGCGCGGCCGTTGGCCGCGGGCGTCGGCAGCGCCGTGGTCCCGTTTTCGCCGAGGGTCAATCGGACGTCGATGCCTTCGCCTGCTTCGGCTGCCAGCGTTTGACGAAGCCTGGCGAGGTATCGCTCATTGACCCAATCGCGAAAAAACCGATTCGGCGCCTCGATGGTGATGGTTTTGCCTTGAAGGGCAGTGCAATTCAGGGGTGCAATCCAGGTTTCATAAGCAACTTGGCCGAGTTCTTCCCGAAGACGGTCAGCCGTCCTTTCCCACAAGCCGTTCATTTGGTCCCCCTCCGAAGAATCCGGGCATCCAACGAGGCCCGGAGCCGACTCACGGGTCTCAATTCATGTTCGAATTACGCACAAGTTTATCCACAGGTGTGGATAAGCCCATTTTCCATCGTTACCGGTTGCGAATCTGAATTTGGAACTGCCGGGCTATCAACTTTTCCGGCCGGCCCCCGTACCAGCCTGCGGGCGAACTCCCGCCGATCCGCGGCGGTGAACCTCGCGCGCCTTCCAGTCACTTCGGTCTCGCGACGAGCGAAAAATTTCCGCCGAGTTCGATTCATCTGTGGACGAAAGTTCAGGGTCAAGCAACGTGATAAACTCTTTGCGCGTGAGTGACAAGCGCGAGTTTGAACTTTCGCGGAACTGTGCGGAACGAAAGGAAATTCTTGCGTGCGAGTGCGCGGCGCTCGGCGCGCGGTTTTTTTCACGCTCGATCGCGATCCGGTATGCTGGCTCTGGAAGCCATCACGCTCGATCGCGATCGAGCGCGTGTGCGTGCAGTGCGACCGCTTTGATTTGCGTTTGACTGCCGCCGCACGCGATGTTAGCGAGCAGAGCACAGGATTGCGCGATGTTTTCGAAAAAAAAATCAGATGAACTTTTCAATCGCGCCAGAATTAAAATTCCGGGCGCGGTAAATTCTCCGGTTCGTGCCTGGAATGCGGTCGGCGGAGCGCCGCTCTTCATCGCGCGCGGTGAAGGCGCCTTCATCACCGATGCCGACGGCAACCGTTTCATCGATTACGTCGGCTCCTACGGACCGGCTATCCTCGGCCACGCTCATCCTCATGTCGCCGACGCTCTGGCGGCTCAGGCCGCCCGCGGTCTGGGCTTCGGCGCACCTACCGAACTCGAAGTCGAACTCGCCGAGGCGATCGCCGGGGCAATCCGCAGCGCCGAGAAGGTCAGGCTTGTAAGCTCGGGCACCGAGGCGGGCATGACGGCAATCCGGATTGCCCGGGCGGCGACCGGGCGGCCGAGAATAATCAAGTTCGATGGATGCTACCACGGCCATAGCGATTCGCTCCTGGTGCGGTCAGGGTCGGGAGGCATGACGCTCGGCATTCCTGATAGTGCGGGCGTTCCGGGCGAACTTGCCGCCCTCACGATGGTTGCGGCCTACAACTCGCTCGCAAGCGTCGAGAAGTATTTTAAGGAAAATCCCGGGACGATAGCCGCGGTTATCGTGGAACCGGTGGCGGCCAACATGGGAGTAGTCCTGCCCGAGCCGGGATTTCTCAAGGAACTTGCGGACTTGGCGCATCGCAACGGCGCGCTTTTGATCTGCGACGAAGTTATAACCGGATTTCGCCTCTGCTTCGGCTCAGTCAGCGAAAAACTCGGGGTCGCACCGGACCTCATCATGCTCGGCAAAATAATCGGCGGCGGTATGCCGATCGGAGCGGTCGCCGGACCCGCGAAAATCATGGATCTTCTGGCGCCCGTCGGTCCGGTCTATCAGGCGGGCACACTGTCGGGAAACCCGCTCTCAGTCCGGGCCGGACTCGAAACCATCCGCCTTCTCGATCATCCCGGCGTCTACGAGCGGCTCGATGCCGCCGGCGCTCGGCTCGAGGCCGGACTCCGCGATGCGCTCGCCCGCAGCGGCGAGCCGGGGTGCGTCAATCGTGCCGGCTCCCTGCTGACGATGTTCCTCGGGCCGACGACCGTTCGGAATGCAGAAGAAGCCAAGAGGTCCGATGCGAAGAAATGGGCCAGGTTTTTCCACGCGATGCTCGAGCGCGGCGTGAATATTGCCCCATCGCAATTCGAGGCAATGTTCATCTCGCTCGCCCATACCGACGCAGACCTGGACCGAACGATCGAGGCGGCGCGCCAGGCGCTCGACGGTCTGCGGCAGGCGCCGACCAGCGAACCGGCGCGGTAAACCTGTGACGCCTACCACCGCAAAATACCTCCGCCAGATGGGTTCCGCCATGGAAATCCCGATGGCGCCGATCGCCGGCGGCTGGCTCGGTTATTACCTCGACGCGTATTTCAAGACGCAGCCCTTCTTCATGGCGGTGCTGGGACTGCTTGGCGTATTGTACGGCGTCGCGACGATCATCAGGCTGGCGCGAGAAATGTCGCCGCGGTCATAGGCAGGTGAGCAACTCCCGATTTCCGTCGATTGCGGCGATCCAGCTCACGAACGCTGTTATTCTTGCGATCGCGGTCGGGATCTTGGGGCGCTTCGTGTCGCCATCCGCAGCTCTCGGGTGCCTCCTCGGCGGCTCGGTCGTAGTCGCGAACTTTTTCATCCTCGCCGCGCTCGGACGCATGATCGTTGCCGCTGCTTCTGCCAATGCCAGTGGCCTGGCGAAGCTGAGCGTGGCTGCGATACCGCTGAAGCTGGTATTGGTCGCCGGGCTTGTGTACCTTTTGTTCGCGCGGACGGGCATAAATGGGCTGGGCTTCGGAGTCGGCGTCTTCACGCAGACGATCGCGATTTTTGTTGAAACGGGGCGAAGTGCGATTCGCGCCACGAACTAGGCGCGAGCAGACGGAGTGATTCCTTGCAGAAACCGGTTGTCTTTCTTGAGTTAATTTTCGGGCCAAAGATTCCGGTGGTCCTGACCGGTACCTGGTTCGTGATGGCGATCCTTATCGTGGTCGGTTTGCTCGCGAGGGCATCGCTCGCCCGGGCGAAAGACCCGGTCATCCCGGATGAAGGACTCACCCTGCGCTCGGTGTCCGAGTTGCTCGTCGAATGGCTCGACGGCTTCGTCCACGACGTGACCGAGTTGCACGAATATCGCGCGTTGGTGCCCTTCTTCGGGAGCCTGTTCACGTTCATCATTTGCGCTAACTTCATGGGCCTTATTCCCGGGATGGAACCGCCGACCGCCGATTCGGACCTGACCTTCGCGCTCGGCACGACCTGCTTCGCGTACTTCATCATTCAGGGGTTTCGGCAGAAAGGCGCGGCCGGGTATCTGCGAAGCTTCCTGGGGCCCTATCTTCCGATCGCGATCCTGATGTTGCCGATCGAGGTCGCGGATAACGTGTTCCGCCCGTTCTCGCTCGGCCTGCGTCTTTACGCCAACATGTTTGCGGATCACAGCGTGCTGGGAATTTTCACGAACCTGACCTACCTGGTAGTGCCGGTGGTCTTTTACATATTCGGATCGATAGTCTGCACAATTCAGGCGCTTATCTTCATGGTTCTCTCGATGGCGTACGTGCGGCTCGCCACGGCTGAGGAGCATTGAGCAGGCGCGAGGCAAAAAAGTTCTTTAGCGGCGAAGGACGGCGTCCGGGAATCGGGGTGGAAGAGGATAGAAGAGGTGGCTTGGATCGTCGCCGGGAACGCAAGGAAAGAAGGAGGATCGTAAGATGGTTCGCAGGATTGGAATGATCGCGACGATGGTCGCGGCAGCGGTGCTTACCTCGCCAGTGCTGGCGATGGCCCAGGAGGCGGCGGGCGGCGCAGCGGCCGGTGGAGGGGCGCTTCGCGCCGGGCTAATCGCACTGGCGGCCAACATCGGCGTCGGCATCGCAGCCATTGGCAGCGCGCTCGGCCAGGGGCGGATGGCCGCATCCGCGATGGAGTCGATCGGACGCAACCCAAACAGCGCCGACCGGATTTTCATCCCGATGCTCATCGGCCTCGCGTTCATCGAAGCGCTCACTCTGTATGCGCTTGTGGTTGCAATCCTTCTGCAGGCGAAAATCTAACCGCGACGCGGTGGGCCGCCCGGCCGCGTGAAGCGGAAGGCCGGTTCGAAGACGGGGCTCAATCGGGCCCCGTTTTTTTTTTGGCTTTACTTGCGATGGCGGGCGAGCGAGGCGCGGGCGGCTCAGTCTCTTCGCTTCGTGCCCTCGAGGACATCGAATGCGGCGCGCCGCCGATCGCGACGGAGCAGCACATACATCGCGCCGCCGCCGCCGTCGGTTGGACGCGCCGTCGCGAATGCCAATACATGTCCTCCGATCTGACCGTGCGAGAGCCAGCGCGCGGCCGCCCGCTTCAGAACCGGCTCCCCGCCCGGCGAACGGAGCCCCCGTCCATGCACGACCAGAATCGTTCGGTACCCTTTGCGGACGGATTCGATGATGAACTGCGTCAGCGCCGCGTGCGCATCGCCCTGCACCATCCCGTGCAGATCTATGTGCGATTGCACAGACAATTCGCCGCGCCGCAGCCGCGCGAGCAGGCGCGGGTCCAGTCCCACGCGCATCCCTTCGACGTATTCCTCGGTCTCGGTGATGTCGAACGGGCCTTGACCCGAGACCAGGTCGGAGAGTTGTGCAAGCACCTCGTCGTCCTCGCTCACGACCTGACGATTCAGCACCGGCTCGACCGGAAGCCGCAAACGGCCCTCGTCTTTGAGCGGCCGGACGCCAGCAAGTGCGTCACGCAGGAGTGCCGCTTCATCCTCGGCCGCGACGGGTTCGGGTGAGGGTGCCTCGGGCGGGGCATGCTTTTTGGACGGGGATGATGGCAAGTCCGCCCGCTCCGCCAGCATCTTCTTGAGGTTTTTGAAGGGTGATCCGAAGACGGGCTTGGGCGCCGCGCGTCTCAGATTCTGCGCGGGCGGTTTCTTTCTTTTCTTCATCGGGAGACACTGCACGAGTCGCGACCGGATTGGTCAACGCATCGCGATTCGCAGGCGGAGGCATCCGGAATAATATCACGCCGGTTCGGGAACATCGCGCGAAAATAGTGTTCTTTCGCTGAAGTTCGGTTAAACTGGCTGCGTCTAAAGGCCATCTGTCACAACCATCCGGCTCGCGAGGAAGCCCATGCGCAGACCCATCGTAATCGCGGGAACGATTGTCGGTGCCCTGATTGTTGTAGTGGCCGCCCTACTGCTGTACGCCGCAGCGAATCTCAACACGATCATCGCGCAGAACCGGGATCTCCTTCTTGCGAAGTTCAGCTCATCGCTCGGCCGCCCCGTACAGGTCGCCAAAATTCAAGCCAGTATCGGTTTCGGAGTCTCGGCGGACATTTCGGGGCTCAAAATCGGAGATGATCCCTCATTCTCGGACCAGCCGTTCCTCCGTGCCTCGGACATCTATGCGAGGCTCGAGCTTTTTCCCCTCCTCGTGCGCCAGGTTCGGATTTCAAAGGTCGTGCTCCAGAATCCTGAAATCCGCGTAATCAGGAACGCTCGTGGCGTGCTCAATGTATCGACAATCGGGCGAACGGGGGGCGAACAGATGCCGCCGCGCCAGCAGGTGGCGCCGCCGGAACCAAGTGCCCCCAGCGCCGGCACTCCGATGGAGACGGTGCCCGCCCAGCGCGGCACGAGCGCAGGAATTCTCGGAGCGCTTCACGTGAGCGACTTCGCCGTCGAGCAGGGCAAAATCCTTTACGCTGAAGCGGATGCCGCCCCGATCAGGATCAATGCGTTCGACCTCGAGGTCAGCCACTTCGGCTTTACATCACCATTCGACCTGAAGCTGAGGCTTGCCGCTCTTGGCGACGACCAGAACGTCGACGTCTCCGGCCAAGTTGGGCCCCTGTCAGGCACCGGGGCACTCGACTTGCTTCAGACACCCTTCGATTTGCATCTGAAGCTGGGGCCGGTAGCGCTCGACGCGCTTCGAAAGGTCGCGATGGCGGGCAACGCGATCCCGGCGAAGCTCTCGATCACTGACCCCTTCTCGCTCGAAGCCGCTGCCAAGGGTAAGCCGACCGAACTCGCGCTTGATGTGTCATCCGACCTGACCTCAAATGCGCTGGGCTTTGGCGACGCGTTCAACAAGCCAGCGAACCTCCCGCTCAAGATTTCGGCCCACGCAACTGTCGCTGGTCCGATTCTCACGATAGACCCGGCTGAGGTGACGCTAAGCGATCTGCAATTGAAAGCCACCAAGGTAAGCCCGCTTGGCGGCTTCAGCGGCCGGATCGACACCAACCGGTTCGATTTGGGGTCGCTCGCCAAGGTACTTCCGGCGCTGGCGAGCTCCAACGTCACAGGCCAGGCCGAGATTCATACCGATGCCGAGTTTGTTGGCGGAAAGCTGACTGCCAATGGCATGGTCGCCCTCGCTCAAGTCGCGGTTTCGAGGCCGGGGCAGGCCACGCCGGTATTGTCCAATCTGGGGGGCGAGATCAAGCTCAATGGTACGGCCGCCGACGCGGGCCAACTGAAATTCGACCTTGGCTCCGGCCACGCAACTCTCGAGGGTCACGCGGAATCGGTTTATCCGCCCTCGATCACGTACAAGTTCTCGACCGATTCGCTCAAGACCGGCGAGCTGGCCGCGGGCCGTCCCGCAGACGAGCAGCTTAGCCAGCTTATGGCGAGCGGGACGTTAATCAGCCGTGACAATGGCCTGCATCTCGACTCGAAAGTGACCTCGCCAGCCGGCCGCCTGAACAATATCGACTACAACAAGCTCGATCTCACCTTGTCCCTGGAGGGGACGCGCGCGCGGGCGGAGGCGCTCAGGGTCGGGGTATTCGGCGGGACCGTGGTCGCGACCGCGGATACTCATCTTGAGCCCAAGTCGCCGTTTCGCGCCTCGGTCAGCTTCTCGGGCCTGGATTTGCAGCAGGCGATTCAGTCGCAGAACCCGAAGGCCGCGGGAACTGTGCGCGGATTTATCACTGGCCGCATCACGGCGAACGGCGTGACCGGAAAATTCGACGAGATGAAACCGACCTTCGATGGAGACGGCCAGTTGCTTCTTCAGCGCGGCAAGCTCGTCGGTGTGAACGTGGTCGCTGATTCGTTGCGGAAGGTCCAAAACGTGCCCGGAATCGGTAACCTGATGCCCGATGCCGTCGTCCGCAACCATCCCGAACTGTTCCAGAACCACGATACCGACATCGACTCGATGACTCTGACTTTCGTTTTGAAGGGGCCGCGCATTACCTCGCACGACATCTCGGTCAAGAGCGTCGATTATGCAATGCAGGGCGACGGATGGTTCGACATGGACAAGAACATCAATCTCGCGGCGCGAATTCAGCTATCCAAGCAGTTGAGCGGCGAGCTCGTCCAGCAGAAGAAAAATATCGTGTATGTGACCAATAATGACGGGCAGGTCGATTTTCCGCTTCACATTTCTGGAGCTTTGCCCAAGCCGCTCGTGGTACCGGATGCGGCCGAGATAGCGCAGCGAGCCGGGACTCGCGCGCTTGAGGAGAAGGGCCAGAAGGCGATAGGCAAGCTTTTCGGCAAGAAGGGGCTCGGCGGACTTCTGGGAGGCGACTCCAACAGCGGAGCGCCCAGCGGCAAGCCGACGCCGAGCAATCCTCTGGAGCAGCTCAAGAAACTGTTTTAGAGGCTTCGCCCGGGCTTACAGGTTCAACTCCACAATCGTGGCGCCCGCGCCCCCGTGATGGGGGTCCGCCTGCCGGAACGACGCGCAATATGGAGAAGTGTCCAGATACTCGCGGATCGCCTTCTTCAGCGCGCCCGAGCCGATCCCATGAACGATCCGGACTTCTGGCCGGCTTATGAGGAAGGCCTGGTCGAGAAATTCCTCCACCTTTCGGAGCGCATCGGCCGTTCGCATCCCGATCACGTTCAACTCGGCCTCGCCGGCAGCCTGCGCGCTGACGGTGACCGTCGGGGTTCGCGGCGCGGCGTGTGCCGGCCGCTCCTGACGAGCCGCCCGCCTTAATCGTTCTGGCGCGACCTCGATCTTCAGTCCGCCGCGCTTAATCACCGCGCGGCCGGGCTCGAGCACGACCAGCTCGCCGCGAATTTCTCCGAGTTCGACCTCATCGCCGGGCTTGAGCGGACCTTGCTCTGCCGCCCCCACGGCTTCGACCCGGGGCGCGGTCCGGTCGATCCACTCGTTTGCCTTGGCGATGAAAGCGGTCAGATGCGCGCGCGTCTTTGACTGCGCCTTTATTTCGTCGAGCAGCTTGGACCCTTCGCGCCGGAACTCCTCGATGATCGCCGCGGTCTCCGAGCGAAGCCGTTGCCGGTCGGCTTGCGCCTGTTCGAGCGCGCGCTGCTGCGCATCGCGCCCGGCGCGTTCCTGCCGCGCGAAGGTCTCCTCGCGCTCGCGCAGCCGGCTTGTCTGATCGTGAAGCCTGGTCCGCTCGGTTTCCAGCCGGCCGAGCGCCTGCTCGAGCTCGGCGCCGCCGGCGCCCATCGCAGCCGTCGCCTCGGTGATAATTTCCTCCGGAAGTCCGAGCCGCCGCGCGACCGCAAGGCCATAGCTCTGACCGATCGTGTGCGGCTTTAGCCGGTACAGAGGCGCGAGCCGGTCCGCGTCGAAATCCACCGCGGCCGCCTCGAAACCGGCCTTTGAGTAAGCGTGCAGCTTGACCGCGGTCGAGTGCGTCGCGATTGCGATCAGGCATCGCCGCCTCGCGAGGTGATTCATCAGGCCGATCGCCAGGGCCGCGCCCTCGGCCGGGTCGGTTCCCGCCCCGGGCTCATCGAGGATCACCAGCGCCGGTTCTTCAAGCGAACGGACGATCTCCGAGAGGTTCACGATATGGCCGGAAAAGCTCGACAGGTTCGCCTCGATCGATTGCTCATCGCCGATATCGGCAAACACGCTGCGGAAAACAATCGCGCGGCTGCCCTGCTGCGCCGGAATCAGAATCCCGGCCTGCGCCATCAGAGAGATCAACCCGATCGTCTTCAGCGCGACGGTCTTGCCGCCGGTGTTCGGGCCCGAAATCACGATCCCGCGCTGGCCGGGTGCTATCCGGACGTCGATCGGCACCACCTCGCGGCCGCTGCTGAGCAGCAAGGGATGGCGCGCGGACGGAAACTCGAGCCCCTCATCGACGATTTCCGGTTCGACGCATCCCCATCGCTCGGCAAAAATTGCGCGCGCGTTCAGGGAATCGAGGGCGACCATCGCGTTGAAGGTAAGCCCCAGTTCCTCGGCGTACCCTCCGACCATGCCGGTGAGCCGGGCGAGGATTCGCCTTTCCTCCGCCTCGGCCTCCCGTTCGAGCATCATCACCCGGTTGTTCAGCTCGACCGCCCACATCGGCTCGACAAAGAGTGTCTCGCCCGAGACCGATCGGTCCTGCACGATGCCATCGAGGCGCTCGGCATAATTCGGTTTGAGCGGCAGGACGAAACGCCGATTGCGGACGGTCACGAGGTAATCCGAGACGAATGCATCCATGCCCGATGCGTTGAGCGATCTAAGCAGGCGCGCCTCGAGGTCGGAGCGCTCGTCGCGAAGCCGGGTGCGAAGCCGCCTGAGTTCGTGGCTCGCATCGTCGAGCAGCCCGCCGTCGTCGTCCAGCGCCGAGAGCATCGCGTCCGCCAGCTCCTTCGGCGCAAGCAGGTTGTGGGTCAGCTCCGCCAGATGCGGCAGGCGCTCGACCCGCGAGCGCAGGAACGCGCCGACGGTGCGCGATCCGACCACGAAGTCGCGGATGCGGACCAGCGATGCGCCGTCGAGGACCGCGCCGGTGCGGGAGGCGGTCAGAAGCAGGTTGCGCTGGTCGGCGAACTCCTGCATTGGAAGAGAGCCTGCATGGGCCCTCAACTCCACCATCTCCGCGACCGCGCGCAGGCGCTCGCGCACCTCGGCGGCCTCAGTCGATGGCCGCAGCGCGTCGATCGCCTCGCGCCCGGACTCCGATGCGGCGTGCTCTCTGACGAGGTGCAGCACCTTGTCGAATTCGAGCGCTCTGAGGTCTCGTTCCCGCATAGACTTGGGGCGGGCTGCTTTGCGCATCGGCCCGCCTCAATGGCTAATATCTAGCCCATCCAACCCGCTCAGGCATCAAGGGCAAGGGGAAATCGATGGAACGGATCGAATCGCGAATCAAACCGGCATCGGATGAGTTTCGGCGCAACCGCGAGGTGCTCGAGGCGCAAGTCAGCAAGCTTCGCTCCGAGATCGCACGAATCCGCCAGGGCGGACCCGAGCACGCGCGCAAGCGCCACGTCGAGCGGGGCAAGCTGGTCGCGCGCGATCGCGTCCGCAAGCTGCTCGACCCGGGCAGTCCCTTCCTCGAATTGTCGGCGCTCGCGGCGTACGGGATGTACGATGACGAGGCGCCCGCCGCGGGCATCATCACCGGCATCGGGCGCATCCAGGGCCGCGAGGCGATGGTGATCGCCAACGACGCGACGGTGAAAGGTGGCACCTACTACCCGATCACGGTCAAGAAGCATCTGCGGGCGCAGGAGATCGCGATGGAGAATCGGCTTGCGTGCGTGTACCTGGTCGATTCGGGCGGCGCGTTCCTGCCGCTTCAGGCCGACGTGTTTCCCGACCGCGACCATTTCGGGCGGATTTTTTACAACCAGGCGCGGATGTCCGCGATGGGAATCGCGCAAGTCGCGGTGGTGATGGGATCGTGCACCGCGGGCGGCGCCTATGTGCCGGCGATGTGCGATGAGAACATCATCGTGCGTAATCAGGGGACGATCTTCCTTGCCGGGCCGCCGCTCGTGCGCGCCGCGACTGGGGAGCAGGTCAGCGCCGAAGATCTCGGCGGCGGAGACGTGCATACGCGGCTTTCCGGCGTGAGCGATCATCTGGCCGACGATGATGAGCATGCGCTCCAGATTGCGCGGTCGATTTTCGAGAACCTCGGGCCGCGCCAGTCCTCTGAGGCCTCGCCGCCGGACACGCCCGAGGATCCGTATTACGATCCTGCCGAGCTGTACGGGATCATCCCGCCCGATACCCGCCAGCCCTACGATGTCCGCGAGGTGATCGCGCGAATCGTGGACGGCAGCCGGATGCACGAGTTCAAGCCCCGCTATGGGACCACGGTGGCGACCGGGTTCGTGCGGATCTACGGATACCAGGTGGGGATCGTCGCCAACACCGGCGTTCTGTTCAGCGAGTCCGCGCTCAAAGCCACGCATTTCATCGAGCTGTGCTGCACGCGCCGCATCCCGCTGCTCTTCCTTCAGAACATCACCGGCTTCATCGTGGGCAAGCGCTACGAGCAGGGTGGGATCGCAAAGGACGGCGCGAAGATGGTGAATGCGGTCGCGAACGCGCAGGTGGCGAAATTCACCGTGATAATCGGCGCATCGAACGGCGCAGGCAATTATGGCATGTGCGGGCGCGCCTACGGTCCGCGTCTCCTGTTCATGTGGCCCAACGCCAGGATTTCCGTGATGGGCGGCGAGCAGGCCGCCAATACTCTGCTCACGGTCAAGCTCGATCAGCTAAGCCGCGAGGGCAAGAGCATGAGCGATGAGGAGCAGCGGGAATTCACCCGCCCGACGCTCGAGAAGTACGATGCCGAGTCGAATTGCTACTATTCGAGCGCGCGCCTGTGGGACGACGGCGTGATCGACCCGGTCGAGACGCGCGCGGCGCTCGCGCTGGGAATCGCGGCGTCGATGAATGCGCCAACCCCGCCGGCGCAGGGCTTCGGAGTGTTCAGGATGTGATGCTCCCGCGGCCGCCTCGACGCCCGACGGGGCATCGACTTGACGCCTGGCCGCGCGGCGGATTTAGAATCGCGCGATCGGGGATTGAATTCAAAGGCCGGGGTTGCGGGTGAATTTTGGTTGCACCACGCTTGGCGGGCGAGAAAAAGGGGAGACTATCTTGCGGCAGGCAATATTTGCACTGGTGTTGATCGCGTTGTGCGGGCTGGGCGCATGTTTCGAATGGAGCGAGAACGCGCAGGGGAACCTCACATCGGTCGGCCTGCCGGGGATACCAATCTGGAAATCCAAAGAAACCGGCACTTTGAATCCAACGGATTTTGGATTCACGCCCGAAGAAGCATCGAAGTTTGGCGGGTTGGTTCTCGTCCAGCCGCCATCGCCTCCCTCCCAATCCTCTCGCTATCGCTTTTATCCGAAGGAGCAGAACCACTGCGAGGACGATCTCAAGAAGATGCTCGCTGACCGCGAGCAGCGCAACGCGGCCGGCCCGGAGCCTTACTGCACGGAGACTCCTCCCTCTCCGACCACCGCCCGCGGTCACGCCTTTATATTCTGAAAGGCCGGCCGGCTCACTCCTCCGGGGCGAGCATTTTCTCGGCGCGCACCAGGCGGTCGAAGTCCTCGCCTGAAAGCAACCCCAGCTTGACGCACGCCTCGCGAAGCGTCGTGCGATCGGCGTGCGCCTTCTTGGCGACCTTCGCAGCGTTGTCATAGCCGATGTGCGGGCTGAGCGCGGTCACGAGCATCAGCGAATTGTGGACGTAGTGCGCGATTTGCTCCCGGTTCGCCTCGATCCCCTCCACGCAGTACTTCCTGAACGAATCGCACGAGTGCGCGAGCAGCATCGTCGAGTGCAGGAGGTTGTGGATGATGAGCGGCTTGAATACGTTGAGTTCGAAATTTCCCTGCGAGTCGGCGGCCGCGATCGCGAAATCGTTGGCGATCACCTGGATGCAGACCATCGTCATCGCCTCGCTCTGCGTCGGATTGACCTTGCCCGGCATGATCGATGAGCCCGGCTCGTTCTCCGGCAGCAGCAGCTCGCCCAGGCCGCATCGCGGGCCCGAGCCCATCCAGCGGATGTCGTTGGCGATCTTCATCAACGAGCACGCGAGCGTCTTGAGCACCCCCGACGCCATCACCAGCGCATCGTGCGCCGCCAGCGCAGCAAACTTGTTCGGCGCCGACGTGAATGAAAGCCCGGTGTACGCCGCGATTTTCGCCGCCATCCGCAAAGCGAACTCGGGATGGGTGTTGAGCCCCGTGCCGACTGCGGTGCCGCCGATTGCGAGTTCGTACACGTCGGGCAGAGCCGCTTCGATGCGCTTGAGATCGTAGTCGAGCTGCGCGACGTATCCCGAGAACTCCTGCCCGAGCGTAAGCGGCACGGCATCCATCAGGTGAGTGCGGCCGATCTTGACAATCTCCGCAAACTCGGCAGACTTGGCCGCCAGCGAATCGCGGAGCTTGCGAAGCGCCGGGACCAGCTCGTGGACGAGTTGTTCGGCCGCCGCGATATGCATCGCCGTCGGGAAAGTGTCGTTGGATGACTGCGACATGTTCACATCGTCGTTGGGATGGATGGGCTTCTTCGAGCCCATCGCGCCGCCAGCCAGCTCGATCGCGCGGTTCGAGATCACTTCGTTCGCGTTCATGTTGGTCTGAGTGCCGCTGCCGGTCTGCCAGATGCGCAGCGGAAAGTGCTCGTCGAGTTTTCCCGAGATCACTTCATCCGCGGCCTGGACGATCAGCCTGGCCTTCTCCGCCGGAAGTTTTCCGAGCTCCCGGTTCACCTCGGCGGCGGCCTTCTTCAGCACGCCGAAGGCCCGGATCACGGAGCGCGGCATGCGATCGAAGCCGATCGAAAAGTGGAGCAGCGAACGCTCGGTTTGCGCGCCCCAGTAGCGGTCGGCAGCGACCTGGATCGCTCCCATGCTGTCAGTTTCGGTCCGCGTCGGCCCGGTTTTCTTCTGTTCGATCGTGCTCATCTGAACTCTTCCTTCCGGCCTGCTCGCATCTCAGCCCGGTGCGATGCAGCAGGCGGATGCGCGGGCGCGGCTTGAATCCGGGCGCGCAACGCATCCGTATGCCATCGCGGCGGGCTTTTCTATGCCGCTTGGCCGATGTAATTTAGGGCGCAACCTTTTTCTATAGGAGATGGTGATCTGCTATGCCTTGGACCATAACTCGACTCTGCATTGATTGTGTCGACACCGGATGCGTCAGCGTTTGTCCGGTCGATTGCATCTACGAATATGTCGGTGCCGACAAGCAGAAGTTCCCCAATCAGTTGTACATACATCCCGACGAATGCATCGATTGCGGCGCCTGCGAGCCGGAATGCCCGTGGGAGGCAATATTCGAGGAGCCCGCGGTGCCCGACGTTTTCAAGGACGACATCGCTCTGAACCATGCGATAGTGGAGATTATCGACCAGTTCAAGGTGAAGACCTTCAGGCAAACCGAGCATCCGACGCCTGAGCAGGTGGCCGAGAACAAGAAGAAGTGGGGATTCGTCTCCAGCACCTGACGGTTGCATCTTTCCAGCTCGGGGGCCGGGGCAGCATCGATACCGCCGGCCCTCCTTTCGACCGGATGGGACGGCCCGATCGGGGCCGCGCCTAAACGATTTTCTTCTGGCCGTGCTTGAAGCCGCCCTGTTCGCCGAGGGCGGCCTTGGGCTCGCGAGGCCGCCCGCGCTTTTCGCGCTCGCGCCGGCCCTCGACCGGAAGTATCTCGATCGATCGCATGAAGCCATCGCCCGATGACCGGGTCGTGACCATCGGGTCGTCCTTGAGCGCCAAGTGCACGACGCGCCGGTCGCGCGGCGGCATCGGCTCGAGCGTGACCGCCTCGTGCTCGCGCTTTGCCCGCTCGCCCATCGAGAGCGCCATCTTGTGGAGCTGCTGGCGGCGGCGCGCGCGATAGGATTCCGTCTCGATCATCACCGGGGCGGCATCCCGGATGCGCCGCGCCACGATTCGATTGACCAGGTACTCGAGCGCGTCCAGCGTCTGTCCGTGCCGGCCGATTAGAATTCCCGACCCGTCGCCCTTGATCTCGAGTTCGACCGACTCCCCGTCGTGACGCGACGGGATGACTTCGGCCTTTTCGCCCATCAAGTCGAGAATCCTGGCCAGGACTTCGCTTGCCTCGTGCTCGGCCGCATCGAGGTCGGACTTGCCGCGCGGTTGCGGAGCGCGTTCCTCGCCGCCCGCCGAGGGCGGCTGTTCGCCCGCCGGTGCCGGTGGCTTGGCCTCGCGCGCCGGCGCAGGAGCAATCGCCTCGCGCGCTGGCGCGGGAGCAATCGCCTCGCGCGCTGGCGCGGCCGGGCGCGCCGGCCTTTCAGGTGCCGGACGCGGCGGCGCGGCCGGCGGAGCCGGCGGCGGCGAGGTGACGCCGCTGGATGCGCCCGCGGGGGGACGGCGCGTCACGCGCACACGCGCTTGCCGGCTGCCGAGTCCCAGCACGCCCGATCGCGCGCCGGCGAGGACCTCAATTTCGACGTCCTCTTCCTGCGCGCCGAGCTGCTCGAGCGCCTTGCTGATCGCCTCATCAACGGAGGATGCGGATATCTCGATCGAATCGTTGGTGCTCATGCGGTTACAGGGGTGTACTGCTTCATCTCTCGATTAAGGAAAAACTGCTGGATCACGCCCAGCACGTTGGACGAGAAATAGTAAAGCGAAAGCCCCGCCGGGAAGTTGATGAACATCACGGTGAAGATGAGCGGCGTCAGCATCATCATCCGCTGCTGGTTGGGATCGGGCGACGTGGGCGACATCCACTGCTGCAGGAACGTGCTCGCGCCCATCAGCAGCACCAGCACCGGGATGCCGTGGCAGTGGAGGTACGGCAGTTGCGGCATCCAGGGGATACCGAAGCAATCCGGCGCGGAGAGGTCCTTGATCCATGCCATGAACGGCGCGTGGCGCAACTCGATCGCGTTGAGCAGCGCCTCGTAAAGGCCGATGAAAATCGGGAACTGGATAAGCATCGGCAGGCATCCGCCGAGCGGGCTCACATGGTTGCGCTTGTAGAGGTCCAGCATCTCGCGCTGGAGCCGCTCCTGCTCGTCCTTGAACTTCTCGCGCAGCCGTTCGATCTGGGGCGCCAGCCGCTGCATTTTCATCATCGAGCGCTGGCTCCTGATCATCATCGGCAGAGTCACGATCCGGAGCGCGACGGTCAGCAGGATGATGTCGACGCCGTAGTTGGGCGCGATGAAATGGAACGACTTGAGAATCCGCAGGAACGGAAGCGCGACGAATCCGAGCCAGCCGAAATCGATCGCGTTGTTGAGTAGCGGATTGACCGCTTCCAGAGCCTCCAGGAGCTTGGGTCCGATATAGATTCGGGTGCGGATGCGCGGCGCTCCCTGGAAGAACATGCGCATGAACGCCTGGTCGTTCTCGTAGGACATCGCGACGGTCGCCGCGACCGGACTCTCCGGCAGGTAGGCCGTGAGAAAGTAACGGTCGCCGAAGCCCGCATACGTAACCGCTCCCGTAACCGGCGGCACCCCCTTGCGCAGCTTGTCCTCGGACTCGGTGATCACTTTATTTGCGACGTCGGCCTGAAGCTCCGGGAGATCGCGGAACGCGGCGCTGCGCTGGACGAGCGATTGGCTGAGCGCCACTCCCACCTCATCGGGCGCAGGCCCGTCGGCCACCGCCACATCCATCGAGATCGCGTAGGTTCCGCGTTTGAATGTTAGCGTCTTCGTGATTCGGTTCCCGTCGGCGGTGGCGGCAGTAAATTCGATCGACGTCTCGCCATGGACGGCGGCCTCGACCCGATCGGGCGCCGTGGTCGAATAGCCGAGCGCACGATCGTCGGCCGTCACGCCGGCGCGCGACACCAGCGCCGCAAGCGGCAGTTCGTCGCCCGGCGCGGCCATCACGATCTGGTACCATCCGCTGTCGGGCGATGCGGTTTCGTTGTAGCGCTTGAGCCGGAAGCCCTTAAGGCGCGCCCCGCGGGTCGTGAACTGGGCGGCGTAAAGATCCGTATCGACCTCGATCGTGCGCTCCGATGGCGGAGGCCCGGCGCCTTGGATTTCTCCAGCCGCGATCCCCTCGCGCGCCGGCGCCGCGCCGGTTGCCGCCGCTCCCGGAGCGGCGGAGGCGATCGCCGATGGCGCGGCCGGCTGACCAGGCTTCATCTTTTCGGCAGGCTGCTCGCTCGGTGGCGGATACAGCCGTTTCAGCACAAGTTCCTGGTAAGCGAAGATCAGGACCAGCGAAAGAATTACGGCGACGATTACGCGGCTTAAGTCCAAGGAGTCTCTTCTTTACGGCTTGCTCGCAAGGCGGGCGGGCGGCGGATCGTAGCCGTGGCCGCCCAGTGGATGGCATCGCGCAAGCCGGGCAAGTGCGAGCGCGCCGCCCCGGATGAGCCCGTGGCTGCGGACGGCCTGTTGCGCATAGGCGGAACAGGACGGCTCGAAGCGGCAGGCCGGGCCGAAGACGGCATGCAGGATTGGCGAGCCGATCGCCCGGTACGCCCCGATTATTATCAGTGCGGCCGCCGCTGGAGCCGATGCGAGCGCCGCGGTTATTTTCGATTGCGTAGTCACGCGATCATCGCGCGAGGTTCGCGCCTAACTTCAAGGTAGCAGTCATCAGCTCGGCATTGATAGCCGGGGTGTCGAGCGCGCCCGCCCCCTCGCGCGCAATCACGACCATCGAGACGCCGGCGGGAATCCGTTCGCTCCGGTTCAGCCTGAACCATTCGCGAACTCTGCGCTTGACCCGATTTCTGACCGTCGCGTTCCCGATTCGGCGCGACACGGTGACCCCCAGCCGCGACAATCCGCGGTCGTCGATTCGCGCGGCATAGAGCACGAAGTGCGGGCTTTGGCATCTCACGCCCTGGCGCTGGAGGCGCTTGAACTCGGCGCTTCGATGCAGCCGGCTGGCGGCGCCGAAGCTCATCGCCAATTTCCTTAGCCGGGCTGCTTGGGCGGGATGGTGATCGCGAGGCGATGGCGTCCCTTGGCGCGCCGCCGCTTGAGGACTTTGCGTCCGCCGGCCGTCGCCATCCGGGTGAGAAATCCGTGGGTCCGTAGTCTCTTTCGGTTGTGAGGCTGATAGGTTCTTTTCATCGTATGATGCCAATTTCAATCGGTGTCGGACCCGCTGGGGTCCGCATAAGTCTCCCATTCGGCGAGTCGTGGAATCCGGGGCACGTGGTCCGCAACTCTGGATAGGCAATGCAACCATACCGACTGCCGCCGGGCAAGCCGTTGCGATGCGAAATCCGGTGGCTCCCCATGTCGAAAAACGCAGAAGGAAAGGGAAGGACCCCCTTCCTGGCCTGCCCCCGCAACTGATTGCGGGGGCAGGGAAGAGAAAACGCGCGGCGGTCGAGAGCGCCAAGCTCGGCGCGCGGTGCGGGGGCGGAAAGAAATAGTAGGGCGGGCGGCCGTGCCCGCTGTGAACGCGCGGGCCATGCCTACCCGAGGGGTCTGCCGGACCGGCGTGCAGCAGAAAAGCGATTTTTCTGCGGCGAAGAGCTTTCACGTCAGCGACCGTTGGCGCGGGCTTGCTTCTTTTTCGCGCTCTCGAAATGCTGAGTTCGTATTGGGGGGACCGGCTTTAGCCTCAAACATGGAGCCCACATGGGCGACCCTAAGGATCGCTGTCGTGGCGGCCGCCGCCGCCGTGATAGTGGAATTCTCTGCGGGCCGGTCGGCCACCGCAGCGGCGTCGGAGCGGGCGACCTGGGGCCAAATTCTAATGATCTGTGAAGAATTGGAAGGCCGTCATCCTTCCCGCTACTTTGTCGAGTTGTATGATCCGCTCTCAAACCGGTTCGCGGTCCGGCGCCCGGTGATGCACAAAGGCCGAGATAGCACCGCAGCGGCCGTCACCGGTTGGGCCAAATGCCGGAAAGGTCCTGATTGCGGGCGGCTTCAATGGCAAGCGCGGACCGCTCGATTCGAGCGAGTTGTATGATCCGGCCACGAGCAGCTTCGCCCCAGGGCCAAACATGAGCATTGATCGCGTTAAACACACGGCCACCGTGATTGGATCGGGCCCGAGGGCTGGTTGGATTTTGATCGTCGGGAACGGCAGCGCGGATCTATACAATCCGATGGCCGGTACTTTCATGGGCGGATCGAAGATGGTCGTGGATCTTTCGTGGCCGACTGCGACTACCATTCCAACGGGAGCGAACGCGGGGAAGATCCTGTATGCCGGAGGGGAGGACTTCGGGGGCGCGACAGAACTCTACGATCCGGAAATCAATGCTTTTGAACCCGGACCCGCTATGAATGCCGGTCGTTGGGACCACACCGCAACGGTGATTGCTTCAGGTTCGAATGCCGACAAAATCCTGGTGGTCGGCGGCTGGCTGGCAAACAAGGGTGAAGGACTCGTTCCCCTCGCCTCGACGGAGCTTTACGATCCTGCAAGCAATAGGTTTGCTCCTTCCTCTGCCACAGCCAGTATGAAAGTCGCACGCGGGGGTCATACCGCGACCCTGATTGGGCCAGGAGCCAACTCGGGCAAGATCTTGATTGCGGGCGGCGAACAGGACGACAAGCATTTTCTCTCCTCCACCGAACTCTACGACCCTGCGACCAACCGGTTCGAGCCCGGTCCGCCGATGCAATCTCCGCGGGTCGGGCATATTGCAATAACGATCGCCTCAGGGCCGAATGCGGGCAAGATTCTCATCGCCGGCGGGGAAGGATTCCAATGCGACAAAATTGGATGCTGGAGGTTTTCCTTCTCTTCAACCGAAATCTACGATCCGCTGGTCAACCGGTTCATCCCCGGTCCTGATATGCGCGACGCGCCCGGTGACATGACCGCGGTCCAGTTGCCAGCATCTCCACTGCGGTAGGCAATTTGATCGCGCCGGGTTGACCCCTCAACGGCGCGACCCGTTGATGCGCGCGCGGGCGTGCTTGCCCCGGCGGGGCGATGATAACCTGATCGGCGGCGGTGTTAGCTCTTGGGCGGCGCCAAACGCGTCGAAGGCTTTCGCTCGCTGCTTAAAGAGGGGGGTGTTGCTTCTGGGTCCAAAAAGGCTGCTCGCGGCTGTCGCGCTTCTCGTCACGACGATCACGCTTTTGGCCGCAGCCGCGAAGGTTGCGCGAGCGGATTGCTCGGATCCACGGGATTACGGCGAGCTCGTACATTGTTTTCTCGCGCAGTACCCCTGCATCGAGCCATACCTCGGGATCGACGGAGCACCCGACTACCCAAAAGCCCTCCAGTGCTTTGAGTCCACGAAGAATTGGTTCTTTGTTGCCCTGATGTACCTCAACGGGGAGGGCACGCTGCGCAACGCGGAAAAAGCCGCAGCGGCTCTCAACACTTGGGAGCAGGAAAAATCCGGCAGGTTCGATCGTGATCGCACCGTGATGACCCTCAATAAGGCGATCGGCGAGTGCAGGCAGCATCCACGATCTTGCTCGCGAGTGGATTTCTGCGACGATTTGGCCGAGAGCGACAGGGAGATCGAGATTTGCCTGGCCGTCGGCCAATGCGCCGAGGAAGCAGCCATGAGCCGGGAGATATTCGGAACCAGAGGCGAGCTGAGCCCGGCCGACCGCGTGCTTCTGGATCGAGTGGTCACCGAGTTCAAGGCCTATCAGTTGGACGATATGCAGAGGGAATACCAGGCCTCCATTGAGGCCTCCATGAGAGACATCGCGGGGGCGGGCCAGGCAGGTTTCGTCAGGCAGAACTTTCGCGAGCTGGTGGCCAAGACCGTTCGAGCGCGGGGCCTGAGGGCTGTCGCGACCCGCTCGTACGACGCCCTCGATGGCCAACTCAATCGTGAGGTCTCGCGCGTTCTTAGCAAGAGAGTTCAAGCCTGGGAGGAGGACCTAAGGGACCCGGGAATGAAAGCCCATTGGGATCAGGAAAAATCCTACATTGAGGACTACAAGAAAGCTGCGCGCGAATCGCAGGATCAATGGGTCAAGTTCCGCGACTCCTGCGCGGAACTGGCAAACTCCCTGTATCGCAGCCGCGCCGGCCAGTTCGACCCGGCGGTGAGCATGAAGGCGTTCGTGACGAGGCTCAGGATCGCCGAGCTGCGATACGACCCAATCGGTCCCGAATCCTCCTGAGAAACGCTTCTCTTTTTGCACCTTTTTAGGCGGGTCCGATGGTGAAAAGAGCGCTTATCATCCTGTTCGCAATCGGGTTGGCGCTGCTAATCGCACTCGCAGCATTCGCGGCGTATTGCGACTGGTCGATACGCGCGGAGCCCGACGAGCAGCTCGGCGGTCTGTGCGGCGACGAGTTGATTCCCGAGCCGCTCGCAATGGTCACTCACGCGATCACGATTCGGCGCAATGCCGGCGGCGTGTGGCCGTGGCTCGTCCAGATGGGATCGGGTCGGGCCGGATGGTACGCCTACGGGTTTATCGACAACGGCGGCCGGCCCAGTGCCGAACGAATCCTGCCAGAGTTTCAGAAAATTGGGGTGGGTACAGTATTCCCGGCACTGCCGGGCGTTAAGGATGTGTTCGTCGTGGTGCGGGCGGAGCCAGCACGATGCCTTGTTCTCTCGTGGCGATCACCCAACGGCACCTATTTGACGAGTTGGGCCTTCGTGCTGGAAGAGCCCGCGCCGAGCCTTACACGGCTGATCGTGCGCGGACGTGTGGCACCCGCATACCGCCCATACGGTCTGCCGCTATGGTTGGTCAGACTGACGGCCCCGCGGGCGCACGCCATCATGGAGCGCAAACAGTTGCTTGGTATCAAGCGGCGTGCGGAAGCCGCTCCATAGCAGGAGGTCGAGAGTATCGGCGGCCAAACGCGCAAGAATCGGTGCCTCCCAACACTCTGCTAATGGCAAAAGCCTCATCGAGTTTCCCCGCCAGCCCGAAAGTCGCGCGGGCGTGCTTGCCCCGGCGCGGCGATGATAACCTGATCGGCGCGATGTACCTGCCCGATACGATCGTCGCGCCGGCTACGCCGCCCGGCCAGGGCGCTGTCGCGATCGTCCGCCTCTCCGGACCCCGCGCAATCGAAATTTTGAATCGCATCTGGCGGCCGGATCATCCCGGCGAAATCCTCCCGCGCAGACTGTACCTGGGCGATGTCGTCGATCCCGCCACCGATGCGAACCTCGACCGCGCGATGGCGGTCGTGATGCGCGCGCCCGAGAGCCTGACCGGCGAGGATGTCGTCGAGCTGCAATGCCATGGCGGCGCATATCTCGTGCGGCGGATCGTGGCCGCCGCGATCGCCGAGGGCGCTCGGATGGCCGAGCCCGGCGAGTTCACCCGCCGCGCGTTCCTCAACGGAAAGATCGATCTGACGGAGGCCGAGGCGATCGCCGACCTCGTCGCCGCCCGCAGCGAGAGCGCGATTGCGCAGGCGCTTTCTCATCTGTCGGGCGCTCTTGCGGAAAAAATCGGCCGGCTGCGCGAAGAAATAATTTCAATCCGCGCCCATCTCGAAGCCGAAATAGATTTTTCCGACGAGGACATCCGGCTCCCGTCGCGCCACGAACTCGGCGGCCATATCGAGCGCCTGCTCGGCGACGTCGCGCTGCTCCATGAAAGCTTCGCGCGCGGAAAAATCATGCGCGAGGGCGTGCGCGCCGCGATCATCGGCAAACCGAACGCCGGCAAGTCGAGCATCTTAAACCTCCTGCTCGGCTCCGATCGCGCGATCGTGACCGAGATTCCGGGCACCACCCGCGACGTGATCGAGGACACCATCCAGGCGGGCCGCTATCCGCTGGTTCTGCTCGACACCGCCGGGGTTCGCGAGAGCCGCGATGAGGTCGAGCGGATCGGGATCGAGCGCACGCTCAAGTCGGCCGCCGATGCCGGCCTCATCATCGCGGTGTTCGACTCATCGCTGGCGCTCAGCCGCGAGGACCGGGACGTCATCCGCATCTCGGCGGGGCGCGCGGGTGTCGCGCTCCTGAACAAGCGCGACCTGCCCGAGGTGCTCACGAGCGCGGAGCTTCGCCGCGAGGGACTTGAGATGCCGATCCTGGAGTTCTCCGCGCTTACCGCATCGGGATTGCCGCAGCTTAGGGAGGAACTCGCGCGGGCGATCGAGACGATGGCCGAGCCGGTGGCGGGCGAGGGACTGGCGGTCTCGCGCGAGCGGCATCGCGATGCGCTCGAACGCGCCTTGCTGGCTCTGAGAGCGGCCCGGACGAGCGCGCTCGATCTGATGCCGCCGGAAATCGTTGCGGTGGACGTGGCCGCTGCGGCCGATGCGCTCGGCGCGATCACCGGCGAGGTCACCGGCGAGGACGTGCTCGACGCCATTTTCCGCGAGTTCTGCATCGGCAAGTGAACTTGAAGTAGGATTTATCTACTTTCAGATTGCGACCGGGAACGCGGGTGCGCCCCCCCGCCGGGAGGAAGCGGAATCCTGAGCGCTAAAATTCCCGCCGCGGCTGGTTTCTGGACTCCTTGAGCCTCGGTGACTAACTTCTCATTGCACTGCCATGAAGTATGACGTGATCGTGGTCGGCGCCGGGCACGCCGGAATCGAGGCGAGCCTCGCCGCTTCGCGCATGGGCGCAAAGACGCTCATGCTCACGCTCAACCTCGACCATATCGGCCAGATGTCGTGCAATCCTGCGATCGGCGGGATCGGCAAGGGCCATCTCGTGCGCGAGATCGACGCGCTCGGCGGCGAGATGGCGCTCGCGATCGACGAGACCGGAATTCAGTTCCGCGTCCTCAACACGCGCAAGGGACCCGCGGTGCGCGCGCGACGCGCGCAGGCCGACAAGGCCGCCTATCGGGCGCGAAGCAAGCGCGTGCTCGAGTGCGCGCCGAATCTTGCGGTGCGCCAGGCGAGCGTCGAGCGGCTGGTCGTCGCGGATGGCCGCGTACGAGGCATCGAGACGCAAATCGGCGAGGTGTTCGAGAGCGGGACCGTCATCCTGACGACCGGCACCTTTCTGATGGGCCTGGTTCATATCGGGCTTAAGAGCTACCCGGCCGGCCGCGCGGGCGATTTCGCCGCGATGGGCCTCAGCGAGCATCTTGCGCAAATCGGCTTTCGCATCGGGCGGCTCAAGACCGGCACCTGCCCGCGCCTGGACGGGCGGACGATCGATTACTCGGCGCTGGAGGTGCAGGCCGGCGACGACCCGCCGCCGCCGTTCTCGTTTCGCACCGAGCGCATCGTACAGCCGCAGATTCCCTGCCATATCACCTACACGAACGCCGCCACGCACGAGATCATCCGCGGCGGAATCGACCGCTCGCCCATGTATACGGGCGTAATCCAGAGCAAGGGGCCGCGCTATTGTCCATCGGTCGAGGACAAGGTGATGCGCTTTCGCGACAAGGAGCGCCATCAGATTTTTCTCGAGCCCGAGGGCCGCGACACCGTCGAGGTATATCCGAACGGCCTTTCGACGAGCCTGCCGCTGGACGTGCAGGCTGCGATGGTGCGTTCGATCCGGGGGCTTGAGCGCGCCGAGATAATGCGGCCCGGCTATGCGATCGAATACGATTTTTCGGATCCTACTCAGCTCGAATCGTCGCTCGAAACCAAGCTCGTGCGCGGGCTTTTCTTCGCCGGGCAGATCAACGGCACCACCGGCTATGAGGAGGCGGGGGCTCAGGGCCTGATTGCCGGAATCAACGCGGCGCTTGAAGTCCGCGATGAGCCGCCGCTGATTCTCAGGCGCGACCAGGCGTATATCGGCGTGATGATCGATGACCTCGTGACGCGCGGGATCGGCGGCGAGCCGTACCGGATGTGCACGTCGCGCGCCGAGTACCGGCTCCTGCTTCGCGAGGACAACGCCGATCGGCGCCTCTCGCCGATTGGGGAGCGGCTGGGCCTGCTCGATGCTCGCGCGAGTGAGCGGGTTCGCGACAAGGCGCTCAAGGTCGAGCGCGA
>DASPOF010000105.1:0-47730 GCA_035626155.1 Binataceae bacterium (SeqCode)
GACGCTCATCACCGGAAAGCCCTGCTGAAAGATCCACGTGTCCATCATCGAGCGCACCGGCTGACGTGAGGTTTCCTGCAGCGCGTCCCACAGGTCCCCGGTCTCGGTGTTGTCGTACTGATGTTGCTTGAGGTAAAGCGCGATTCCTTTGCGGAACTCCTCGGCGCCGAGGTACTGCTCGAGCATCCGCAGCACCGACGCGCCCTTCTCGTAGGTCAGGATATCGAACATCGAGCGGCAGTCTTCAGGGCTCAACACCGTGTACTCGATCGAGCGGGTGCTCTTGAGCGCATCGATCGCCATCGCCGCCGAGCGCGAAACGCCGAAGCTGTCCCAGCGCCGCCAAGCCGGTTTCCACGCGTCGACCGCGAGCATCTCCATGAAGGTGGCGAACGCCTCGTTGAGCCAGATTCCGTTCCACCATCGCATCGTGACCAGATCGCCGAACCACATGTGCGCAAGCTCGTGCGCGACGACGTCGGCGATCCGCTCCAGTTCCTGGCGCGATGCGGTCTTGTCGTCGGCCAGCAGAGCGGTTTCGCGGAATGTGACCGCGCCGAGGTTCTCCATCGCGCCCGCGGCGAAATCCGGAATCGCGATCAGGTCGAGCTTGTCGCCCGGATACTTGAGGCCGTAGTAGCTCGCGAAGAACTTGAGCGAGAAGACTCCGATCTGCCTCGCAAAGGGGGCGAGCCCGCTCTTGCCCGCCACGTGGACGACCCGAAGCGGCGTGCCCGCATCGGCGGGCTCGGTCGCCTCAAAGGGGCCGACGATGAATGCGACCAGGTAGGTGGACATCGGAATCGTCTCGCGGAAGACGACTTCCTTCTTGCCGCCCGCAAGCCGCCGCTCGCTCTCCTGCGCGCTGTTGGAGACCGCGGTCAGGCTCTCATCGATCACGAGCGCGACCTTGAAGCACGCCTTGAGTTCCGGCTCGTCCCAGCAGGGAAAGGCGCGGCGTGCGTCAGTCGATTCCATCTGCGTGGTCGCAAGCCGATGCGTGCGGCCCTGCTGGTCCTGATACTGGCTCCGGTAAAAGCCGTGCAGCTTGTCGTTCAAGATTCCGCTGAACGCGATCTTGAGCGTCCATTCGCCGTCATCGAGCGGTTGGGGAAATTTGAGATGCGCCCGCTCGCGCGCCGGCTCCAGTTCCACGGTCGCGCCAAGCGAGCGGCCCGCGCGCTCGGCCGTCGCGGAGGCGATTTCCAACTCGAGCGCGTTGAGCACCACTTCGGCGGTCGCGCTCTTCACGCTGACCGCGATGCGCTCCTCGCCCTTGAAAGTGGAGGATTCAAGATCGGGCTCGAGGCGGATTTCGTAGCGGCTCGGGATGACGGTCTTCGGGAGCCGATATTCGTCGAGTTTTTCAGCTAGCGGCGCTCCTTGCTGGTCGCGCATGGCATTTCCCCTCGTGTTCGGCGCAAAAACGCGATTGCCGGGGCGGAGATTTTTTCCGCAGACGGATAGAGTACGTCAACCGCGCCCGTTGCGCGAGCGACTTATCGCATCGCGAGCCTCAACGGCCGCTCCATCCAGAGCACGTCCCAGTAGCGGCCGAACTTGCGCCCGTTCTGAGTGAAGATGCCCGCCTCGGTGAATCCGAAACGCCGATGAAGCGTGACCGATGCCTCGTTGGGCAACGTGATTCCGCCGACGATTCGATTGATATCCTCACCTTCGAGCGCCGCGAACAGCGTGCGGTACATCAACGTGCCGATGCCGCGGCCGGCCGCATCGGGAGCGCAATATATCGTCGCCTCGACAGTGGTGTCGTATGCGGCCTTGCTGCGAAATTGTCCGGTGCCGGCGTACCCGGTCACGCGCGAATCCTCCTCGGCGACGAACAACCGGTAGCGCCGCCCGTCGGAATGCTCGTCGAACCACGCCTCGCGCTCCTCCACCGTAAACGGAGTGATGTCGAAAGTTATCGGCGTCGTTCGAACGTAATAGTTGTAGATCTCGGTGAGCCGCGCGAGGTCGCCGCGGGTCGCGGGACGAATTACCGTCTCGGCCATCGATGTATCCTCCGGGCCTGAGCGCCCAGTGCCAGCAGAATCCCCGCGCGCCGGTGATTCAAGAAGGAATCGCGCCGCGGGCAAGCTCGGCAAAGGTCGTGAGTTTCACGCCGCGCGCGGAGAGCGCATCGCGCACCCGCGTGCTCGTGAGAATCTCCACTTCGATTTGCGCGCCAGCCGGCGGCGGCGTCCCGCCGATATCGAGCGCGGGATGAAAGTACAGTTCGGTGACCCCCTCGCGGAGCCGATCGATCACGCCGAGCACGTAATCCTCGGACATGTGGCCGCTCTGATGGAGCCCGAAGAGCCGGTCGTTCGATTTGAGCCCGCGCGCGCGCATCAGCCGGCGCGTCCGCCGCGACAGCGTGCGGAAGATGACCGCCTCGACGAGCTTGCGCGACGCATTGTCGCGCGCAAGCCGCAGCGTTGCGGCTACCGGCTCGCGCGGAAGCCTCAGGCACGGCACCCTATATTCCGATGCGAGTTCGACGAGGATGGAGGCGATCGTGGGGTGGACGTGGAAATTGAGATGGCCGTCGATGTGATTGAGGTATCCGACCATCTTCAGATGGGTTTCGATTTGCGCGCGGATTTCGGCTGCGAGCCGGTCGCGAAGCCTGCGATCGAAGAACCATCGCATGCCCGCTATCACCGGGTTATTCGGGAACCTGCCCTGCGCATCGACCGCGCCGCCCAGCTCGTCCGGGGCAAGCACGCTTTGGCCCCTGCACACGACGACGTGGAGGCCGACATCGAGCGCCGGATTCTCGCGCGCCGCCCGCGCCGCCTCATCGCGCGCCGCTCCGGCGACCATCAGGCTCGCGCTGGTGAGGATTCCCTCGCGATGGGCCCGCAGAATGCCCGCGTTGACTTCCGCCGAATGGCCGAAGTCGTCGCCATTGACGATGAGCGCCTTCACCGGGATATTGCGCAGCGTATCATCACGATTGCGCCGGGTGCGGGATTGACCGCGCCGGGTGCGCGCGCAATCTTGCTACCATCCGGTCTGCCGCTCAAGCAGCCGAAAGTTGGATTGCGCGGAGACGCCGCCCCGCTTTGATTCTCGTATTCTATGCCTTCGGATTGGAAGCCGCGCCGCTCAAGCGACGGCTCAAGAATCGGCAACCGCTGAAGCAGGCCGGCCTTCGCGGTGTCAGCGCAGAGATCGCCGGGAAAGAACTGACCCTCGTCGCAACCGGCATCGGCCATCGCCGCGCGCGGGAGGCGGCGCAGCGCGCCTTCGACGTCCTGCCGGCGCCCGAGATGGTGATTGCGACCGGCGTCGCCGGCGGGCTGACCCCCCGGCTCAAGCCCGGCGACATCGTGCTCGCGGACCGAATCCTGGCAAGCCTCGCGGAGGGCGCCGCCACCGACGACGACCTTTTGCTCGCCGCCGAGGACGTGCGCGAAATCGCACGCGCGCTTGGCGCCGCAGGATTGGGTTACGCGACCGGCGCCCTGCTCACGTCGCATCGAGCACTCGCGACTGCGGATGAGAAACGGCTCGCCCACCAGCGGACCGGCGCGATCGCGGTCGAAATGGAGACCGCGGCCCTCGCATCGGAAGCAAGCCGCCGCGGACTGCCGTTCGCCTCCGTCCGCACGGTGCTGGATCCGGCAGGCGATCAACTGTTGATGGTCCCGCCGCCCCCGCCGGGCTCGGGGTGGGCCCGCCGGCGCATCGCCGCGGCCGGGCACGTCGTCCGCAATCCCGCAATGTTGCTCGATTTGCCGCGCATGGCGATCAACCTCTCGCGCGCGACGCGATCGATCGCCGATGCGCTCGAGGCAATCGCGCGGCACTCGAAATTTCCCCCGGATCGATAGCGGCGCTCGCCGCTGCGTGCGCGCGCGCAGGCCTCGCTTGCGTCAGGCAGTGCGGCGGCGGGGCGGCGCGGGTTGCGGCTCGGCTTCTTCCCAGACCCCAAGCTCGCGCTCGTAGGGAAATTCCGCGAGATGGAGCGCAATCGCGGCGGAGTCGGCGCGCACGTCGGCACGAGTCAGAATATGAATCGCGAGCGCGGTGAAGGGCAGGAAGATGAACACGCTCGACCACGCGATTTCCGCCGCGCCGATTCTAAACAGCATCGTGATACCGAAGCATACGATCCCGGCGTACAACGCCGGGCCGAGCAACGCCCGCGACGGCATCGCCGGCGCGGCGCCCAGCGGTTTTCGCCCGCCGCGATTCAGCGCCGCGTCGAGGTATTGAAAGGCCGCGATCGTCACGACCGCAACGAAAAACCATCCGAGATAATTGCTGATCGGAACGCCGAAATGGGAGCCTCCAGCGTCGTAGCGGAAAATCCCGCCGAGAAACCACCGCTCTCCGAGCACGCTCAGCGGATCGACCACGATGTCGATCATCACCATGAACAGCGCCGCCAGCAGCCACACCCGCGGCGAGCGGCGCAGTTCCCAGGTGTCGAGCAGGCGCAAATCGGCGCCGCGCCGGTATATCGGCGCGCTCAGCAGCAGCGCGACGGTGTAACTGGCAAAGGCCAGAAACGTGAAGGAGAGCGAGTCCATGAACGGCACGCCGATGACCCAGATTTCGCGCGCGCGAGTCTTCTCGATGTAGTGATAGAGGCCGAACGGAAAGCCGTTGTGCACCGACGACCATTCGCACACAAGCGCGATCGCGTAGGTCAGCACGGTGAACAGCAGCGTGGTGCGCACTCCGAAGTTCACGATCGAGATGAAGAGAAAACTCGCCAGAAAGATGAAAACGTAAGGGCGAAGCTCGATCGTGGAGATGAGAAGATGCATCGCCGCCACCTATGCCGCCGCCTTCGCCGCGCCCGACTTGCGGAAGAACTCGATCGCGCGGGAGAGCGCGCCATCGATGGGGCCGGGCTCGTAACCGAGTTCGTAGCGCGCCTTGGATGAATCGAAAAACATCTTCTTGCGCGCCATCCTGACTTCGGTGAGGCTCGCCCGAGGCGCGCGATGGGTGACCGTACGCGCGACCGCCTCGGCGCCGAGCGCGAATCCGAACGCGACCGCGTAGGGAATCCGCACCCTCGGCGCGGGCAGCCCCGAAAGCGCCGCAAGCCGCTCGAACAATTCCCTGAGCGTCAGATTCTCGCCGCCCAGGATGTACTTCTCGCCGATTCGTCCGCGCTCGGCGGCGAGCAGATGCCCTCGCGCGACATCCTCGACATCGACCAGGTTCAATCCCGTGTCCACGTACGCAGGCATCCGGTGGTTCAGGAAGTCCACGATGATCCTTCCGGTTGGAGTGGGTTTGAAGTCGCATGCGCCGACCGGCGTGGACGGATTGACGATCACGACGGGCACGCCCGAGCGCGCCGCCGCCTGCGCCGCCTGCTCCGCGAGATACTTCGATTGCTTGTAGGGCCCGGTCATGTCGGAGAATGCGACCGGCGTGTCCTCGCGACCGGGGCCGTCCTCTGGAATCCCGAGCGCACCAACGGTGCTGGTGTAAACGACTCGCGAGACGCTTGCGCGGCGCGCCGCCTCGAGCACGTTGCGAGTGCCCTCGACGTTGGCCGCGAACATCGGCGCCGGGTCGGTAACCCACAGCCGATAGTCGGCGGCGACGTGATAGATTTCATCGCAGGCCGCCGCGGCGCGTTCGACCGCGGCGCCATCGCGCACGTCGCCGCGCGCGAGTTCCACGTCGAGTCCCGCGAGCGCCGCGAGATCGGCGTTCTCGCGCACCAGGACCCGAACGCGATCGCCGCGCTTAAGCAGCGCGCGCACGACGTGGCATCCCACAAATCCGTTACCCCCGGTAACGAGCGCCTGCTTCGCCGCCATCACGCGGCTCCTGCCCGCGCGGCGACCGCGGCGGCAGCCGCGCGACCCGAGATGACCGCGCTCTCGATCGTCGCGGGCAGTCCGGTCTGTACCCAGTCGCCAGCCAGGAAAAAGTTTCTAAGCGGCGTTTGCGCGGGCGGACGAAGTTCAAAGGTCCGCGGCTCGGGCGACATCGTCGCCTGCTTCTCCTTGAGCACCAGCGCCTTGACGAGCTTCGCGTTGCGCGCGGCCGGAATCATCGCGCGCAGATCATCGATCACGATATCGAGCAGCTCCTCATTGGAGCGATCGACGAGTCCTCGCGCGCCGCTGATCACGAAGCTTAGGTACCCCGGATGGCGCTCGCCGTGGCGCTCGAAAATCCGCCGCTTGTTGAAAAGCCACTGAGTCGTAGTTGCGATGAATCCGACGAAGGCCGAGGCCGTCACCTCGCGGTCGAGCCAGGCGTGCACGCAGATGATGGGCGAATCGGCCAGCGCCGACAGGCGCGAGAAAAACGGGGCGGCGACCGCGCTTTCGGGCAGGAAGCGCAACATCTGCGCCGCCGGCACCGCGGAGATGAAATTGGCGGCCTCGAGGCGCCGCCCGTCGCGGAGCCTGACCCGCGCGACCGCGCCGTCGGGGCCAAGCTCGAGCGCCTCGACGGTCGCGTGATCGGCGACGATGCCGCCGTGGCTCTCGATGAACGCGCGCGCGGGACCGCAATAGAGATCGCTCAGCCCGACACGCGGGTAGACGAAGGCGGAGTCGCGCCGGCGCGAGAAAAACGCTCGCTTGACCACCTCGGCCAGCAGCGCCGCCGACGACACCTCGGGCGCGTCATTGAGCGTCGCGATCGCGAGCGGATACCAGAACGCGCGGCGCGCGTTTGGCCCCTGGCCGAGCAGGTCCATCAGATTCGCGATGGTGAGCCTTTCCAGGGTTGCGCGATCGCGCCGGCGCATCGCGAGCAGCCTGCTCCCGCCCGCCAGCGCGCGCAGCCGCTCGCGAACGCTCAGATGGCGGTAGCGGATCAGCGCCATAACCATGTGGAACGGACCGGGAAGATGCGCGGTCTTGAGCGCCGCCGATCGCCCCGGACCCGCGAGCATCTCGATCTCGAGATCGCGATGAAAAACCAGCTTGTCCCCCGATCCGATCTTGCCGAGAAAGTCGAGCGTCTCGCGGTAGCATCCCATGAGGGCGTGCTGGCCGTTGTCCACGAAATCGCCGGTTTCCGGATCCTCGAAGGAGTAGGCGCGCCCGCCGAGAGCGGGCTTGCGCTCGAGCAGCGCGACGCGAAAGCCGCGCTCCGCAAGCGCGACTGCGGCGCTCAGGCCGGCGAAGCCTCCGCCGATGATGGCGACGTCGCGCGCTTCGGCCATCGCCACGCCCTATCCGCGCAGCGCGCCGAGCCGCGTGGCCGCCCACGCGCGGCCGACCAGGTAGAGCTTGTATGGAACCGAGAGCGACAGGCGCCGGTCGAGCACGCGGTACTTCGAGTTCACAATCAAGTTGAGCAAGGAGCCATAGATAAGCCGCATCGCCTCCGCGGTCAGCAGCGTCGAGCGGTCCTCTGCGGGAAGCGCGCGCTCGGCGCGTTCGTAATACTCGCGGGCGCGGTTGGCCTCGAACTCCATCAAGCGGGCAAAATTGGGGCTGTACACGCCGCCGAGGATCTCCTCCTCGGTCACGCCGAAGCGGGAGAGATCTTCGAGCGGAAGGTAGATGCGGCCGCGCTCGGCGTCCTCTTTAACGTCGCGCAGGATGTTGGTGAGCTGAAAGGCGATGCCGAGGTCCTGAGCGTAGCGCTTGGCGGCCGGATTGCTGTAGCCGAAAATCTCGATGCACATCAGGCCGACGGTCGATGCGACGCCATGGCAGTAGACCTTGAGCTCGTCGAAGGTGGCGTAGCGCTTGCGCACGAGGTCCATCTCGACGCCGGTAATGAATTCATCGAAACACTCGCGCGGGATGTTGAACCGCCGCGCGGCATCGGCGAGCGCGCGCGATATCGCCCGGGTCGGCTTGCCGCCATAGACCTGATTGAGTTCCTCGCGCCAGCGCGCCAGCAATAGCGCGGGCTCGCGAATCGATCCCTCGTCGGCGATGTCATCGATGAAGCGGCAGAAGGCATACACCGCGTTGAGCGCGCGCCGGCGTTCGGTGGGCAGGAGCATGAAGGCGTAGTAGAAATTCGACGTAGCGGCGCGCGTGATCTCGGCGCAGCGCGCGTAATCCGCGTCGAGCTGCGAGCCGCTCAAGCTCCGGGCCCCGTTTCCGAGACGGTTGTCAGGCTTCAATTCGGCCACGGTATGCGTTCCATCCGAGTTTCAGGTAGTCGATTTTGCGAAGCTTCGGCCTTCGCCGGAACACATCGAAGCCGGCGCGCTCGATCGCGCGGAGAATCGCGAGGCCCCCGCCGGCGAACATCAGAATGTCGCGGCTGAGGCGCCGATCGACAATTCGGTGGAGCGCCGCGCCCTGGGCGAGCATCGCGCGCGCCACCGCGGTTTCGTGACGCATCAATTCGACGAACGCCGGCGTCGCGGCGCCGCGCGCCAGATCGCTGGCGGTCATTCCGAAGCGCTCGAGATCGGCCTGGGGGATATAGACCCTGCCCTTGGCGAAGTCGATCGCAACGTCCTGCCAGAAGTTTGCGAGCTGAAGGCCGCTGCACACCAGGTCGGAGAGCCGCTGGCGCTCCGCATCGCGATAGCCGAAGAGATAGAGCACGAGCCGGCCCACCGGGTTGGCCGAGTTGCGCGCGTAACCGAGCAGGTCGTCGAGGGTGGCAAACGGCGTGAAATTCACGTCGGAGCGAAAAGCGGCGAGCAGATTCGCGAACGGCTCGCGCGGGATATCGAACCGGCGCACAGTGTCGGCGAGCGCGACGAATACCGGATGGCGCGGGGCGCCGGCGTAAGCGAGATCGAGTTCGCGCTCCCAGGCATCGAGCTTGCCGAGGTCGCGCTCTTCGTCGGCGAAGTCGTCGGCGATGCGCGCGTAGGCGTAAATCGCATACATATGTGGCCGCATCGCGCGCGGCATCAGCCACGATGCGATCGTGAAGTTTTCGTAGTGCGAGCGGGCGATGCGCGCGCAGAACTCGTAGGCCGAGCGGAGCGCCGGGTCGTGGCTGGGATGGGCGCCGCCACGCGCAAGCGGCGCACTCGCCGCGCCGGCTGGGCCGCCCGCGTCTGCCCGCAGGCTTGCTATTGCGCCCTGCTTCACGCCGCGGCTCCCTTAAGCTCGATCAATTCGCGCGCCGCCGCTCGCGCCCATCCATCGACTTCGAGCAGGTCCTCGAGCGTGCGAGCGGGCGTGTTGGCGTGGCGGCGCATAATCGACTCCACGTGCCGCGCAATATCGACGAAACGGACCCGGCCGGCGAGGAAACCGGCGACCAGCTCCTCGTTCGCCGCGTTCAGACACGCGGGCATCGTGCCCCCGGCCTCCAGCGCCTCGTAGGCGAGCCTGAGGCACGGGAAGCGCGCAAGGTCCGGCTCTTCGAAGGTGAGCCGCGAGCACTCGCTGAACGAGAGCGGCTTCAGATGCGTCATCGGCAGCCGATCCGGATAGGCCAGCGCGTATGCGACCGGAATCGCCATGTCCGGAATCGCCATCTCCGCGATGACCGACCCGTCGATCATCTCGACCATCGAATGGATAACGCTCTGCGGATGGATCACGACCGAAACCTGGGCGGGACCAAGGCCGAACAGCCAGTGCGCCTCGATCACCTCGAGTCCCTTGTTCATCATCGTCGCCGAATCGATCGTGATCTTGTCGCCCATGCGCCAGGTCGGATGTTTGAGCGCCTGCTCGACGGTGATCGTCGAGAACCGTTCGGCCGGGAGCTCGCGAAACGGCCCTCCCGACGCGGTGAGAATGATTCGTTTGACGCTGCCGGGGGCGCGCCCTTCGAGGCATTGGAAGATGGCGTTGTGCTCGCTATCGACCGGGAGCAGCTTGACCCCGCGCGCGCGGGCCGCCCGGGTCACCAGGTCTCCCGCGATGACCAGCACTTCCTTGTTGGCAAAGGCGATGTCCTTGCCCGCCTCGATCGCCGCGAGCGTCGGCCTAAGCCCGAGCGCGCCAACCATCGCGGAGACGACCAGGCTCGCCTCGGGATGCTCGGCGACTGCGCGGGCGCCATCGAGGCCGTGCGCGATCTCGACGGGGAACGTTCCCAGGCGCGTCCTTAGCTCGCGCGCCAATTCAGGGCTCGCGACCGAAACCAGGTTGGGGCGAAAGCGCTTGACCTGGGCGGCGAGCAGCTCGAGATTGCGGCCCGCCGCCATCGCCACCACCCGGAAGCGATCGGCGAAGCGGCCGGCCACGTCGAGCGTCGTGACGCCTACGGAGCCGGTCGAGCCGAGGATGGAGATCGCCTTCATCGCGCCTGCCTCACCGCGCCTCGCTCAACTTGCGTGCATCTCTGCGACCCGGCGGCGGAACCTGCCGAGCGCCATCAGCGGAAAATAGTGGGGATAGAGGTAGTAGCGCAGGTAGAAGTGATTGGGGAATCCGTTGCCGGTCGATTCGGTTTCGTCCCACGCGCCCGCGTCGTTGAGCCGTTCGCTCAGCCAGCGCGCTCCACGCATCGCGTGCTCGCTGATGCCGTCCTCACCGGCGAGCAGCCCGATCATTGCCCACGCGGTCTGCGATGCGGTGCTCGCGCCGCGGCCGCGCCATGCGGGATCCTTGTCGGCCAGTGCGCTCTCGCCCCATCCGCCGTCGGAATTCTGCTTCGACTTTAGCCACTCGACGGCGCGCTTGACCCAGGGGAGGTTCATGTCCGCGCCGACCGCGTGAAGACCCGCGAGCGCGGAGAATGTGCCATAGATGTACGCAACGCCCCAGCGGCCCCACCACGCGCCCTCGGGGGTCTGGTTGCGCCGAAGCCATTCGATGCCGCGCTTTGCCACGGGATGGTCGGTGCGGTAACCGACCGCACCCATCATCTCGAGCGCGCGCCCCGTGAGATCCGCGCACGACGGATCCGTGACCGCCTCGACATCGGCCAGCGGCACATGATTGAGCCAGCGCTTGTCGCAGTCGGGGTCGAATGCGGCCCATCCGCCGTCCCTCGACTGCATGCCCATCACCCAGTTCGCGCCGAGCCGGATCGATCGTTCGCGCGCCTCGGCGTTATCGACCGCGGCGTCGGCGAGAACCGTGAGAATCACGGCCGAGTCGTCCACGTCGGGATACTTGTTGTTGTAGAACTCAAACGGCCAGCCGCCCGGTTCGAGATTGGGCCGCTTGATCGACCAGTCGCCGGGCTTGAAAACCTGATTCTCGATGAACCACTCGGCGGCTTTCTTGATCGCCGGATGGGTGCCCGGCATTCCGGAATCCAGCAGCGCCCTCGCCGCGAGCGCAGTATCCCAGTTCACCGATACGCAGGGCATGTAAAGAGCGCGATCGCCGAAATCCCAAATCAGCTCCCGGCAGGCCTCGAACGCCTTCTTCATCACCGGATGATCGTTGCGATAGCCGAGCGCCTTGAGCGCCATCGCGCTCAGCAGGTAGCACGGTTCGATCCCGCCCCACGACCCATTGGCCTCCTGATGATCGAGGAGCCAGCTTTCGGCGCGGCCGAGCGCGCGCGCGCGCAGGGAGTCCAGATGATGGCGGTCGTAAAACCGCAGCGCCTTGTCCGCGACGTTGAACAGGTTCCTGAGCGAGAGCGCGCGCCTGCCGCGCGGCTGTTTGAACCTGGTGAAGTGCGGCGGCAGCATGTAGAGCTCGAGGACTCCTTCCTGATAGCTCACCTGCTTGACCGGCCGCATCGCCTGCAAAACCATCAGCCCGAACACGGTGCCGCGCGCCCACGATGCCAGCTCGTACATGTTGACCGGGAACCAGTTCGGCAGCAGCGTGATTTCGACGGGCACTGCGGCGGTCGCATCCCAGGGAATCTGTCCGAGCGCGGCCAGGTAGAATCGCGCCAGCGTGCCGCAGTTGGCGATTCCGCCGTGCGAGAGGATCCAGCGGCGCGCCTGCGCGAGCGGCTCATCGCCGGCGCGCATCCCGGTGAGCTTGAGCGCCAGGTACGCCTCGATCGAACTGGACAGATAGCCCTCGCCGCCCGCATACAGGCTCCAGCTTCCGTCCGCATTCTGGGTGTCGAGCAGGTGCTTCTTGAGCTTCGCTTCGAGACCGAGATCGACCGTATCCATGAAGTGGTTGAAGATTATGAACTCGGCGTTCATTTCGGCGTTTGCGTCCAAGGCTGCGTGCCAGTAGCCGGAGGGGCGCTGAAGCTCGATGAGCGCACGCTGGGCACGCTGAATCGTGTAGTCGATCCTGCCGATAAATTCGTCGTGCGGTGAAATGGCGCCGGCGGGATACGTATTTTGAACGGGAAGAGTCTGGTTCATCGGTGCCCTGCTTCATTCGTTAAGGTTCGGTTCGTCATACCCGCCGCATTCTCCTGCGCTCGGCGTCGAGCCATCACGGGATAACCGCGCATTTCAGGACCGCGCCGCTTTCCAGCAGCGCGAATACCTGCGCGAGTTCGCTCAGGCGGCGGCGCGCGTTGATAATCGCACCCGCGCCGAGCCGGCCCTCGGAAAGCATCTGGTAAGCCCGCTGCACGTCGCGCGGGCGATAATGAAACGGCGCAAGCAGGGTCAGGTTGTCGTAGTGCATGCGCCGCGTATCGACGCTGAGCGCGGTTCCCGGCGGGCATCCGCCGAAAAATGCGACCCGGCCGCCCCGGCGCACCCGCGCGAGCGCATCTTCCCAACCCTTCACCTGGCCGGTGCATTCGATCACGAGGTCCGGGCCGAATCCGCCGCCCAGCTTCGCGACTTCTGCGGTAGCATCCGCCCCGCGCGCATCGATGACCCGGCTTGCGCCCAATTCGCCGGCCCATCGCAGGCGATCCGCGCCGCGTCCGGCGACCGCGATGTCGCGAACGCCGGCCGCCTTTAGCACCAGCAGGTGAAGCAGTCCGAATGCGCCCGCGCCGATGATCAGAACGGTCTCGTGGCTGGCGGGCCGCGCCATATCCTGGGCGTGCACGACGCACGAGAGCGGTTCGAGCAGCGCCGCTTCCTCGAAGGGGAGATGCGCAGGCTTGACGAACGTGTTGCGGGCGACGATATGGGCGGGAATCGTCAGGAAGTCCGCATACGCGCCGAGCAGCATCCGGCCCACCGCGCTCTCGCAGAGATTCTCCTGCCCCCGCGCGCAATAGAAGCATGCGCCGCACGGCGCGGTCGGCGCGGCCATCACTTCGTCGCCCGGGCGGAATGCGCTCACGCCGGCTCCGACCTCGGCGACGACCCCCGCAAACTCGTGGCCGAAGGGCGTTGGCAGCTTCCAGAGCGGATGGCCGCGGCGCCAGGTTTTGAGGTCGGTGCCGCAGCTCAGTGCGCATCGAACCTCGATCAGGATCTCGCCCGGTCCTGGAGCGGGCGGCGAATAGTCGCGCAGATCGAGCCGGCCGGGCTCGACCAGGACCGCCTGGCGGGCGCGCGCGCGATGGGCGGAAGGAGCCGCGGCGCTCACAGCTTGCGCTCCACGACGAAGGTGGCGATCTGCCTTAGCGGCTCGGCGCGCGAATCGAAGCCGGACAGGGCGCCAAGGGCGCGGCGCTCGAGCTGGCGCGCGAATCGATGCGACTCTTCGATCCCGAGCAACGCAGGATAGGTGTTCTTTCCCGCCGCAGCGTCCTTTTGCGTGCTCTTGCCCAACTGCTCCGTGGTGGCCTCGACATCGAGCAGATCATCGACCACCTGGAAGGCAAGCCCGAGCGCGCGCGCGTATGCGTCGAGCGATTCAAGCTGCGCGGCGCTTGCTCCGCCAAGCCGCGCGCCGCCAAGGATCGATGCGCGAAACAACGCGCCCGTCTTCTTGCTGTGCAGGTATTCGAGCTGGTCGAGCTTAAGATGCTTGCCCTCGCTTTCGAGATCGATCGCCTGCCCCGCGACCATCCCCGCCGATCCAGCCGCGTCGGCCAACTCGGCGATGGTCGCGAGAACAGCCGCAGCGGGGACACCCTCGGGTACGGACTGCGCGATCACCTTGAATGCGTCGGTCAGAAGGCCGTCGCCGGCAAGGGTGGCGATCGCCTCGCCATAAACCTTGTGATTGGTCGGGCGGCCGCGCCGCAAGTCGTCGTCATCCATGCAAGGAAGGTCGTCATGGATGAGCGAGTAGGTGTGAATCATCTCGACCGCGCATGCGAACCCGATCGCCGCTTCGATGCGGCCGCCGACCGCCTCGCATGCCGCAAGCGCGAGAATCGGGCGCAAGCGTTTTCCCCCCGCAAGCAGGCTGTAGCGCATCGCCTCGAACAGGCGTCCCGCCGGGCCTCCGTGCGGCTTTACGCTTGCGGCAAGCGCGCGCTCGATCAGGACGGCGCGCTCTTTGAGGTAGCGATCCAGTTCAAACACGTTCTTCCGAGCCTGCCCGCCGCCACGAACCCGCTAGCTCACGTAGTGGCGGACCATCCGCCATGAATCTTTGAAATCATTCCCGAAATCGAGCGCGACCGTGCCCTCGAAACCCGAGTGCAGCTTGCAATCGCGGCATCGGAAGTCCTGCTTGGTTCGGTAGAACTCCCAATCCGTCGCCTCGTGCAAGTCGGCGAAGGTTTTGTAGTGCCCGTTCGTAATCAGGTAGCAAGGCCCCTTCCACCCGCGCGGATTGCGCGTCACCGTCGTCCAGGGGCTGCAAAGCAAATCGCGCTCGCCGGCCAGATAATCCAGGTAAATCGGCGTGTTGATGATCTTGTAGTCGTCGGCGAGCTTGCGGACCTTCCTGAACTTGTACGGCATGTCCTCCTTCTTGAGGTAAAGCCCGTGATTGGTAAGCACCTCGTAGTGGAAACCCGGCGTGATGAGCATCCCGTCCACGCCCAGGCCGCTCAGCATATGGATGAGTTCCTCCAGCTCGTCGACCGAGGTCTCGCGGAAAACGGTAGTGTTGGTCTGAACGCGATAGCCCTTATCCTTGAGCATCGCGATCATCTTCACGCAGGTCGCAAACACGCCCTCCTTGTCGACCACCCGGTCGTGCGTCTCGCGCATCCCGTCGATATGGATGTTGAAGCTGAGGTACGGGCTGGGCGGGACCTGGCGGACGAAGCGTTCGAGCAGGATCGCGTTGGTGCAGAGCTGAACGTGGCGCTTCTGCTCCTCGATGAGCCGGGTGGCGAGCGGCACGATGTGCTTGTACATCAGCGGCTCGCCGCCGCAGATCGAAACGATCGGAGCGCCGCATTCCCTGGCGGATTCGAGGGCCTCATCGAGCGCCATCATGTCGCGGAACTCGTCCTTGTATTCGACGATCTTGCCGCAGCCGATGCAGGCGAGGTTGCAGGCGAAGAGCGGCTCGAGCATCAGGACCAGGGGAAAATACTTCTCCCCTGCGCGCCGCTTGGCCCGCATGTAACGGCCCAGGTCCAACATCAGCTTAAGTGGCATCCGCATGGCGGTTGTCTCTCCTCAGGAGGCTGAAAACGTTCCTACGCGATCGGCTCTGAGCCGCCCGATGGGCTTTTCGCGTCGTCGCCGAACAGCCAACTGCTGACCATCGCGACGGCGCCCTCGGGATCGATTGAGTTTGCGGCCAGAAACAGCGACTCGATCAGCAGGCCGTTGAGCGCGGAGAGCAGGAAACCCGCGGCAGCCTCGGGCGCGAATCGCCGCGGGCAAATCCCCTTGGCCTGGGCGCGCGCGATCAGCTCGACCAGCATCGCGCGGTACCCGCCATAGAGCTGGAGGATATGAGCGCTCAGGCTTTCGGAGAGATGCTGCTCGTGGAGCATCTGCGCGAGAAAGAAGCGGACCGAACTCGCGTTGTCGCGCACGAAGCGCAGGTAAAATTCGACCAGCTTCTCGATCTGCGCGCGCTCATCGAGCGCACCCGCCTCCTCGGCGAAATCGATTACGTAAGGCTCCAGCAGCCGGTTCAGAACCGCGACGAAGAGTTCTTCCTTGGTCTTGAAGTGCCAGAAGATCAGCGCCTTGCTGACCCGCGCCTCGCGCGCGACTTCCGACATCGACGTCTCATGAAAGCCGCGAATCGCGAACAGATGCATCGCCGCCTTCAGGATGTCGTCGCGAGAGTCCTGCGGCTGGACGGCTGCCTCGGCCTGACTCGTTTTTTCCTCTGACTCGACCATAGTGTCCTGACTCTGTCCGCGCGCCCCCCAGAATTATGAAGCTGAGCGAGCCTCCTCTCCGGGATTTTCGTTCCCGGTCTCCCCCGGCCTGCGTTCGACTGACCGAGGAATCAGCCGCCGATTGCGATTCAAGACTGGCGCAGTCGGCTAACCACTCGGTCAATTCGGTACTTTAGCGTCGGGGGGAGCAAAGTCAAGAGCGCCAGTCCGCTCGGTCAGGCGGCTCGGCGCGCAGCATGCGCCCGATTTTCGGGATTCCTACGAGATTGTTAAGGGATTCTTGCGTTTTAGCGACAGTCGGGCACCAGTGGTGCGGCCGACAGCCATGTCCGCCGACGATGCGCGGGCGTCAAGAGTGGCGCGGGCCGCCGTGCCCGCGGTCGATGCGCGGGCGTCCCCGCCCGCGCCACCTCAGTTATTCCGCGGTTGGCTCCTTTTTTTTGCCGTCATTCCACGCGTGCCTCGCGTAGAATCCCGGGCATTCTTCGCCGGTTCGCGATAGAGGACTGGACGACGCTCGCCTGCTCACTGAGCAAACGACTAAGAAATGATTTGCTCGCCGCCCCGGCAAGGAATGGCCAGTTGGTCCCGCTCCCGCTCAATGTTGCGGTGCCCGAGGGATCATAGGTGTATGTCGTCACCGGGCCCGAGTTGATCGGCGCCGCATTCACCAGCCCGATCGTGGACCGGTCGTACCTTTACCGCGTGTTAAGCATACGGCCTTAGTTATTACTAACTGGTTCTCCCGGAACCTGTGGCGCCAATCTTCAACTTGGGAAGTCAGCCTAGGATAGGCCGCCACATCTTGAGGAACTGGTCGGGAGTCATAAAGTACGGCACGAGCATCAGCGCCAGGGCGACTAGGAAGATTACCACGATGCCTAAGCTGAGGTAGCGAAGTGCGGGTGTCATGCTCCGCAGCTTCGTAAACCAAACGCCGACTATCACCAGACACCCGCCCGTCTCAACAACGTCGAAGGTGGCGAACAACCAACTCAGACGCTGTTGGGCGGCCGGTGAAAGGAAAGTCCCCAACAGGCCGCTGACCCCCATGCACATGGCGGCTATGCTGGCGGCAATCAGAATCACTGGACCTCCAGGCATGGGGCGAAGCACGGAGCCACAGAAAAGGACAATGACTGAGAGGTAAATCAAGATACCATACACTTCTGCCGCCAGACCGGGGTGCTCTTCGAAGACCTTGGGCAAGTCAGCATCCGCCATTACGTCCGCTAACGCCATGATTCCCGCCATCAATCCGAGTCCCGCGGCCCACTTCAGGATGCCACGCAAGCGGTCGTTACTCTGCGGACTCATTGCAGACCTGCACAGAGGTATATAGTTCAACCGCACATCCGAAGGCGCCTTTGGCGGCATGCATCGTGGCGCCTCCCAATACCCTAATTTCACAGCCAGCACCCACTTCTGTGTTCTCGGTAAGCACTGCTCCGGCGCCACAAACCAGCGCACCTATCAACTGCAACCGGTCTCCCGCTAACTACCAGTGTGCGATCCATAGCCCCGCTGGATCAAATGTCAAGCGCCGGATGTCGCGTTCCTGAAATGAATGAGTTATGCGATGGACGCGGGAGGGAATCCGGGGAGCACCGGGGAATCGCGGATCCGGGATTCCTCGCGCGCGCCGGACACGCGCGCGGGAATGACGGCAAAACAGGAGGCGCGCGTACAACCACACGAATACTAACTCGGGTGGGCGGGGGGCGGTTGATTCGAACAGGAAGCGCGAAACCCAGTTTGGGTTTCGCATTGTTCCAGCGCTCGCCCGAGCGCGGTGCAATTGCTCTACTACGAAATTCTTACGGGAGCGCGACTTCGACTCCGCTCTCTGCGGCGGACTGGCGCGCGGCGATCGTCAGCGCGAGCGCGACTCGCGCCTCGGCAAGATTCTGTTGCGCGGGACGCGAGCCGGGACCTGATGCCATCGCGGCGGCGAACTCGGCGGCCATCCCGCCAAACCATGCGGAATGGTAGGAGTCGTCGGGGATGTCGGGCACGGACAGGTCATGCGTCGAACCAGTCCGCTCGGTCAGCAGGATGCGGTCGCCCTCGATCTCGATTATCGCCTTCTCGCCATAGATCACCGCCGAGGTGCGGCGAACCGGCGCGCGCCATGAGAGGTGCGCGGTGGCGATTCGCTCGGCTCGGAAGCGAACGCGCAAATCGGCGACATCTTCCGCGCCCGCTCCCGCCGCAGTCGAAAGGTACGCCGAGACCGCGAGTGGCGCCTCGGCGCCCATCAGCCACTGCATCAGGTAGAAGATGTGCCAGCCGTGATCGATCAGGATTCCGCCGCCTGATGCCGAATTCGATCGCCACGCGCCGCCGCTTGCCCCCGCCCCCGCGGGCGCGGTCCGCAATCGGCTGAGCGACACGTGTCGGATCGCGCCGAGGCGTCCCGAGTCGATCGCGGCGCGCGCGGCGGCATACGGCGGCGCGTATTTCCAGTTGTGCACGCACATCAGGATGCGGCCCTGCTTCGCGGCGAGCGTCCGCAACTCGTCGAACTCCGCAAGCGTCAGGCAGATCGGCTTCTCGACCAGCACGTGCGCGCCCGCGCCGAGCACCTGGCGGGCGCAGGCGGCGTGAAACGGCGGCGGGCTCGCAATATCGACGAAATCGGGCGCCTCGCCAGCAAGCATCAAATCGAGCCGGTCATATACGCGAACGTTCTTGATGAGACGAATCGCTGCGTGGCGCCGCTCCGAGATGGGATCGTGAATCGCGAGAATTCCGGTCTCCGGCCGGGAGACCCATCCCGGCAGATGAGCGCTCGCGGCCACCTCGCCGAAGCCTGAGATCGCGCCTCGGAATTTTACACGCGCGGAAATATCACTGGAGCTTGCCACGGCCAACGCGCCGCCGATGTCGCGGCTTAGGGGTCAGCCGCGCTGGCGGTCACATTTCATCGAGCACGATTCGCGTGCTCAACACAAGGGCGATCGCGCCGACCGTCGAGACCATCACGGCGCCGAACAGGTGATGCGGATGCACGCCGACGGTGCCGAACAGCCATCCGCCGATTACGCCGCCAACCATCCCGAGCAGAATATCCGCGATCATCCCGTAACCGCCTCCGCGAATCAGTTGGCCGGCGAGCCATCCTGCGATCAAACCGACAAATATCGAACCGAGCATGATTACGAGACCTCCTTAATCGCGAATCGATTGCGCCGATTGCCGAACCGCGACCATCCGGGATGAGAGCAAGCGCCCTGCCAATAAGTGGCACCGCAAAAACGGCAAGGAGGGACGCGGAATTCGCTTGCGATAGTGCCGCCGCCGGACTGCATCCGCCACGATCGCACTGCATCGGGACTTTGCCGTCGGACCGCCGCGCGAGCGGGGTCGGCGCGCGCCCGCGCACGATCGAGAAATGATTGGGATATTTAGCGACGGGGCCGCTACTTCCAACCGAAGAAATCTTTGGCGTAAACGAAGCGGCCGAGGCCGGCGGCGCGCGCGGCCTGCTCATCGATTTCCTGGTCGCCAACCATCAGCGACGCCTTCAGATCGACTCCGTGATCACGCGCGAGTTCGAGAATCATTCCGCCCTTGGGCTTGCGGCATCCACACTTGTCCGCATCATCGTGCGGGCAGATTTTCCACGCGCCTAAGATGCCGCCGAGCTTGCGATCGAGCTCGGCCATCGCCGCCTCGACGCGCTCCCGCGTAAGCCGTCCGCGCTTGATCCCGGCCTGATTCGAAACGACAAAAATCAGATGGTCGTGAAGCGGGCCGAGCTTCTCCGCAACTCCCGGCAGAAGCTCGACGATCACGCTGCCGCGCGCATCGAGCGGGAGCTGGCGCGTGTCATCCATCCGGACCAGCGTTCCCACGAGATCGCAGAAGATCGCCGCCTTGCCCGCATTCGCGGTCATGATCGTGAATTGAGCGTGCCCGGCGCCTGATCGCGAGCTCAGGCATCGCGCCAGCGGACGCGATCGCGCACGTGCGCGAACACCTCGTCGATAATCGCCGCGCCGGCCTCCACCTGCGCCTCTGTAATCACCAGCGGCGGATTGATCCGCACGCGCGGGAAGTAACCCATCATCACGAGGCCGCGCTTGAGCGCTTCCTTGAAAATCAGTTCGGTCACCTTGCGGGCGAGCGGCTCCTTCGACTCGCGATCGCGTACCAGGTCGATTCCGATCATGAGGCCCTTTCCGCGCACATCGCCGACGAACTCGTATTTCTCCTTGAGTGCGGCAAGACGCCGGAGCAGCGTGGCCCCGAGCTTGCGCGAATTCTCCATCAGGCGCTCGGTCTGGATCGTCTTGATGGTTTCGGAGACGGCGACTGCGGCAAGCGGATTCCCGCCGTAGCTCGATGACGACGCGCTCGGCTTTGAAAACGGCTCGGCCGTGCTGAGTTCATCACTGAGCAACACGCCGGAAACGGGGAAGCCCGAGCCCATGCCCTTGCCGACGGTTACGATGTCGGGCTCGACGCCGCTATGCTCGACGCCCCACATCTTCCCGGTGCGTGCAAAGCCCGTGATCATCTCATCGGCGATCAGCAACGCGCCCATCTCCTCGGCAAGCGACTTGATCGCGGGCAACCAGTCGTCGGGCGGGATCACATTGCCCGCGGTTCCCTGCATCGGCTCGACCAGGACTGCCGCGAGCGCGCCGGAGGACGCGGTCTTGATCTGCTGGCGCGCGAAATCAACGCAGAACAGCCCGCAGGCGGGATGCTCGAGCTTGAAGGGACAGCGGTAGCAGTCCGCGTAGGGCACCTGGTATTGGCCGCCCGGCAGCGGGCCGTATCCCTGCTTCGATTCGTCGCCGACCAGGCCGAGCACGCCGCCGGTCTTGCCGTGGAATCCGCCCCAGAAGCTGACGGTCTCGTACTTGCCGGTGGCTGAGCGCGCCAGGCGAAGCGCCGCCTCGACCGCCTCGGCGCCGCCGCTGTACAGATGAGCGCGCTTGAGTTTGCCGGGCGCGACTTCGCCAAGCAGGCGGAACGCCTCGGCTCTTTCCTCGGTGGCAAAAGTGCCGACCATCAGGCGCGACGCCTGGCGGGCGATCGCCTGGGCAAGCCGCGGATGGGCATGGCCGAGGCTCGCGACGGCGACGCCGGCAAAAAAATCGACGTAGGTATTGCCGTCGGCGTCGGTCAGGGTGGCGCCGTCGCCGTGGTCGAACGCGACTCCGGCGAGGAGCGAGATGCGCTGGCGGCCGGGCGCGATGTGCGCCTGCTCATCGTCGAATATCCTTCTCGATTTTGGTCCTGGAACTGCGGTCTTTATGTCTGGAAGTTTTCCGTTTGCTTTCGTCATCAGGTTGCTGATCCGGTTCGTGACCGATATCTCCCAAGCGGATTCAGCGCGGGCGGTTGAGCAGCGCGAGTGCCCGGCGGGCAATCGCGCGCGCGGCCTGCCCACGCACGCGGCTGTAACTTGGCCAGTCGTTAAAGTCGATAATCGCAAATCGACCGCCAGACAAGACCGCGTCACCGCCCCAGGCCTCGAGGCCGAGCACTTTCGCCGCCTTCTCAGCCGCCTCCGAGAGCTGCCTGACCGCGGCCTCGGGAATCTCGCCATCGCTGGAGAGCGCGGAAAAATACGAGCCGGCGCTGACCCCGTAGAATTTCACGACTGCGCCGCGAAACTCCTGCTGCACGTACGCAAAACGGATTCGGCGGCGCGCGAATCCCGCGAGCGTCCGCTCGAGGTCCGCTCGTCCGAGCGCTCTCTGGACGTCATCGGCCGCAAGCGCATGCAGGTCACCGCGCTTGACGTACACGGGAGAAGATAAATCGACCCCGGCCAGCCTGCGCAGGTCGAGCGGCAGCGCGGTCGGCACCAGCGCTCCCGCCGGCGCCGGAACCCCTGCGCGCGCCAGTCCCGCGGCGAGCAAATCGCGATAGCAGTTGCGGATCGCAAGCGCCGAATTGATCGCGATCGCGCCGGCCTGCTCCACCTCGGCCAGCCGCCTGAGCGCGCTCTCGCCCTGGCACATCGCAAGCACGAGATCTGCCGGTGGAATCGAACTTGCGCCGAACGCCGCCGCATCGATTGCCGACGTCTCGACGCCCTCGCGCGCAAGCTCGGCAAGCGCTGCGTCGAGAATCGCGGCGTCGTCGGCAATCTTTCCCGGCGAATACTCGGGCTCGCGATAGACTCCGATCGCACGGTAACTCATCGGCGGTCTCCTAACTCCTTCACCGCAGCCTCGAGGTCGGATGCTTCGTCGATATCGATCGCGCCGCGGACCTCGAGGACGCCCAGCCGGATTCCCTCATCCACCAACATCGCGAGAAACAATCGCATCGCCGCGAGCCGTCTTTCACGAGCCCGTGCGGCGAACTCGAATATCGAGGTTGGCAGCAGGTAGACCCCAGCGGTGACAAGTGGAGTCTGCCGATCGCCCAGCGCTGTAATCAAGCCCCCTTTTGTTACGTCCGCGAAAAGCGCGCGCTTGTCGCCGCGCCAGCGGACCACTCCCAGGACCCCATCGAAGTCTGCATCGGGCGCGGGCCGCGATGCGGCGAGCGCATCGCGAGTGAACCGCGCAAGCTCCGCCTGCGGCATCACGGAATCCACCGTTGCGAGCAGGAAACGCCCGGGAGCAAGCTGCTCGCCCACCGCGAACAGCGACTCCATCGAGCTTTCCGTGTCGCGCACGATCAAGCGCAGCTCAGGCGGCATCGCAATTCCTGCGGCGCGCCGCGCGGTCTCCGAGTTAATCACCGCGACGACGGACTGCGCGCCGGCTCGCAACATCGCGCGCGTCTGTCGCACGAGCAGCGCCTCGCCCGCAAGCTCCACCAGCGGTTTGGGCAAATCGCCGGCGGTGCGCCTGAGCCGCTCGCCGCGGCCAGCCGCGATAATTGCTCCTTGCAGTCCCATCACAAATCGAGTGCCGCGATCTCTTCGAGGGTTGCGATCGTGTGGTCAGCAACAGTCGTGCCGCCCTGGGAAGGTGCCTCAACCGGGGTGGATTGCGAGGGCGGCCGATACCAGACCGTCGCGATGCCGATCGCGTGGGCAGGCGCACAATCCTTGGCCAGCGAGTCGCCGACCATCGCCGCCTGCGCGGGTTGCGCAGACAGAGCATCGAGCGCTTCGCGGAAGATTCGCGGGTCGGGCTTGAATGCGCCGACGCGGCTGGAATCGATAATTGTGTCGAATAATCGCTGCATCTTCGCCTCGGCAATGATCCGATCGAGGTTCCCGTAGAAGTTCGACACGATCCCCATACGGAAGCGCGGCTTGAGCGATTCTACTATTGCGCGGCTTCGCGCCATGCCCGCGCGCGACTCATCGACGAACGAGGCGGTAATTTGCTCGACGAGCCTATATCGATCTTTGGCGCTGGCGCCGCCGAGCCTGACTCCGATCGCCCCGCAGCCGTTCTCCTGCAGATACTCGACCTGATGGCCGACGAGGAACTGCACAAGCTCGGGCAGCCCGAAGCGTTCGAGCACCTTCCCAGCGCGATACCCGATCTGCGTGGCATGTTCGAAAGCGGGATCGAGATGCTCGCGCGTGATATCCACGCCCGCGTCGCGATAGCTCGCGAGAAACCGATCCAACCAGTGCTTCGGCCCGTCCAGGGTGCCGCCAAAATCGAAGAGCAGGACTTTAACCATGACCGCGATCCAACGATCCTATCAGCCGGAGCCTATGCCCAGTAGACGGTCTTGAGCGCCTGCGATTCACCGTCATCCGCAGGCGGGAGGATCCAAACCGGCTGGGTCACAGATGGGGGCACTTGTCAAAAGGCGTGCTACTGGCAGGAAGATTACGGCCATGTTACTTTGACGCGCGCGGGCATTCGGTCCGGCAGCCGCGATAGGACTTTGGGAATAGAAACCGCTTTGATTGCAGCGCCCTCGCGCGCCGACAATAGCATCTTCGGGCGGACCCTGCTCGAACGGCTGATTATTTCCTGTCAACGCGCCGGGATCCAACGGTTTTATATCGCGACGCCACCCGAGCGCCGCGACGAAGTGTACGCATCGCTCGGGAGCGTCAAGCCCGGCTCGTCAGTCGTCCTGGTGGACCGTTTCGAAGATTTGCTGGGGCGCCCCGGCTCGGTCGATCCCAGCGCCGGGTGCATCGCATTCTCGGGCAACGTCGTCTTTCATCGCTCCCAGCTTGAGCAAATCTTCGCGGACCATGCGGCGAATCCGAAGCGAGTGCTGCGGATGGTCAGCACGGACGACGATCGCAGCGGTGAAATCGCAGCCGGTCCGCTTGAGGAGTTGCTCGCCCGCGACGCTCTTGGCTCGGCGCCGCCGGCGCGGCCCGAGGGCGATCTGCCGTTTGCGCTCAACGGACGGCCGGAGGACCGCGAAGAGGCGGAACTCAGGCTGGCGCGCTCGGTGCGCCGCGAATCCGCAACCAAGGACGCCGCGATGGCGCGGCTGTTCGACCGGAAAATTTCCTGGCGGATCAGTTATCTCCTGGCGCGCACGAAAATCACGCCCAACCAGGTGACCCTCGCGAATACGGCGCTCGGGATGTTATTGGCGTGGATGTTCTCGATTCCGAGCTACGGGTGGCGCCTGGCGGCGTCGCTGCTGTTCGTGCTCTCGATCACAATCGACGGCGTTGACGGCGAACTCGCGCGCCTCCAGATGAGCGAAACCAGCTGGGGCGCCAAGCTTGATATCATCACCGACAACATCGTGCACGTCGCGGTCCTGATCGGGATCTTCGTCGGCTGTTATCGCGCCAGTTTGAACCCGGCCTACTATTACCTGACTCCGCTGGTTCTGGGCGGGTTCGCGCTCAATGCGCTGGCTACTTACCTGGCGTTTCAAATCCGCGGCGCCGATGCGGAGAAATGGCTGACCGCGGTCGAACGATGGACCGGACGCGATTTCGCCTATTTGCTTGCCGGTTTCGCGCTGATAAACCGGCTTGAATGGTTTGCGTGGGGGACCGCTTTCGGTACCTACGTATTTGGTCTGGGCCTGATCTGGCTCACCGCCCGCAGGCGGCGGAGCCCTCGTGACGACGGACGCATCGAACCACGCGGCACGGCGCCGGAGGGTGCATGAACAAGAAGCCGAGAATTCTTCTCGTCCAACCAACCACCGTCCATCTGGACGGCACGCCCCATAAGACGCGATGGCGTCTGATCATGGGGCTGATGATCCCGCTGCTGGCGGGACTCACGCCGGACGAGTATGACGTAACGCTCTGCGACGAACGCATCGAGGATATCGATTTCGACGGGGGATGGGACCTGGTCGGGATGACCACCACGATCGGCGCGTCGCTGCGGGCCTATCAGCTCGGCGATGAGTTCCGCCGCCGGGGCATCCCGGTCGTGTTCGGCGGATTCCATGCCACGCTCCAGACCGAGGAGGCGCTGGGGCACGCCGATGCGGTCGTCAAGGGCGAGGCGGACCTGGTATGGCCCGAACTTCTCCAGGACTGGCGCGACGGCAAGCTCAAGCAGATCTACCGGGCGGACAAGCTTCACGACCTCAAGAACCTCCCGCGTCCGCGCCACGAGCTGCTCAAGCTCAACCGGTACCTGTTCAAGGCGGCGCCCGTGCAGGCGAGCCGCGGATGCCCGTACCGATGCTCGTTCTGCGAGATCCCGGTGTTCTATGACGGGAGTTATCGGACGCGCCCGATTGGCGATATCGTCGAGGAGATCCAGGAAGTAATCAAAGTCACCGGCTTTCGCCGCTTCCAGTTCATCGATGATCAGATAACCGGCAAGCACAAGTTCGCGCGCGAGTTGTTCAAGGCGCTCGAGCCGCTCAAGATCCGGTTCTCGTGCCTGTGGACTATCAATTCAAACCATGACGATGAGCTGTTGGACCTTGCGGCCAAGGCGGGAATCTTCCATGTGAATATCGGCGTGGAGTCGATCAGCCAGGACTCGCTGCTGTCGATGAACAAGATTCAGAACCACGCCAACCAGTACAAGAAACTGCTCAACAAGCTCAAGAAGTACGGAATTTATTACTCACTGAATTTCATGTTCGGACTCGAGGAGGACAAGCCCGGCATCTTCGATGAGACGCTGAAGTTCCTCCACGAAGTTCGCGCGCCCGAGGCGTTTTTCAACACGGTTACCCCGCGCAGGGGCACGCCGATGCGCACGCAGTTGGAGGCCGAGAGCAGAGTCATCATCCCGGACGCCGACCTCTATACCAACAACTTCCGCTGCATGTTCGTGCCCAAGAACATGTCGCCGCAGCAGGTTGAAGAGGGCGTCTGGCGCTGCACCAAGGAGTTCTACTCGCTCAAGTCGATGTTCAAGCGGCTGCTCATGCCGCCGAACAAGTTCACCTGGCAGGGCCTGACCGAGAATATGCTGTTCTGGTACGGAGCCAAGCGGCAAATCGACCCGGTCGATTACTACTGAGTACCCCCGGCCGCGGCAATCGCAAATAGCCAGTTCGTAAGCCTGCGACTGATTTGAAACGGCGCTGGCCGCTTGCTCAAGAATGGGAATCGCGAAGCGGTTACGGCTTAAGGACGGTATTGTCGATCAGGCGGGTCTTGCCGACGCGCGCCGCGATCGCGAGCAGAATCGGATGCTCGGGCGACGGTGAGGGCGCTAGCGTCTCGGCATCGACCGCTTCCACGTAATCGATTTCGACTCCCGGGGTTTCCTTAAGTACTTTGGCCGCAGTCGCGGCGATGTCATCGGAGGAACGCGCTCCCGACGCGTATCGTTCGCGCGCAGCGCGGAGCGCCGAACTGAGCGCCAGTGCGCGCTCGCGCTCATCGCCGGCCAGGTACGCATTGCGCGAACTCATCGCAAGACCGTTCGCCTCGCGCACGATCGGAACCGGCACGATCTCGATTGGGAAGTTCAGGTCGATGACCATCCGCTGAATCGCGCGCAACTGTTGAAAGTCCTTCTCGCCGAACAGCGCGACGTGCGGCTTGACGATATTGAACAGCTTGGCGACGACCGTCGTGACGCCCCGGAAATGGCCTGGGCGGCTTCGCCCGCAAAGTCCGCGCGTCAGGCCGGTCACCTCGACGAAAGTCTGCGCGCCCGGCGCGTACATCGCGTCCGCCTCGGGCGCGAACACCACGTCGACCGCCTCCGCCGCCATCATCGCGAGGTCCTGCTCGAAGGCGCGCGGATAGCGGGTGAAGTCCTCGCCGGGTCCGAATTGGGTTGGATTTACGAACAACGAGACCACGAGCAGGGAGGCGCGCCTGCGCCCCTCGCGCATCAGCGCAAGATGCCCCTCGTGAAGGAACCCCATCGTCGGAACGAGCGCGATCCGCTCGCCGCGCACGCGGGCGGCCTCCGCGAACCGCTGCATCGCATCGGGCGGCTTGATGACTTCCACGCTCACGCCTTGCGCGCCTCGGAATAGCAATGCTCGGGTCCGGGGAAGGCGCGTTCTCTCACTTCGCGGACATAGGCTCCCACGGCCGCCGCCGCATCCTCGCGAAGTTTCGCGAACGGCTTGGCGAAGCGCGGCGGGCAACTCTCGCCCAGTCCGAGCAGGTCGTGCATCACCAGCACCTGCCCATCGCAGCCGGGTCCCGCGCCGATTCCGATCGTCGGAACGTTCAGGCTCGCCGTGATTTCGCGCGCGAGCGATGCCGGCATGCCCTCGAGCACGATCGCGAATGCGCCGGCCGCCTCGAGCGCCGCGGCGTCCTCGAGGAGCCGCTCCCGGCATCCCGGGGCGCGTCCCGATCTGCGCCCCTGAACGCGATGGCCGCCCATCCGATGGATCGATTGCGGAGTGAGCCCGATATGGCCCATGACGGGGATGTCGATGTCGGCGAGCCGACGCACCGTGTCGGCAACCGCGATGCCGCCTTCGAGCTTGACCGCCTCGGCTTCGCCTTCCTTGATGAGCCGCCCGGCGTTGCGCAGCGCATCCTCGGCGCACACCTGGTAGGAGAGAAACGGCATGTCGGCGACGACCAGCGCACGCCGGCGCGCGCGGGCAACCTGGCGGGCGTGGTAAATGATCTCATCCACCGTAACCGCAAGGGTGTTCTGCTCGCCGCGCACGACCATCCCGAGGCTGTCGCCGACCAGCAGGAGATCGATTCCGGCCTGATCGAAGATGCGCGCGAACGGGTAATCGTACGCGGTCAGCATCGTGATCGGCCGCCGCTCCGCCTTCATCCGCGCGAGATCGGGAACCCTGACTTTTTCCTGTACCATGCTACGCTCCCGGACGATCGCAAGGGCCGCCGAATACCGCGACCCCGCGTGGGAGCGTGCTTTTGGTGAGAAGCGCGCGCGTCCAGCTTAGGAGTCCCGGTCCGAACTAAGGATCCAGGCATCAGCCCTGACGTTGTCCCGCCCTTTAAAGGGCGATTTTTCAATCAGTACGCATCGCCGGGAACCAAAGCTCCTCGGCGTGCGGATTTCATCTCTAGTATAAACGACGCGCTGGCGTAAAGCCCCGGCTTCAATAGGTTATGCCGGTTGCGTTGGCAGGCACCGATATTTTGAGCTGAATCCGCCGGCCGTCGCGCACCACGCTCAGGTAGATGAGCTCCCCGGGGCGGACGTCCCGCATCCGATCCTCGAAGTCGAGGAAATTCGTCACCCGGACTCCATCCACGCCGATTATCATGTCGTAACTCTCGCCGACCTCGGCGTAATCGAGCGCGGGGATCAGGATGATCGCCGGCGGGAATGCCATCGCGGCCGCGATCGCCACGCCGGTGAGTACGTTGTGCGTGGTTCGATGATATTCCTTGAGGCCCGCGCTGAAAGCCGGGCTTCCCTTCTGAACATCGATCACCAGGAGGCCGTCAGCCTCCTCGCCGCTGCTCAGCCTGCGGCGCGCCTCCCGCAACTCAACACCGATTGGCGAGCTTAGCGAACCCTCGGAAAGGTATTGCCGAAGCGCCTGCATCTGCTGGGGATCGTCGGCGCCGCGCTGCGCCTCCTCGTAACGCGCGACGTCGCCGCTGTCCCGCGCCGCAGGAGCATCGACCGTGGTTTTGGGCGGCTCATCAATACTCGCGGCCGGAATCTCGACGGTCGTGGCCGGCGGCGCGGTTGACCCCGGGGGCGACGCGATCAGGTTCTCCGGCGGGGAGCCGCCGGCGCCCTCCAGCCGGCCGGCTTCGCCGCTGGCAGCATCGGCGCCAGAGAATTCCGCGCCGGCCGTAGCAGCGCCCGGCGGAGCATCGGAGGATGGCGCGGCGGCGGGTGAAACCGCGGCCACGGGAGAAACCGACTCCGCGGGCGAAGCGGCGGCCATCGGAGAAGCTGCTGCAGCGGGTGATGCGGCTGCGGATGGGATTGCTGCGGGTGACATTGCGGCGGCGGGCGCGGCCGGGGCTGGCGTCGAATCGCGAGCGCCGCTGGATGCATTCGCGGACGCCCATTCGGCGGAAACCGCCGATGACTCTTCGGCAAGCGCGGCGGTGGGCGCCGAATAGAGCCCTGCGATTAGCGCAAGGGTTGCGGCGACCGCCAGCAAGCGCGCGAGCGCGCGCGCGCCAGCGCGATTGCAGCCTCTAATACTCGAAGTGCGACCCGTGCGCATCGAGCGACACCGTCACAATCCAATGCCCGCGCTGCCACCTCACATTGGCCTGATGAGCCGCGAGCGAGCTAGCTGAGACTCCATCGCTTGTCATGCTCCACCACCCGACGCTCTCTGGCAAGTTTCTTCAGATGGGAGCGCACCGAGTTTGCCGCAGCAGGATGCAGATACTCGGGAACGTCGGTGTAAATCCTCTTGACGATCGCCATCACCTCGATCGGCCCGCCCTCGAGCGCATCGAGCACTTGCCGTTCGCGCAGTTCCCGATGGGCGATGTAGTCGTGGATCTTCTCTTTCGGATTCCTGATTACCGGGCCGTGCGCGGGATAGATGGTTTCGAGATCGAGCTCGAGCAGCCGGTGCAGCGACGCCATGTAGTCGAGGAGGTCGCCAGTGTCATCCGGAATCACGGTCGTGCCCGCGCCCAGGACGACGTCGCCCGTGAACAGGGCGCGCTCCTCGATCAGGTAGTAACACAGATGGTCGGGAGAATGGCCAGGCGTGTGAATCGCGCGCAGCGTGGCTCCTGCGGTGGTGACTATCGAGTTATCGCCGATCGGCACCATCGGTGCGCCGGCCGCATCGTCGTGCCCCGGCCACGGCATCTTGAACACTTCTAGCGGGCCGAATTTATCGCGCGCCTGAGCGACCCCTCCGGTATGGTCGATGTGCGAATGCGTGATCACGATTTTGTCGAGCCGGTTGCTCTTGCACAGCTCCTTGAGCGCCGCGACCAGGAGGTCGGCCCAGATCGGGACGCCCTGCCCCGTGTCGAGCAGGAGCGGGCGATCGCCCACGCCAACCAGATAGGTGTTGGTGCCGGGTCCGGAGAACGGGCCCGGATTATGGCCGAGCACGGTCGCGACGCGGGGTGAATAGCGCGCGTAGTCGGGCATCTTCATTCCGATCATCGAATCGGTGACGATGCGCGCGGGCTTTTCCATCTGACCTGACCTCTCCCCTCCCTAGCGCCGGTTGCGCTCGAAGATCAATCGCAGTCCTTTTAACGTCAGGAACTCATCGACTTCCTCGATAGTTTCGGATTCCGGCGCGATGAGGACCGCCAATCCGCCGGTCGCGATCACGCGCGCTTTCTCGCCGCGTTCGCGGCGGATCCGGGCTACCAGCCCATCGACCAGCGCCGTATGCCCAAAGATGAGGCCCGACTGGATCGCTCCAATCGTGGTGCGGCCGACCGTCTCGCGCGGGCGCGTCAATTCAACCCGGTAAAGCTTGGCCGCGTGCTCGATCAGCGCGTTCATCGAGATCTCGAGGCCCGGCGCGATCGTGCCGCCGGCGTACTCGCCTCGTCCCGTGACGTAGTCGAGCGTGGTTGCGGTGCCGAAATCGACCACGATGCATGCGCCGCCGTATCGGTCGTAGGCGGCCACCGCGTTCACGATTCGGTCCGCCCCGACCTGCTTCGGATCCTCGTAGAGAATCGGCATCCCGGTCTTAATCCCCGGTCCAACCATCAGCGGACTGGTATGGAAGTAGCGCTCCGCGAGCTGCTCCATCACATGATTGAGCGGCGGAACGACACAGGCGATGACCACGCCGTCGACCTTGAATCCCGGCGCGATGGGCGAGCCCGTGATCAGGGTGTTGAGCAGCGCGCCGTGCTCATCGGTCGTGCGATCGGCGACGGTCGAGATGCGCCAGTGATGCGCCAGGCGCTCGCCGTCGTAGATTCCGATTACGGTATGACTGTTGCCGACGTCGATCGTTACGAGCATGCGAAACCCCCGTGCCGGTGCGATCACGCGGCAGCGCTCATGATAATAGGTCGAGCCTCAGTGGATGCGAAACGATGACCTCGGCGCCATCATCGGCGCGCTCGTCGGATGTCTGAAGGTGGCCGACGGAGGAACCATCCACGGTCCGGAGCCGAATGGCGAGGTTGGGATGGATGGAACGATGGGCCCCAATCTGGCGCCCGGGGTATAACCCACCGGCCCAAGCGGCGGTCCCCAGACCGGCCCGATCACGCGCGCCGTCGAAACTACCGGTCCCATCGTATCGCCCTGGCTCTCATAGTCCTCGAGCGTGCCGAACTCATCATTAACCACCGCATCGTCGAGGGTCGAATCGCCAGCGGTGGCGTCATCGCGCGCCGATCCAGCCGTCGCTGCGCCGTCCTCGGAGGGATCCGCAGGAGAAATGCCGGCCCCTGGGGCATCGCACGACAGCACGCCGCCGTCGTCGGTGCAGGCCTGCGGGATTTCGAGCACCTGGCTTTCCAGTTCCCAGTCGCTGTCGGGACTCGCGGCGTTGGGCGATGCGTCCTCAGCGGAGGCCGCCCGCGCGAGCACGAGCGCGGCGCTGACGAAAGCCGCGATAGCGAAGGCGCTTACTGATAACACCCGTTTCCGCAACGGATTTACCCTCGCGCGCATCGAGCCAGCCCTCCTCCTGCCGCGCGCCGGCCGCTTGGCTGAAGCCTACCATCCGGCTTCGTGCGGTCCAAGGCGGCTTCGCGAATGGTCCGGGTCGCCGTGATACGTCCGGTGGGGAAGCGGCGCGGGGACGCCGCGAGCGCAGGTTTTCACGGCGCACCCAAAAAGGCTAAGATTCGCCGCCATGCCGGAAGCAAAAGTCGCATTGGTCACCGGCGCGGGACGCGGCATCGGCCGCGACATCGCGCTTCGTCTTTCGCGCGAGGGCTACGCCTGTGGCCTCATCGCCAGAACCAAATCGCAACTCGAGGAAACCGCCGACCTGATTCGCGCCCAGGGCGGCAAAGCGCTCGTCACGCCCACCGACGTCTCCAAGCGCGAGCAGGTGCTCGCCGCGGTCGACGCGGTCGAACGCGAACTCGGCCCGATCTCGGTGCTCATCAACAATGCCGGCGCATACCTGCGCAAGCGCTTCACCGACATCACCGAGGACGAGTTCGATTTCCAGCTCAAGGTCAACGCTTACGGGCCGTTCTTCTGCACCCAGGCGGTGGTGGGCAGAATGGCCGATCGCGGGGGCGGCACGGTGATATTCGTGCTTGGCTCCGAGTCGCGTGGCGGGCCCGCGCAATACTCCGCCTATACCGCATCGAAGCTCGCCCAGCGCGCGATCGCCGAATCGGTCGCCTACGAGTTCATGCATCTTGGCGTCCATTCGGCGACGCTCGATGTGGATGGGGCGGTTGATAGCCCGCGGGTGCGCGAGGCGATGCCGGATACCGACCCGTCGCAATTCGTATCGCCCGAGGCGATCTGCAACGAGATCGTGCACCTGATCGGGCAGCCGAAGAGTTCGTGGACCTTCGGCGTGGATCTGCGATCGTTCGCGCAATGGCGTCCGCGCGCCGCCGCGGCCAGGAAGCCCGCGCCGAAACAGTGATCGCGGCCGCGCTTCTCCGGGCCGTTGCAACAATCGACGCCTGACCCGCGCCCTCGTGCGCATCTCTGATTCATGACGGCCGGAGCGGGAGCGGCGGCATTGCCGCCGCTTCGCTTCCGGCTGCCAAAGCGCGCTTTTCTGCAATCGGCTGCTGAAAATCCAGTCAAATTTCACTTACTATTGCTTGCGTTCTGCTCCGCCCGCCAGCGCGATTGCGTCGCGGCCCGCGCAGGTTTACCGCATAAAGAAGCGACCGAAGTTTCGTCCGGTGGTCGGAGGGGGGAAGATGAAATCAGTACTCGCGCGCGGACGCAGACGATTTGCCTTCACCGCAATTATCCGGCTTACGATTGCGATCGCGGCGGCGACAGTCGCGAGCACCGCGATCGCATGGGCAGGCGACCCTCCGCCCAATCCCGCCGTGGTAACCGACCTCTCGCGCGACCCTGCGCTGGCCAATGACTTCCTGCGCCTCACCTATCTGCCGGCGGGCATCGTTCCGGATCATCTCGGCGGACCAAAAGCGGTCCGCGTGTTCGTGACAGCATCGTCGTTCTTCAAGCCGCCGCTGACCCTTCAGGAAACGGCGAGTTACCCGGGGCTGGTGGACAGTCAAAGCCAGGTGCTGGTGGCCTTCCGCTGCAAGAACAACGATCTGAGCCAGTTCGACGCGCTGCTCGCGTCGTGGCCGAACGTCTTCACTGCGATCAAGGAGGATTACGGCGGACAGTTTACGTGTCCGCCGCCGCCGAGTTCGCCGCCGGAAAACGAAGTGTACTGCCTGGTGAAAGATTACGTGGACACACCCAATACCTCGGCGAGCGTGGCGATCGAAGCCGCGATGAGTCTGGGCGCATCGATGTTCGATCCGGATTTCCCCGAGCGCGCATCGATGCTGCAGTCGCGTTACGGAATTTATCCCGCATTCACCGGCATCGGTTTTTCGGTCAAGGGCAGCGGTGACGGCGGCGCGGAGCTGGCCGCGGAATTCCTACGCAATGCGATCGTGCCGGAGTATCTCGTGATCAACCTGCCGATCGCCGACACGACTTGCCGCTGCATCATGGTTCCGCCCTACGATGGGCGCAGCCAGGCGCCGCTCGACCCGGACTTCATCTGGCGGCGCGGCGGCGTGGGCCAATGCGTCGAGGTGCCGAGGCTGCGCCGCGCATCCGCGAATTCGAATTAGCAGACCTCGGGAGGCGGCGGGCCGCAGCCGCGGCATCGCCACCCGCTTATTCTCTTGAGCGCCCGGAAATTGTAGTGTCGATTTCTCCGCCGCGGTCGCGCGACCGCGGCCAGGTCGGGGTGTAGCGCAGCCTGGTAGCGCACATGCTTGGGGTGCATGTGGTCGCCGGTTCAAATCCGGCCACCCCGACTCCTCAGCCTTCCGGTCTTGAAGCCGAGCCACCGTCAAGCGACGGGCCGATCATCGCGATTGACGATCGGCGGCCGCGCCAGCACGATAACATTGAGGCGTATGGATCGATGAAAGCGATTGCGAGCGCCGCAATCGGTGCGGCAGCGATGTTACTCGGTGCGGTCTCGGCGAGCGCGGCGCAATGCGGCCCGTTTGGAGACCCGCCGGCGGAAGTGAATCACGGATGGTTCGCGAGCTTCATTACCCGGTATACGCCGGTATGCCGCGGCGGCAAGGTGCTCGGCCCGTGGAAGGATGCCGGTGGCGATGAGCGACGCGCTTGTCTCTACAAACCTGATTCCGCCGCCAGGCGCAGTCCGCTGCCGCTGGTCGTCTTCCTCCACGGCTCGCTCGCGACCGCTGATTCGGTCAGTTACACCGGCTTGATCGATTTGATCGACAAGGCGGACCTGGGCGGGAAACAACCCGGCTTCATCCTGCTCGCGCCCGAGGGCCGCTACACCTCGCACTTCTATCCCGGTCTCGATGCGAACGCGCTCGGATGGGATAACTGGTACCGCCAGTTGAGCCCGTCGGGCGAAGTGACTATCGGCGGCACTGCGTACCAGGAAAACGTGGATGCGGGCGCGATCGATCACTTCATCTCCGAGCTGCAAGCGAAGGGCATCGTCGATTCGCGCCGCATATACCTGATGGGGTGGTCCAATGGGGCGGCGATGGCGATGCTGTATGCGCTGAACCGGCCGCAGGTTGCGGCTGCCGCAGTCTATTCAGCGCCCGATCCGTTCGCAGCGCTCTTCGACGTATGTCCGCAGACGCCGGCGGCGGTTGCTCCTTCCGGCGATGGCCAATTGCGCGTCGCCAATCCACGGGTGCCCTTGATGCACGTGCGCAATGATTGCGACATCGGGGGGATTTGTCCCAACGCAAGCAGGTTCGCATCGCGGATGCGCGCGATGGGCGGCAGCATCGAGGACGTCATCCTCGATCCGTCGGGCACCAGCGTAACTTCGTGCGATGAAGCATGCGGCACCGACGAGATGGCCGATGGCCAGGTCTCCCGTCGTGCGGCGTTCAGGGGTTTCGTGCATCACATCCGCTGGCCGGTCGCGCGGAACAAGGACATGCTCGACTTTCTGAAGCAGCATCCGCTGGGAGCGCCTGCGGTTTCGCCGAAACAGTGATCTTTTGTGCGTCAGGCGCCAGCTTGCGCTGAGTCACCTCGATGACCCAGCTTGAATACGAACACTGAAGCTGAAGTCGATAAGCTTATCTCAAGGCTCGTCCTCGTGACGCTGCGAAGGGGGTAAGCCCCAACAACAGAAAGGCGGGGATCAATGGGAAGCGTGGAAGGTTTCCTGGCGGGGTTGGTCGTGAGTGGTGTCGGGGACAGCGACGACCGGGCATGGCGCGTGATGCATGAGTTTTTCCGCGACGCCGCCAAATAGGTTTGCGAACATCCCCGCTGGAGAATGCACAGCGATCACCAGGAGATCGGCATCGAGCGCGCGCGCCGAATTTACCGCTACCTGCTCGATAGTGCCGAAGCGAATCTCACTTCGGCACTTCGGATACTGTGCAATTGCGTATTTCTCAACGCGGGTCATCTCGCGCATGGCGTCCATGCGATAATTCTCGATCAACTGCGCCGGATTGCCCCAGCGGCCGACTCCGCGTGGCAAGGGTTCGATCGCGTGGACGAGTACAACTTCGGCTTCGTGTTCGCGGGCCAGGGATATCGAATAGTCCAGGGCTTTGAGAGATTGCCGCGAGAAGTCGGTGGGCACCAGAATTCGTCTTATTTGCATTGGGTCCTTTCCCCTCCTGCATCCGATTAACCGCAAGGACCATGCCTCCCGCCGCAGCCCAAGAGCGGACACGGCTTTACCGGCCAGGCCAGCCGGGCGGCATTGCAAATTTAGGCAATGACATTGCAGAGCAAAACGATGCATCGAACTCGGCCGCGGCGCGGCGTCCGGCAACGATCGCGCCGCCGTGGCTGCGGCACTATCTTCGCGTCTGGCGATCCGCGCAATCTTCGGGCAGTGTGGAACGGCATGGAGGCGGAACATCATGGCTAATCCGGAACGCGCAGAGTTCAATCGCAAGGTTATCGAGGAGTTCCGAAGCAATGGCGGCAAGGTCGGCGGGCAATTCAAGGGTGCGCCGATGATTCTGGTTACGCACACGGGCGCGAAGAGCCGAAAGACTTACACTACACCGCTGGTGTACAGTCGCGACGGCTCACGTTACGTGATTATCGCATCGATGGCGGGCGCTCCCATCAATCCCGATTGGTATCACAACCTGAAGGCGCAACCCGAGGTCACTCTTGAGGTCGGAACGGAGAAGTTCCGGGCGCGCGCATCGGAGGCCGCGGGCGCCGAGCGCGATCGACTATTCAAGCAGCAGGCCGACATCATGCCCTTCTTCAATGATTATCAGAAAAAGACCAAACGCCGGATTCCAGTATTAGTGCTGGAACGTATATAGAATCGGGTCCGGCACTTTCATCTCGAAGCTGTTCTCCTGCCGGACGCGCCGCCGCGGCCACTCACAACCTGAGCGCGAAATCATCGCGCTCAGGGGTTCAAAATTTCGCTCTTGCCCAGCGCTTGGCGCCGGCGGACGATCAGCCAAGAGTCAGAACAGGAATTTCGATTAAACTTAATTCAAGAGGTCTCCAACAATGAGTCTATCGATTGGGGATACCGCGCCTGATTTCCAGGCGCAGACGACTGCGGGTCCTATCCGCTTTCACGAATGGATCGGCGATTCGTGGTGCATATTATTTTCGCATCCCAAGGATTTCACTCCCGTGTGCACGACCGAACTCGGCTACATGGCGCGTCTGCAGCCGGAATTCGAGAGGCGCAATACCAAGATTATCGGGCTCAGCGTGGATGCCGTTGCGGACCACGCTCGATGGATGAACGATATCAAGGAAACCCAGGGCTTCGCGCCGAATTACCCGATTATCGGCGACCCTGACCTGAAGATCGCGAAGCTGTACGGGATGCTTCCCGCCGCGGCCTCGGGTGACGCCTCGAAGCGCACACCCGCCGATAATCAGACGGTCCGCAACGTCTTCGTGATCGGCCCGGACAAGAAGATCAAGCTGCTGATCGTCTACCCGATGAGCACGGGGCGCAATTTTGACGAGATTCTCCGCGTGATCGATTCCTTGCAACTGACCGCCAGGCATCGCGTATCGACGCCGGTCAACTGGAAGCCGGGCGATGACGTAATCATCGCGGGATCGGTTTCCGACGAGGAAGCGAAAAAACTCTATCCGCAGGGATGGAAGGCGCCACGGCCTTATCTGCGAATCGTGGCGCAGCCGAAGTAACGTTCGCCTCGCGCTGAAGGCGACGTTGTAAGCATAGGCTCTCGGCCGGCCGGCGCCCGGCACCATGGCCCGGCCGCGAAGCAGGAGAACATCACGATGTCTCACAAAGGATTCTCGCACATCGGGCTTTCAACGCTCGATCTCGACAAAACTCGCGAGTTTTACGAGCAGGTGATGGGTTTCAAGGTGGTGATCGCCGACAAGATCAAGATCACGGAAGGCGGCGCCATCCGGCACATCTTTTTCGACACCGGCCGCGATCAGCTGCTGGCATTCATGGAGCCGTGCGGAGTGCCGGGAATTCCGATGGAGTACGATGCCGGAATCAATCGCGGGCTCGGCGTGCCGGCGGCGTTCTACCACTTCGCCTTCGAGGCCGGGTCGGTCGCGGCGCTCGAGGACAAGCGCCGCGACCTGATCGCCAAGGGCGTGCAGGTGACCGAGATCGTCGATCACGTGTGGGCGAAGTCGATCTACTTCAAGGATCCCAACGGCATCTCGCTCGAGTACTGCTGCCTGGTGCGCAACTTCACCGAGGACGACGCGAAGATGCAGGAGCGTTTCGAGATTTCAATCGAGGCGCTCGGGCTCGACGTTGCAAAAGTCGCCGAGATCACCGCCGCGCAGGCATCGCGCGACAATCCAAAATCGCCGCGACAGTAGCGCCGCCCGCTCCTGCGCCTCAATTCGACGACGATTTCCGTCTGAGCGCGCACCGCGAGAGTGCCGCCCGTACCGGCAGGTCGAACAGGGCATTCAGAGCGTCCCGCTCGATGCCGTCTTCCGATCCAATTGCGCGGCGCCGCCGTAACGGCCGATAAAGACCAGCAGCGCAAGCGCCGGCACTGTCGCCACGGTGCTGAGCAGGAAGAACGGTACCCATCCGAGCCGCTCCGCGAGCACGCCGCCCGAAGATGCCACCAGCGTCCGTCCCACCGCGGCGAGCGAGGATAGCAGCGCGTACTGGGTCGCCGTGAACGCAGGCGAGCAGAGATCCGAGAGATACGCGACCAGGGCCGCGCCCGCCATCGCGCCCGTCAGGTTCTCGGCGGCGACGCATAGCGCGAGATAGTCAAGCCTGTGTCCTCCAATAGCCTGCAGGACATAGAACAGATTGCCCGCCGACTGGAGAACGCCACACACGATCAGCGCGCGCGCGACGCCCAGGCGCGCCGTCACCGCTCCGCCGATAAGCGCTCCCGCAATGGTCGCGAAGAATCCGAACACCTTTGAGATGGCAGCGATCTCGTTGAGTGAGAAACCGAGCGATACGTACAGCGGCATCGCCATCACACCCGCCATCGCCTCACCCAGCTTGTAGCCGGGGATGAAGAGCAGAATAAGCGCCCAGCGCGGCCGGCGCATGAAATCGGCGAACGGACCGATCACCGCCCTCAATAGCCATTGCTTCAAGGCATCGCGCGCGTGTGCAGCGGTTACGGTCTCGACTGGCGCTCGGGGCTCGGGGCCGAGCAGGAACACGAGCCCGCCCAGCGCGAGCAGCACGGCCATCGTGGCGTAAGCGGCGAACCATCCAGCGCGGCCCGCGATCACAAGCGCGCCCGCCCCCGAGGCCAGCATCGCGATGCGATATCCGGTCTGGATCATTCCCGCACCCGGACCTTGCTGATTCGCCGTCAGGATCTCGACGCGATAGGCATCGATCACGATGTCCTGGCTTGCCGAGAGAAACGCGACGAGCAAAGCCATCGCGCCCATCAGCGCGAGGTTGCCGCCGTGGGGATTACAGCATCCAAGGGCGAGCGTTGCCGCGATGAGCGCAAGCTGTATCGCGATTCCCCAACCACGCCGGCGTCCGATCGGCAGCGGCGGCGGCAGCCTGTCGATCAGCGGCGACCATATGAACTTGAGCGCGTAAGGCGTGCCGACCAGGGCGAAGGCGCCGATCTTCGCACGGCTCACGCCCGCGGTGGCGAGCCAGGCCGAAAGCGTGGAGAAGGTGAGCAGGAGAGGCAGTCCGCTAGCGAAGCCGAGCGGGAGGATAAGGAGCACACGCGGCTCGGTATATGCCGCGAACCAACGCCGCCAGCCGCTCACTCCATTGTCCCCGTCTTCCGGAACGCAACACTAGCGGTCTGAGTCGAATCAAGCCAGCCGCGCTTCTCTTTGGGGGCTTATTGCAGCGCTGACGGATCAGAGCCCTTTCAGGAATTCGATCAGCAGCCGATTGACCTCGCCCGCGCGCTCCTGTTGCACCCAATGGCCGCATCCGCTGAGCACGTGCGAGCCGCGCAATCCGGGAAGCGTCTTGCTGAAGTTGGCGATCGCCGCGCTGCCCCACCGCGTCGGGCCATCCTTCTCGCCGCCGATGAATAGCGATGGAACGGTGATCGGCCGCCCCGTGAAGGCGGCCCCGTCTTGCCAGTCGCGATCCACATTGCGATATCGATTGAGTCCGCCGGTAAGGCCGGTTCGCTCAAACTCGCCGACGTAGAAGTCGAGATCTTCCGCCGTCAACCAGTCGGGCAGCTTATCCGGGATGGTGAACCGATCGCGCATCCTCCCGCCGTTAGGAATCGTGGCGATGGTGCCGCCGGCAGCCGCTACGGGCGCATCGCCCGAGGCGCTGTAGTAAAAGCCCTTGAGCCACTGTCTGACCTCCGGCTCGATCTCGGCTTCGGCGCGACCCGGCTGCTGAAAGTACTCGATGTAGAATTCCTCGTTGCCGCCCATCGCGCGAAACGCCTCGCCTGGCCGGCGCGCTCCCCGGGGAGAATAGGGCACGCTCATGAGCACCAGCGCTCGGAACACGTCGGGGCGCAGCAGTGCCGAGTTAGCCGCGATCGGCGCACCCCAGTCGTGGCCGACAATGGCCGCGCTCTTTTCGCCGAGCGCCTCGACCACGCCGAGGTTGTCGCCGACATGCTTCAGCATCCGGTACTCGTCGATCTCAACCGGCGCCGAGGAGCGACCGTAACCGCGCACGTCGATTGCGGCCGCGCGGTAGCCCGCATCAGCGAGCGCGTGAAGCTGATGCCGCCATGAGTACCACGATTCGGGAAATCCGTGGACCATAAGAACGAGCGGCCCTTTGCCCGCCTCGACGAGATGGATGCGAATACCATTGGCCATTACGACGCGGTGCTTGAGTTCAGCCATCTCTGCAAACTCCTGAGCGACGGACGTGACCGAACTCTATCTCAGGTCCGGGCGCATTTGTAAGGACTATAGTTTTATTGCCTGGGGCAGATACGGGCGGTTCGTCTTCGTGTCGCCGAGAACCGGACTGGTAATCGTGCGTACGGGTAGCAAGACCGGCATCGAACCGCAATTACGGCGGGAGATCTTTCAGTACATTGTGGATCGCATGGGTTAGCCCCGGCCATGAAGAGAATCGACCGATCGATGCGCTCGCGCTCGTGCTTCGAGCCAGATGGAATTTTCTTCGGGCGCGGGATTATTGTGATGCTTCCGGAGAGCTGTCCCGGTTGCCGCCGACCGCGGCCGAGAGAAATCTAATGGCGAAGACTGTCCTGGGTGGAAAGACCAGCGTGAAGGTGGCTGCGGTCCAGGCCGCACCAGTCTTCTTCAATAAAGATAAAACGATCGAGAAGGCCTGCCGGCTGATTCGCGAAGCCGCCGCGAACAAAGCCGATCTGATCGCATTCCCCGAGACTTTCATACCGGGCTATCCGGCTTACTTCACCTGCGGACCTGCGACGCCGAATGACAGATTCCTCGCTTACACGCTGGCGTTGCAGGACAACGCACTCGCGATACCGAGCGAGGATACGGAACGGCTCAGCGCGGCGGCCCGTGATGCCGGCGCATACGTCGTGATGGGCCTGGATGAGATGGACGACCGGATTGGCAGTCGGACAATTTACAACACCCTGCTCTTCATCGGGCCGCAAGGCGAGATTCTCGGGCGCCATCGCAAACTGATGCCCACCTTCATCGAGCGCACCTATTGGGGATGGGGTAGCGGCGCAGACCTGCGAGTCTTCGATACCTCGATCGGCAGGCTCGGCGGGCTGGTGTGCTGGGAAAACCACATGATCCTCGTGCGCGCCGCCATGATCCATCGCGCCGAGGAGATACACGTCGCCAACTGGCCGGGCACGCTGGGACTAAGCAGCCCGCGCGCTTCGGCGGCCGGCCAGGGGCGGAGCGACGACGGTGAAATGCACGTCGCAGCGCGCGAGCATGCGTTCGAAGCCGGCGCATTCGTGGTGAGTGTCCACGGGCTGCTTCGCGATGAGGATCTGACCGGGCCGTGGGAGTGGCTCCGCAACGATCCCGCGATGAACTATCGATGGGCGATTGGAGGCAGCGCAATCGTCGACCCGATGGGACGCTACCTGGTGCCGCCCACCTTCGATCGAGAAACGATCATTTACGCGGATTGCGATGCGAACATGATCAAGGCTGCCAAGGTGCTGTTCGACTCGCTCGGCCATTACACGCGCTGGGATGTGGTCAAGCTGTTGGTGCGCGAGGAAGGATTGGAGCCGGAGCAGGCGATTCGCGACGCCCGGCGAAGCGCAAGCCTGCGGCTTCCATCCGAAAACTTGCGCCGAATCTCCGAACGCTTCGAGATTCCGCTCGAAAAGTTGGAGTCAGTTCTGGCGGAAATCGAGAAGGCGTCCTGACGCTTTCGCCGTAACAGGAATATGTGGTGATCGCCGGGGGCGGCTATCGGGTTGACGATCGTCCGGTGCTGTCCGGCTCTTGCACGCAGCAGGTCTGGATTTCCGTCTGCGCGCCGTCGCTGTCGACCGGATTCAAATGCGGATGGCCCATTAATGCGCCCCAGTTGAACTCTTCCCGGATGTAGTACGCGCCTGTCGCCCCTTCCACATTCACCTCGTCGGCAGTTTCCGTCTGCACAGCGCATGTCACCTTGCCCGCCGGCACGACGAACGCATGGTATCCGCCCGGCCCGATTCGCGCGGTCTCCTCTCCGCAAGTCACCGGGGGCGCGAGCAGCGATGAGCCATAATGGTAAGGCCGATAAACGTAGATCACCGCCTGATCCGGGCGCGCGACGGCCTTCTCGAATTGCCGCCCCTGCACCGCGCACCCTGACGCGCAGGCCGCCGCTGCGACAGCGAGCAGAATCCCAAGCCCCCGGCGCTTCATTTGATCGCCCGGTCCGCCGCCGCATCGCTGGCGGAGATCGCGCGCGTCAATCGCTCCTCGTCACGGTACAACTTCCGATCGATCTCGTCGCGCACCTTCGCTCGCGCTGATTGCTCCAGTTCGCTATGCGTCGGCTCGGAGTAAAGACTGTATGATTTCGATACGTACGCCTGCGCCGTGTAATCGCCGATCGCCTGCTCGCCGACGAAAACCGACAGCATCGCGAACGCCGATACGCCAAAGTCACCCAATGGGACGCCGGCGTAGGTCACCGGGTCCAGGGCTGAATACCACAGCGGCACATGATGCTCGTCGTGCGACAATTCCTCGCGATACGAAAAGGTCACGCGCGATTTGTCCGCCAGCGACAGCGCTACCGCCGGCGGAAGTGCGTCTCGATCGCCCGCCACCAGCCGGCCCCGGAATGCCAACGCACGCACCGGTGCTGGCGCCGCCTCCGGCGCCATTGCCGGTTGCTGCACGCTGCATCCAATCGCGGCCAACGCCGCCAACGCGATGATGCCCTTCATGACCTGCCGTTTACCGGGGCAATGCCCAGTCGGTATTCTAGCCGGTCTTCGTTCCTGAATAAGGAGCGGGGAAAAGCAGTGCGGCCCGCGGTAGCTTGACAGTCTACCGCGGGCCGCTTTGATTCCTGTCCGCCAAACTCAGCGGCTTGACGAACTTCCTGGCGCGGGCGCTTGCGCGCCCGCCGCCGTCCGCATCAAGCCAACCTGATCAGCGTCCGCTCTCCGCCGCCGCCTGCATCGAGTTGGCCGTGAAGAAGGTCTTATCCTGAGCACCCATGTTGATGTACCAGGTCTCTTTGTCAGGGGTCTCGATTCCAGGCAAGTAACATTGGCTGCTGGTTCCACCCTGGACATCGAGCGCGCAAGACGCCACCACGAAGGACCGCTTGAACGGATAAATCGCAATTTTCGCATCGGGCACCGGGCGGTCGCGGTGGGCCAGCAAATAGGTGAAGTTCTGGAACAACTCACCCTTGCGGTCGTACGCGTCGACGTAGGGTTCGAACCAGACCTCGGAATCCATATACACGACGTTCTTGCCCTGCAACGTGTTCACGACGCCGTAACGCGGAGTCGCCTCGATGATGTACAGATGGCGCATCTCCCACAATTCGGGGCACACGCTGGCCTGGCCATCGGTTTGGCAGGGTATCTCGGGGACATGCTGTGCGTGCACGACCGCGAGCATCTGCTTCTCACCCAGGTACTTATAGTTGTAGGCCTCGGTCTTGGGATTGAACCCCGAGTAATGGTCCGGGTTCCACGCCCCATATCCGGTGGCAACGCTGAGCTGACCCTCGTTGAGACGGCGCACGCGCCGTGACCCCACCTCATACGACCACGAATCGTCGCCACGGTTGGGGTCGCCGTATCGATACCGGATGATGCCCGAGCCGCGCGCCGATGCGGGAGCGATGACCGGATACAGCGCAAAGAGATAGAGGCGATTGGAGATCTTGAAGTCCGGGTCAACCGGCATCGGCTCGACCTCGGTGCGGCCCACCAGGTCGTAGCCCGCATAATGGCCGACCTCCGTATTATCGATCATCAGAGAATCCTGCGCTCCCGGATGGACGTAATGCCCGCGGCACTCGAAGAAGCGCAGGTCGTAATCGTCGCTGCTGATCGGCCGGAACACGTTGTTCCAGATGACTTTCGTGGCGACCTCGGGGTCGTTCGGATCGATTAGCGGGAACGGCTGTCCCGCCACGTAGCCAACCACCGTGCGATGGTCGCTCGACAGCCTCACCTGTCCCGAGTACTTCTCGGTCGCATCCTTATACGGAGGCGGCCAGTCCACGCGTTCGGCCGGGACGATTTTCATGGTCATCCCGTGCGTGACCTTGTAGTAGTCCCCGGGTGGAAGCAGGTCTTTCACCTGCGCCGCGTTCTGCATCGTGATGAAGTCCCCTGGCTTGACCGTCGCCTGGCTCGTTGCCGGCCAGATCGACAGGCCCAGAACCGCGATGACCGCGGCGATCGTCCAACGATTAGTCCTTAACGACTCCTCAAGTCTCATAGCTGTTCTCCTCACGCAGCGATTTTTTTCACCTCTCTGATTCTCTTCACGCGACGGCTCGGCTGCGGTTCTTCGTGCGTCGCGGCCGACGCGCGCCGCAATCACGACTCGCCCGGCTGGAACCCGGCTCTTTCGAAATCGACGAGGGGGGCTGTACGCCGATGCGTCCAATCCTCGAGCGGCGCACCGATGCTTCGGACTGCCCTGGGCCACCACTCGCCGACCTCGACCCCATTAGACCGGCTGAATCCAACCCGAGAGATTTCTAATGGCCGTGACGCTGAGTGTAAACAGGGAATTTTGTGCGCCGCTTTGCTTCCTGCCCGGGCGGATTGCGGCGGCCTCGGCGAGGGAGACCTCTCAGTCCATCGTGGATCGAATGGGTTAGTCGGAGGCTGCGCGCCAGCTCGCGACATCAAGGCTCGACAGATCGATGCGTTCGCGAGCGTGCTACGAGCTAGCTGGAGTTTTCTGCGGGCGCAGGATTATCGTGAAGTTTCTGGAGAGCTGACCTGGATGGCGCCCGCGCGGATACGGCAAGTTCTGCGAACAGTCGCAATAGCGGTCGCCGCCGGCAACCGCAGAGATCTACGACCCGAAAAGCGGCGCCTTTCGCCTGACGGGCGATATGACCACGTCGTGCTCATCGCACACCGCAACGCTGCTCAGGCAGCCGGAAATCGGCGCGCGGACTCCTGCTGTCACTCGGCTCCCAGATCAACCGCGGCTGGCCGAAATTCCCCATTAGCGTGGCCCGCGGGCACAAGCGGCTGATCCTCGAACAGTCGCGCCTGCGACTCCAACTCTCGCGCCTGATGTTCGTTGCGCGCGGCGCCCACGTGCGCCAGTCCGGCCGCGGCAAGGAGCGCCAGCCAGTCATACAGGCCGAAAGGATCTTCGCCGCCGGAACGCAGCAAAATTGCATTCAGCGCGAGCCAGGCCAGGCAGAGAGCCGTCAGCGCGGTTTGCCAGCGCGTCTCCCACGGCACCAGTGAGCCCGCCCCGATGAGCAGCAGCAGCACCGAAATGAACAGCGGCTCGGTTCGTGCCGTCGCGAAGCTCAGAACGCTCGCGGCTACCAGCACCACGGAGCAGAAGCCGAATGCGCTCGCGCGCCAGTGACGCTCAAACCACAAGGTCCACATGATCGACAGCACAATGAAGCCGGCTACCCCGTTGAAGATCTCGAACGGGAAGATCCGCGACCAGTCCGCCTGCCCGCGCACGTGCAGGCTCAACCCGATGCAGCTCAATTCGAACAATGCGATCAGGAGGAATGCGGGGCGCATGAAGCGCTTGAGCCACGTTTGCAGCTCTACCTCCCTCAGAACTGACACGCGGAATGCCGCGTAGGCCTTCATCCAGTTTCGCGACGGCGGGCCATCGTAACGGCTCGCCCTCCTCGCCAAGGCGGCATCCGCACGATCGAGCGACCTCATCAGCACTGGCTCCATGGCTGGGGTACTCCTGTTTCGCTGGGGATTACTACGACGGTCAGTTCAAGAGCAGGCGGAGCAAGAAAGGTGCCCGCGGGAGCGGCAAAAAGATCCGTTATTTCTGGAACATTAGCCCGACATCTTGTAGGATTTCAGCTACAGAGAGTCACAGCGGCGCAACAAACTGACACCCGGCTGCACGGCCGCGCCTCGGCCGCGCGCGCCCGGGGAATGCAGCAGTCACAACCACTCCGCGCTAACTCTATGTCACTCCTCGCCCGCTGGATGTCAGCGCCTGCGCCGGCGCCGACATCGCTACCGCCGCCGCGCGCTTCGTCGCGAGCGCTATTTCTGGCAGGGAGCGGGATCTCTGGAACGCCGGTTATTGGCGGATCCGGTTACTCAGGGTGACGCGCCGGCGCCGGAGCTGCGGCTGGTACTGGTGTGGCGGCTGGTGGGGTCGTGGCGGCGGGCTGCAACTTTGTCCAATAATCCTGGGGCTGAGAGGCCACCCACGACTCGAGCGATGTCACCGCAGGCGCCATCCCGTCGCGGAACATCGTTGGATAGCCAAAATCCTTGTTGAAGTTCGAATAATAAGTTTCCGTAATCGAATAATTCTGGCTGATGTCCTGCGTCCACAGCACGCGGCCGCTTGCAACATCCGCAAGCTCGAGATGCAGCGCTAGTGCATTCGTCGCTGAACCAATCGGCAATCCAAAAAGCCACAGCAAGGGACCGTACGGTCCGAGCAAGTACGTGTACGTCGCTCCGTTCCACTTGGTGCTTTGAATCGTACCGTGCAGCATCAGCGGAGCCCCCGGGTCAACCGTCTTGTCCGTTACGAACACATCGCGGAACATGCCGGTTTGGCGCAACTCGAGCGCGGCTGCCTCAGCCAGATCATCGGTTGGCCTGAAGCTGTATGCGGCGACTGTAAGGAAACCATTCGCCGCATCAGGGCGGTCGTAGGTTGAGGTGCAATACGGCACCAGGGGAAAAGCACACAGCCACCTATAGTACGAGTTTTCCGAACCGCGCTGGTCCTGGAAATGAGCGACCGCCAGGCTGACCGGCGCCTGCTTTGACGCCACTCGCGCGGGCGACGGGACGTAGTTCCACCCCGCGTTTGTGGAACATCCCGAAAGAGCCAGTAATAAGCCCGCGATCGTGGTAATCGCGCCGCATTTTTTCATCGCTTTCATCGTGACTGCCTGTTTTTCGCCGTGAGCACGCCGAAATTTGCCGCGTAGCCGGGGGCCAAGGAACTTCGCATCAAGATTGGCCCAGCGAAGTAGCGCCGCGTCTCGACCGTCTGTTAGCACAGAGGGCAGCGGAGCGAAAGACGAACCGAGCCGTCGAAGATCGTCGAACAGATCCGCCGCAATCTTGGAACGCTCTCGATCCTCGGACGGAACGAGGCGGAGGGAAAGGGCGAAAAGATTCCCGCTTTTCCTCGGACCTGGAGAGGAGAGGCGTTATCCTGGCCGCGCGGTTGGCGCGCTTGTGCGCGCGAGCCTGCCTTACCCGGCTGGATGCATGCGAGTATAATTCCGGCTTGCGTATGACTATCGATCTGCAAGTGGCGCGCGAGCGGATGGTGGTCGAACAGCTCGAGCGGCGCGGGATCAAGGACCCGCGCGTGCTGACCGCCATGCGCGCGGTCGAGCGCCATC
>DASPOF010000106.1:0-14592 GCA_035626155.1 Binataceae bacterium (SeqCode)
CACCGAGCCCGACGATGCGCTGAAGGAAGCGCTTGGCGACCTCGACCGATCTGATGTCGGCCAGCTCCATCTCGCGCCTGCGCGATGAGAGCAGGCCGCGCCGCTCGATGATCCGGTCGGAGGTCACGCTCCAGGTCACCCGGCGAGCGGAGAGCACTGCGGCGGCGATAATCAGAACGCCGGCCGCCATCAGCCCAAATCCGACACGCCACAGGTCGTGATTTACGTACAGGACGCGCCCGCCTGCGCCGATCGCGGCAGAGGCGAGGACGATAAGATTTGCGTAATACCACAGCGAGGGGCGCACTCGCGCGATCATGTACTCGCGCACCGCGTCCGGGCGCGGTGCGAACAGCCGCGTCCCGCATCGCGAGCAGAATGCGGCGCCCTGCTGAGCCTCCAATCCGCACTGAGGACATCGCATCGTTCCGCCCTGCCGCCTCCATCCTGCCGCCGGTCTGGCGCCGATTATGATGAACGCCGAGCCGGCTGGTCAATTCGCGCGATTACCCCGCGCGCGGCCCGGCGGCGCCGCCGCACGATGGCTGTTCGATGGTTCGCGTGGTATTTCTGCGGCTATGAAAATTGGGCTGTTCGGCATCAATATGGGACCGTGCGCATCGCCTCGGACGGCAGCCGCGGTTGCGCGCGCGGCCGAGTCGGCCGGATTCGAGAGCCTGTGGACGGGCGAACACATAATCGTGCCCGACCCGCAGGTGCCGCGAGCGCCGGTCGCAGCCGATTCTTCGAAGCTCGGTCCGACGCGTGGCCGATGGGCGGCTGACCGTCCATCGCCGGTCGCACCCGATTTTCCGATGCTCGATTCGACGGTCGCGCTCGCCTTCGTCGCGGCGCACACCAGCACGATTCGGCTCGGCACGGGGATCATCATCCTCCCGCAACGCAATCCGGTCGTGCTCGCCAAGGAGCTCGCCTCGGCCGACGTGCTATCGGGCGGCAGGCTAATCTTCGGAATCGGGATCGGCTATGTGAAGCCCGAGTTCGATGCGATGGGCATCCCGTTCGACCACAAGGGCGCGCGCGCCGAGGAATACCTGCGTGCGATGATCGCGCTGTGGTCGATGGAGAAGCCGGAGTTTCAAGGGCGATGGGTCAATTTCAAGGGTATGAATGCGGCGCCGCGGCCCATCCAGAAGCCGCATCCCGAAATCGTGTTCGGCGGCCACTCGCCCGAGGGCTTTGCGCGCGCGGCGCGTCTGGCGAAGGGATGGTATGGCTTCAGGCGCGACCTGGACGAGACCAAGCGAAGCATCGAGGGGCTCAAGGCGGCATGCGCCAGGGAGGGCCGGCGATTCGAGGATCTCGAAATCAGCATAACGCCGAGCGGGCCGGTCGATCGCGACGTCGCCAGGCGCTTCGCCGATGCCGGCGTACATCGCCTGATCCTGCTTTTCCGCGCCGACGAAGACGAGGCGGGAGTGCTCAAGCTGGTGAGCTGGGCCGAGCGCGAACTGGTGGGCAAAGTCTGACCGCGCGGGGCCATCTCAATCCGGGCTCGCTTCGGATGTCCGATTTCTCGATAGGGCGTTCAAATTGAGACAACGCGAACTATCGGCGCGGGACAGTTGTCTTTAAACCGTCCCGGTTCTCATCCGAGCGCCAATTTTTCGTCGGATCGTCAAAATCGCATCACTCCTGGTTAGCAAGCGCCGTCATAACTCGGCCTGATTCGCGGATCTCCGCCGAACGAAATTCCGGCATGCCGATTGCGTTACAGACCAAGCGGGTTTGACAAGGACCGCTATCGACATCAAAGGAGGGAGCAGGGCCAATGAAATTGGAGGACAGCCGGGTACTCACAGTTAAGGAGCTGTCGGATTATCTGAAGGTGCATCCATCGACGGTTTATCGCCAGCTCAAGCGCGGGCGGCTGCCGGCGTTCAAAGTCGGAAGCGACTGGCGTTTCAATATCGAGTCGATCGACCGATGGCGTCTGGACCAGGACGTTTTCAAGTCGGTCTGATGGTTGCGCGGGGTTGGAAAGGGGGATCGGGCTATTCGGGGGGTGCGCTAGGGGGCGCCCCCCGAGGCTCGCTCTGCCGGGCCGAGATAGTCGAAGGACAGCCAACCGCGCAGGGGATCGACCCTGCTTATCCTCACGACGATCGGCGCCAGTTCCGCGAGATCGGGCGCGCCGCGCAATGTTCCACGGATTGCATAGTCGGCCAGTTCCGCCGAGGCGCCCTCGCGGGTCGCGAACGCGGGCAGCGGCCGGTCGATCGCCTGATGCTCGAGGTAGCGCAATATCCAGTAGCGCTTGGCGCGGCGTTCGAGCTCGCGTCCCGATGCCTCCGCATCTTCAGCGCCCGCCAGTACCGCCAACAGTTCATCGACGGTGTAAGGCTGCGCCGCGCGGCTGGTGAGCGCGGCAACCAATTGCCGCTGAAGCACAAGGTCGGCGTAGCGGCGGATCGGCGAACTCAACTGCGCATAGTAATCGAGCCCGATCCCCGCGTGATAATCGGGATATAGCGACAGGCGCGGGCGTTGCGCCGCAAACTCGTCGCCCCGCTCGGGCTGCACGCGATAGATCATCGGGATGCGGTTTTGGGCGGCGAATCGCGCCGCCACGAAATTGCTCAGGATCATGAACTCCGCAACCAGCATCCGGCTCGGCGAGTTGCTGTCGAGCACGCGGATATCGATCGTGCCGTCGTGCACGGTCACCTTGGGCTCGCGCCGGCGCACCAGGACTGCGCCAGCGCGCCTACGGCGCTCGCGCAGAGCGAGCGCAGCGTCGTACAGATGCTTGAGCGATGTGGCCGGCTCGCATGCCGGAGCTCCGTCCGACAGCATCCGGTCGGCTTCGTCATAGCTGAGCCGCCGCGCGATCGGGATCCGCCCCGGATAGATCGTCGCCTCGATCAACTCGCCCGATGGAGAGATGGTGGCGTCGGTGGTGAGCACCGGACGCTCCTGGCCGGCGATCAGGCTTGCGATTTCGCACGAAACCCGGTCGGGCAACATCCGCACCGTCGTCTCGGGCAGGTAGACGGTGGTTGCGCGGGCGGCTGCCTCTCGATCCATCGCGCCGCCCTTGTTTATGAAATCCGAGACCAGCGCGATATGGGTTCGCACGCGCAATCCGCCGCCCGGCGCGGGCTCGCAACTGAGCGCGTCATCGATCTCGACCGTGTCTTCATCGTCGATCGTCGCCGAGTAACCGCCCTCGATCGGCGCGCGCGCGGGCGGAGCGGCGCTCGCCGCCTCATCGAGCGCCTCGCGGCTGAACTCCGTCCTCAGCCCCGCGATCAGAGCGAAGCGCGGCGCAGGGGGGGTTGCGCCGAGGCGCTCGAGAATTTCGAATGCTGCCTCTGCGGGATCGACGTCGGGCGCGACCTGCTGCAACATCTGCGTCAGTTCGCGGCTGCGCGTGAACGGGTTCTTCAGGTAGCGCGCGATCTCATCGCCAAGCGCAACCGCATCGGCGCCGGGCGCGGCCGCCCCCTCGCTCAGGATGTCGCGGAGCATCTGCTGTGTCCTGCGGTACTCGTCGCTGCGGCTGCGGATGCGATCCTGCTGGATGCGCAGGCGCTCGACCTGGTCGGGCGGACGCGGCACGAACTCCAGGTGCCGGCGGACGAAATAGACCCGGTCGTTCAACAGCGCCTCGAGCATCACCGAATCCGCCACCGGCGATCGCCGCCCGAAGAACAGACTCGCCAACTCGGATGCCGTGAAACTTCGCCCCTGTTCCTCGACCACCTCCCACAGCAGGTTGAGATCGAGCTCGGCGGCGAGTGCCGCGCGCTCGGCCTCGAGCACCGCGATCGCCTGCGCGGCCGCCTCGCGGGCGGGGCGGCGGTCGGGATGCTGAATCATCACGAGGTCGCGCGCGACCAGCCGCTCGCGTCCCTCGGAGTCGATCACCGCGACGTGACGTTCCTGTTCGCGCACGGCCAGCCCGGCGCGAAAACGCCCCTGGTCCAGATATTCGACCAGCGATCCCTGGTATTTGGGTGCGATGGACACGTTGATTTCATTTTGACGGGCGGCGCTGACAAAGACTATATGGAAGGGCGAACCGATGGCATCGGACCGCATAGAGCTCGACCTGCCAAAGGAGCTTCGCGAGCAGCTCGAGCAGGTCGCCGAGGCGCTCGGAATCCCGACCGCGACGGAGGCCGCGATCATCGCGGTCGCCGATTGGGTTACGCGCCGGAAGTCGGAGCTCGACGATCGCGATCCGAGCCAGAAATACTTTATCAACGAGGGGCTCGATGAACTCATCAACCAGAAGAAGTGACCTGTTCCTCACCGCCGCCGCAGCACTGGCGGCGCTCATCCTGTTGTGGCCGGCGGCCTCGAATTCGGTCGCCCGCGCGGCCGGCAAGTCCAAGGGAATCGACGTCGAGATCCCTTACGAAGTGGCGATGCTCAAGACGCCCGGCATCGCCGCGCCGTACTACCTGAACGAAATCAGCGGCGGCAAGATGGTGGTGTCCGACCGTACTGGCGGCGTGTACTCGGTCACGTTCGCGGCAAAGGTCACGGAACTTGCCGGCAAGGCGAAGCTAAAGCATCCGGCCGGCGTCGCCGCGGCGCCCGCGGGCTTCGGCGCATACCAGGGCCAGATTTTCGTGCTGAACGCCGACGATGAAAAAGCGTCGTGCGAGGTCGATCGCATCGATGCGTCGGGCGCCGTGAGCACCTTCGCCAAGCTGCCCGATGGCGGCTCCGGCAAGCCGACCGATTGCCGCGACCTCGAATTCGGTCCGGCCTCATCGCCGTTCGCCGGCAAGCTCTTTGCCGCAACGACCGGCAACTCGGCGATCTACGCGGTCGATTCCTCCGGCAAGGCGAGCGTGTTCGGCGCTTACGACAAGCCGCTCGCGATGGAGCTGACCACGATCGGCTTCGCGCCCGCCACCGATCCGAAAGCGCCGAACACGATGCTGGTCGGGATGCGCCCGAGCAGCATCGGCGGCGTTCGAGGGGGCCGAATCTCGATCGTCGCTCCGGACGGCAAGCTCAAGGACGACGTGTACATGGTCGGGTTCATGCGCGCGACGGGCTTTGGCACTTCGCCCTCGGGCTGGGGATCGTATCCCGACACGTTCTTCATCGCGGATGCGGGCAAGCTGGCGACCGAGAACAACGCGGCGCCGGACGGCGAAATTTATCGCGTGTACAAGGACGTCCCGCGCACCTACGCGAAGATGCTCATCGATCCGACCTGCCTCAAGTTCATCAACAACCGGATGGTGCTCTGCGATCCGTGCGGGCACGGCAAGGTGAACGACGGGGCGATCGTCGTGATTTCGTCGATGTTGTAGGGCGGGCCGGCGCGAGCGGCAGCCTGCTAGCAGGATGCTGAGAAAGGCGCGGCCGTAGCACTCGGACTGCGCTGCGGTCTCAACATCCTGCTAGCGCCACGGCTCCTTGACGATTTCGGTATCGCCGGTTTCGCGATCGACCAGCAGCATCTCGATCCGCTGGTAGCTTCCTTTCGGGTAGAAGACGTACCCGCTGATGGTGAAGTCGTGGTTCACGTCCGCGGGCTTGAGTGCGAGCGCCTCGATCTGCTCGCGCGCCTGCTGGTCGGCCTTGCTCTGGCCGTTTTCCGCGCCGCGGAAAATTCCGTGCGCGGCTCCGATCGCCGTGCCGACGATCGCTCCCTGTCCGACTGCACCGAACGCGGAGCCGGCCGCCGCGCCGAGGCCCGCGCCGACCGCGCCCGCGGCAGCGCCGCTGACCGTCGCGCTGGTGAGGGCGGCCTTGAGTTCGCCCGCGTCGCCGGCCTGGCGGGCGGCCTCGCCGGGAGGCAGCGGCGCCACGCGCTCGCCCGCCTCGTTGATCGCGAACACCTGGCTCGGCACCACCGCGCGCGGCATGTCAGTGCCGTTTGCGATCGAGACGTACACCGGCACGATCTGGCCGACCGTCGCATGCGATTGCACGCTCACGTTGAGCTGGCCGGGCTGGGGAGTCGCGACGACCTGGTTGGTGTCCTTGATGGGCGCCGATGCGATCCCGCAGCCGGCGGATGCGATCAGCGCTGCGATTGCGATGGCTGCGCGCGCGGCGCGCGAGGCGGACTGAAGAGCGCTCGGTTTAGATTTCATCTTCGGCACCGCTTCATATTTCAGTCGGATCCCGGGCCGGAGTCGAGAGGAGCGGATAATGACGTTCGAGCGGCTGGTGCGGTTTCGCGGGCCGCCGCCCGCGCGCCGCGCGCGGCATCTTCGAGTCCGCGCGTCTTTATGATTAAAGGATACGAGCCGCGCCGCGATGCCGGGGTGGTGGAAGTGGTAGACACAGAGGACTTAAAATCCTCTGGGAGGCAACTCCCATGCGGGTTCGACCCCCGCCCCCGGCACCAGGAAGTGGGACGTGATGATTGCCGATTCGGCTCGAAGCGCGATAGGGGGTCGTGCGGGACACACTCTGAAGTGTAACGCGATTTTGGCTCTTTCTCCTTTTCGCGGTGTGTCTGTGCGGTGAAGCGCGACGCCGCTTCTTTCACTCAAATCGGACGAACGGTCGAGCGCTCGAGGCTTGAACTACGGTTTACTTATACATAAACTGACCAGTGTGGAACCGGCGGGAAGGTGGAACGCGTAGCGGCGAAGGGGGCCTGGGGAACGGTGGAATGGGCCGTTGACAAGGAAGGTTCCCTGCCAGCGCGCGCGGATTACGAGCATCTTGACGTGGACAGAAAAGCGAAAATGGCGGCCCTTTTTCAGAGGCTCGCTGAGGTGGGTCGGATCAATAACCGGGAACAATTCCGCAACCTGGGTGAGAAAAGCGGAAGGCGTGGCTCGCAGTTGTGGGAGTTTAAGCGGTTTCAGGATCGCTTCCTGGGCGATTTCCGGCCCGGTCGCAGATTCTTGATCGCCGCATACGAGCAGAAGAAAAAGGACCGCTTGGATTCCGCCGTAATCGACAGAGCCGTTCGCATTCTGATCGAAAATGATCGTTATGAGGCACAACATGGACGGTGAAAGAATCAACTCGACCGACGTCGAGCGCTTCGAGCGGTCTTCTGCCGAGAGTCGGCGATTGCTTAATCAGGAGAAGCTTATCCTCGAAGTTACGGAGGCGTTGTCGCAGGCCATCGAGGAGCGGGGGCTCACCAGATCGGAGGTCGCCAGGCGGCTTGGCAAGACGAAAGGCTTCGTCTCGCAGCTACTGGCGGGCGGCCGCAACCTGACCCTGCGAACGGTTGCGGATGTCGCCGATGCGATCGGGATTTCCCTCGAGGTCCAGGTGCGGGATCCTGATATCGGGAAGGGCGCCAACCGGCTCCGCCGAATTTCTCGCTGAGAAGCCCGGCATCTTGGCCGATGATACAGTGCTTTGCGCAAAGGACCTCGTTGGGTCGTTGGTCTTCGCGACGGGCATTCCCGCGTTTTGAATTAGAATCCGAGACGCATCAGTCCAAGTAGGCCGACAGCAGATTGGTAATCATCAGCTTCAGCTCGCGGACGAGGAGCTTGGCCTCGCGAGACGGTTTCTGCACTGCAACGTCGAGGATGCGCTCGGACGATTCGATAATCGTTCTACTTAGCGCCGCCAGGTGACTTTGGTCGAGCGATATACCGATGCCTCTCAGGCCGATAGCAAGTTCGCGTACCAGTCTCTTCTTGTCTTGATTATCCATTTCCCGGAGTTCGGGAATCGCGTGGGCCGCTGCTCGCAGCGCGGCGAAGCCGCGATAACTAGACGCGCCCCTGTAATATCCATCGATCGATCGAGCGACCGCCGCCCGCCAGTCGCCGTACTCGGAAACCCGGCTGAGGTCGCCGATCCACGCCCATCCCGCCTCATTCGACTGCTCCGCCATCCGCAGGAGAACCGCCAGCTTGTTCGGAAAGTACCGATAGATTGCACGAACTCCCAATCCGGCGCGCGCGGCGAGAATATTGGTGTTGAACCCCTCGACGCCAAGCTCGTCCAGCAGCTCGCCGCCCACCTTGAGAATCCGGTCCATCGTCGCCCGGCTGCGGGCCTGCTGCGGCGTGCATCGGAGCTCCAGGCTGGAAGAAGCCATGCTCGCGCCCTCTCTTCTAATCGTCATTCGCCGCGGCGGGCAGGGTGAATTTCGGGTCGCGCCGAGCGAGTTCCCCCAGATGGGCAAATTCGTTGAGCGAGACGATAGTGCGTATGCCCTCGCGCGAACAGGAATACCGATTGATGCTCGCGTAGGTTGGATCGAAGAAGAGACGCGCCGGAATCTGCAGCACATGCGCCGTCCAGACGTTGATCACGCCGCCGTGGCAGAAAATGGCTACTCGCCGCCCGGCGTTATCGCGAACGATGCGCTCGATGGCATCGACCACCTCCGCCTGGAATGCTCCGAGGTCCACGCCTTCTCCCGTGCGCTGAGCTAGCCAGGCGGCGCGGTTCTCGCCCTTGAGGACCTCGCTCGGGACGTACTGGCTATGATCCCTGTCGTACTCGCGGATTCCGGGATGAGTCAGAACGTCGAGCCTGGCGATCGCGGCCAGAGGCGCGGCGGTCTCGATGGCGCGCCTCTGAGTGCTCGACCAAACCGCATCGATGGTCTCCCGGGCGAGAAACGCCGCGACTCGCTCGGCTTGCGCCCGTCCCCGTGGCGACAGAGGCGGGTCGGAATGGTCGGCGCTACGCTCCGGCAATCCGTGCCGGACCAGAATCAGTTCCACAGTTGCACCTACCTTAAATCTTCAAAACGCGCGCGCAATCGCGATCCTCGCGATCATGCCGGGCCAATCGGCTCGAGAATCACGACCGGGATCTGCCGCGAACCCGCCCGCTTCTGGTAGTCGTTGTACGGCGGATACATCGCCGCCATCTTCTTCCAGCCGCGCGTCCGTTCGTCCCCGCTCGCCGTCCGCGCCCGCGCGCGAAGGCGCTTCGAGGCGACTCTGATCTCGCACACCGGATTCGCTCTTAGATTCACGTACCATCCCGGATGCGTCGGCGCGCCGCCCTTCGAGCCGATGACGACGTACTTCCCATCGATCTCCTGGTAGAGGAGCGGCAGCGGCCGGAGCTTCCCGCTCTTCGCCCCGCGCGCGATCAGGAGCAGTGTCGGCAGCGGGCCGGGTCCGCCGCCAATCGTCGAGTCCCAGAGGTGAGCCTTCTCGGGATCAGAGAGGTAGAGATCCACATGGTCCCTGATCCACTTCGGCATTGCTTCCGGGAGCTTCTCGAACTCTTCTTTCTCGCTCATGATGGCCTCCTCTCGTCATTCGAGATTCGAGAATTACACCTTCTTCATATCTTCAGAGCGCGCGCAATCGCGATCTTCGCGCGTGGCTTCGCCTCTGGTCCGGCCGCACCTTACCTCAGAGTCAGTTGAAGCGGCCAGTCGGTGGCGGAATCAGGTATTGATAGGTTCGGCCGGAGAGCCGCTTCAAGCGACGCTCGAGCCGCTTCATCCAGTAAGCGAACTCCCACAACAACGAATCGTTGGCATAGTACTTTTCGATCTCTGCGACCGAAACCGGCTCTTCCACCAGGCGGTTGATCGCCGCGGCGGATGCTGGCAGCCAATTGCGAAGGTTGTCTTTGATCAGCATCGCCGCCGCATCGATGAGGCTCATACGCAGATTGTGAATCCGCTCGATCATTGAGGGCGCTAGCCACCGGCGGATAAACGGCCGAGCGAATCCCGGGTACGGCTGAACCAGCAGGCTTACGTCCATTTCGGAACTCAGGTCCGGCCGGCGGAGCATCGGCGTCGATATATCAAAGTTCCAGGGCTCGCCGCCCACCCAGGCCCAGTTGGCCGCCTGACCATCCACGGCAAGGGTCGGCGAGGTTCCTCGCTTGATCGCCTCGAACACGCTCACCAGCACCACGTCGTCCTCGCGCGGTGTGCGTTCGCGCAGGATATTGGGAAGAAGCGTGTGCTCCGGCAGTATGGGCTGACAAAGATAGAGGGCATAACCACCGGTGGACGCCGCAATCACGTGGATGCTGGTCGGAACGACGCGCACGTCTGCGGACTCGAGCCTGTCCCTGTAGCGCTCGATCGATGTCTTGAACCGGTCAGCCGCATCTTTGGTGGCTGGCGGCATGCGCTTGCATGCCCAGCGCGGCGCGCTGCGGGGGTGCGCGACGGCGATCGTGAATTCGCCGTTGCCAAGCAGTTTCAGATGCGCCTCGCGCGGCGCCTTCAGTTGGCGATAGACATCCTGTTCGAGCCGCCCAAGTTCTTTCGGGTCCGGTGGCGAGAATGAGCCGAAAAGCCGATCGGCCTCGCTTGCCCGGATATCGCGGATCGTTCCTCCCGAAGCCTGAAACCGGCCCATCTCATCTCGTGAGCGGCGGCGTGCTCCCTTTTCCATTTGGCTGGCCGAGTCTCCGTCAGAACGGAAGCTTAAGCTTCCTTTTCCAATCGTGCAACACAACGCGCCCCGCCCTAATCGGCGATGGCTGACACCCGGCCGCGTTGATAGTGGCCGCTCTCGATCGTCCCGCGGCCCGCGCCGCGAGCCGGCTCCAATAGCGATGACCTTAGCTCGGCGCTGCCAAGCCTAGCTTCGTTTTGCGCAGTGGCGCATGTTGTGGCTGTAAGGCCCACCCCAGAGTTGCAACCGGCCATCCCAGGCCGATGCCGCCGCGAACCGCAGCGGCAAAAGGAGGAAGGTCATGAACCAGAGAACCACTCAAGGGAGAACGTCCGCATCATGTGATGGAACGTCCATCCGGGCGTTTCCGAAACGAGGGAGGCTGCACCGGCTGGCGGTGCCGGCAATCGCAGCCGCCGCGCTTATCGCGTTTGCTCAGGGAGCGTATGCGGAGGATTCAGAGAACGCCGGAAAAGTGGTTGCCTGCTCGGCCACTATCTCCTCGTGCGGATGCACCATCACCAAGGGCGGCTTCTACCAGGTCGGTGCCGCCCTGAGTTCGTCTCAGGGATTGACCGCGCTCAACGGCTGCATCGACGTCAAGGCCTCCAACGTCACCCTGAATACCGGAAAGGAAACCAGTCGTGGTCGTACCGATGGGGGCTACTCCATCACGGGACCCGGGGGTGGAACGCCCACGGGCATCGGCATTCATATCCTGAAAGGCTCGAACAACGATTTCATCGAGCTCCCGAGCGACGTTGATAGTTGGGACGTAGGGATCCTCGTCCAAGGCGCCAGCAATATCGTCGAGGACTTCGATGCCAACAACAACGGTACGGCAGGCGTCGAAGTAGTGGGTGGCAAGGGCAACAACATCAACGATTTTGGCACCGGCGGGAACGGAAGCTACGGCGTCTGGATTAGCGGCGGAGGCAGCAACCAGGTCAATTGCTCGGATACCGATGGCAACGGCAAAGTCGGAGTGCTCGTTGGTTGCCCGGGTTCGACCAGTGCCGCATGTTCGAGCAAGTCGAACAAGATTTTCGACCACACCGCAGACGGCAATGGCAATTACGGGATCGCGATCGAACTCGGCAGCACCGGGAACAATGTCACCGATACGAGTGCCACCGGCAACGGGACGGATGATCTGTATGACGCGAACTCGGGCTGCGACAGCGACCTCTGGTACTTCAATTATTTCAATACGGCCTCGGCGTCATGCATAGATTAAGTTGATCGAGTAACGGAAAAGCGGCGCCCGCGGGCGGCGACTCCAATCGGCATCGCCGCCCGCGGCGTTTGTTCTCTCCGCCAGCCTCGATGAACCCGCAGGCGCGGGACCGCGGTTGCTCACGGGCGATTTGCCTTCGTTGCGCGGGAGAGCGTAATCGTAATGGAGAATGGACGCCGATTCCTCGAAGGCGCCGCGTGCTGCCGCTCGTGGCTTTCCAAAGATGCGTCAGGGCGGACTTGTCCTGTCGCGCATGTGCAAGCCATGATGGCGCCGGCGCCGGACGCGCGCGAAGATCGGGTTTGAACCCCAAGCAAGACGGAGAAGCGCTATGAGAAGATTCGCAACCTGTTCGACCCTGGCCGCGGCTGCGGCTTTCATAGTGTCGATGCTGATCGCCGGGCGCGCCGGTTGCGCGGGGTTTTCCGCCGCGCAGCTCAAGGCGCTCGATGAGGCGTCCACCGTGTACGTTTCGACCGTGCGCAAGGACGGAAATCAGAGCAAGTCCGCGCCGGTATGGTTCACGATGAACGCCGACAGGAGCGAGCTTCTGATCCAGACCCGCAAGGGTAGCTGGAAGGACAGGCGGATCCGCCGGGGCAGCCCGGTGATCGTGTGGATCGGGGGGCTCAACGGCCCCGCATTCATGGGCAAGGCCGCGATCACGACCGAGACCGCGGTGTTCGACAAGATCCTGGCGGATTTTCACAAGCGCTACACGATGAGCGCGCTGGTCGGGCCGAGCCGCGCGACTTTCGAAAGCGGCGAAAGGGTCGCGATCAGAATCACGCCGGTCAGAGATTTGCCCGCCGGGTTCGCGCCGGCTCCGGGGACTCCCGCGCCCGCGCTCGAAGCATCCAAGTAGCCGCAACCCGATCGGCGCGAGCCGCATTTCAAGGGCGCGGCTGCGGCTTGACGCGCGCGACTCTCAGATGATAATAATTATCACCTGAGATATGGTACTACGTCTGGTCAGCGGAGGGCGCCACGCGGATTACGCCGCGCACCGGCTCGCCGAATTCGCCGATCGATGCCGCAGCGGGGGGCTCGCCGTGACTCCGCAGCGGCTTGCGATCATCCGGGCGCTGCTCGCATCGGAGGAACACCCGCGCGCCGATGAGATCTACGCCCAGGTGCGCCGCGAGCATCCTCACATCTCGCTTGCCACCGTCCATCGCACGCTCGAAAAGCTGTGCGAGATCGGCGAGGCGCGCAAGGTGACGATGCTGCACCTGAGCGCCCATTACGACGGCAACGTGACGCCGCATCATCACGTGGTCTGCGTCAAATGCCGGCGCATCCGCGATATCGAGATCCCCGAACTCGACGGACTGCTGAAGGGCCGCTCGGGGCTGGGCGAATTCAAGCTGCTGGGATCGTCGCTCGAAATCCACGCGGTGTGCAACCGATGTGCACGGCGGGACGGCGCGAAGAGCACGGCGCATCCGCGCACCCGCACCCCGCACGCCGGACAGTAGAGAGAATCAACAACGCCATCAGGAGGCAGGAACGATGAAGAACTTGAAAGGCACCAAAACCCATCAGAACCTCAAGGACGCATTCGCGGGAGAGAGCCAGGCCAACCGCCGCTATCTCTATTTCGCCAAGGTGGCGGACGTCGAGGGACAGCCCGAGATCGCGGGATTGTTCCGCGACACCGCCGAGGGCGAGACCGGCCACGCGCACGGCCATCTCGACTACCTCAAGACGGTGGGCGATCCGGTGACCGATCAGCCGATCGGCGACACGATGGCGAATCTCAAGTCCGCGGTCCACGGCGAGACCTACGAGTACACCGACATGTACCCAGGGATGGCCAAGACCGCGCGCGATGAGGGGTTTGCGGAAATCGCCGACTGGTTCGAGACCCTGGCGAAGGCGGAGAAGTCGCACGCCGGCCGCTTCGATCGCGCGGCGAAGTCGCTCGCCTGATGCGGCCGTGACTTCCGGGTCCCGGCGCTCGCGCTGCGCGCCGGGGCCCGGAGTTTCCTTCCCCGTTTCGCTCACGCCCGGCCGCTAAAGCGCCCGCGCGCCGGACGATCGGACGACTCACTGCGATGAGCACTCGAATCCAAGCGCGGCCCACCGACGGCCTGTGTTACAACCCTGCCGAAGCGAAGTATCTCGACCGCGCGGGACTCGACCGGGAAATCGAGCGCGCGTTCGACATCTGCTCGACCTGCCGGCTGTGCTTCAACCTCTGCCCGTCATTTCCGGCGCTGTTCGAGGCGGTGGATTTGCACGGCGATGATGTGCGCGAGATGTCCGCGGCCGAGACCGCGCGCGTCATCGAGCTGTGCTACGGCTGCAAGTTGTGCGAGGTCAAGTGTCCCTACACGCCGCGCGATGGACATGAGTTCCAGCTCGATTTTCCGCGCCTGATGACGCGGGCCAAGGCGGTCCGCGCGCACGAGCAGGGGGTCGCGCTGCGCGAGCGGATGCTCGGCAATCCCGACTTGCTTGGCCGGCTCGGCAGCATCGCGCCCGGGCTCGCCAACTTTGCCTGCCGCAATCCGTTCCAGCGCGCGATTATGGAGAAGCTGCTCGGGATTCACCGGGGCAAGCTGCTTCCCGATTTTGCGCCCGAGACCTTCGAGAAATGGCTCGCGCGCAATCCGGTGCCGCCGCCGCCCGCCGATCCCGCCGCGCGGGTGGTGCTGTTTGCGACCTGCTTCGTGAACTACTACAACCCCGCACCGGGCAGGGCCGCGGTCGAGGTGTTGGCGAAGAACAACTGTGCGATCGCCTGCCCGCGCCAGAACTGCTGCGGGATGCCCGCGCTCGACGGCGGCGACCTCGAGTTCGCGCGCAAGCAGGCGCGAGCCAACGTGGACTCGATGCTCCCGCTGGTGCGCCAGGGCTACAAGATCGCCGCGATCAATCCGACCTGCTCGCTCACGATGCGCAAGGAATACCCGGGGCTGCTCGGCGGCGACGAGGTAAAGGAATTCTCGGCCGCAGTGGCCGATACGCACGAGCTGCTCTGGGCGGTCAAGCAGGCGGACCGGTTAAGCCGCGACTTCCGCTCCACTCCGGTCAGCATCGCCTACCACG